>JBGPOW010000013.1:0-39487 GCA_041488235.1 Binatia bacterium
GAGAACGGGGTGCGCGGGGACGTAGAATTTGCGCGCTGACCACGACATGCACGCGTACGTAGACGTCCGCGTGCGCCCGTGACGTTCGCGCGGACGTCGACGGCCGTGCGCGCGTGCCGGCCCAGCGCACCCCGTTCCCGCCCGCCGCCGCCCGCGCCGACGAGACGTTCTGCCGTCAGCCGACGCCGAGCGCGAAGACGGCGAAGACGAGCGCCTCGACGACCTCGCCGATCGCGCCGAGCACGTCGCCGGTGACGCCACCGAGGCGCGCATGGGCGAGGATGCGGCAGCCGATCGCCGTCGCGGCGACGACGAGGATCGCCAGCAAGCCGCGCGCGCCCGTCTGCGCGAGGATGATCCACAGCGCGACGACGGTCGCGATCCCGAATTCGCGAAACGTGAGCGAGCGCACCATGGCGTTGCCGAGGCCGTCCGGCCGCGCCGCCCGCGATCCGAACGCCAACACGACCATTGCCCAGCGCGCCAACATCGGCGCGTAGAGGAGCGCCGCGGTGCGGGTTTCGGGCGGCAGCGCGTCGAGGCTGCGCAGCTTGAGCGCAACGACGAGCACGACCGCGGCGGCGCCGAACGCGCCGATCGCGCCCTCGCGCATGATCGCGAGCGCCCGCTCGCGATGGCCGGTGAAGAGTCCGTCGGCGCTGTCGGCGAGGCCGTCGAGATGGAGGCCGCCGGTGATCACGGCGAGGACGCCGACGAGGAACACGTCGCGGATTCCGAGCGGCACGAGCGCGGCGGTGACCCAGTCGAGAGCGACGAGCATGGCGCCGAGCGCGACGCCGACCAGCGGGAAAAAGAGCGCGCTCGTGCCCACCTCGACGGTCGCGCCGGGAACCGGGACGATGGTGAGAAAGCGGGCCGCGGTCGCGAGTTGCGCGACAAGCGCCGCCGGCGCGTTCAGCGCCCGACGCCGCGCCGCTGCGGCCGCTTCCGCGTCGGCGGAACCGTCAGCGCTCGTCGCGTCCATCCTCGTCGCCGGGCGATCGTGCGACCTCATCGCGTCCGTCGCCACCGTCGCGCCGGCGTGCGACACCCGCCGATTCGAAGGTCGCCATCTCGTCGAGCACGCGGAGACTGGTCTCCGCGAGCGCGATCCCGAGGCAGGCCCCGGTGCCCTCGCCGAGGCGCATCTCGAGGTCGAGGAGCGGCGACGCCTCGAGCGCCGCCAGGATCACCGCGTGTCCCGGCTCCGGCGACCGGTGCGCGAAGACGCAGTACGGTCGCGCCGCCGGGGCGAGTCGCAGCGCGACGAGAGCGCCGGCGCTGGCGATGAAGCCGTCGACCACGACGACGCACCCCGCGGCTGCGGCCCCGAGGCATGCGCCGGCGATCGCCGCGATTTCGAGACCGCCCAGCGCGGCGAGCACGTCGAGCGGGCGCGACGGATCGAGCGCGTGCCGTGCCAGTGCCGTCGCGATCACTTCCTGTTTACGCGCCACGCCGACGGGATCGAGACCGGTGCCCGGGCCGACGACACTTGCGACGGGGACGCGTAAGAGTGCCGCCGTGATCGCCGCCGCCGCGGTGGTGTTGCCGATTCCCATCTCGCCGAGGGCGATCATCGCCACGCCGCGCGCCGCCTCGCCCTCCGCGATCGCGATGCCGACCTCGAGCGCGCGCCGCGCCTCGGCGGCGGTCATCGCCGGCTCACGCAGCATGTTGCGCGTACCTGCGGCGACGCGCGCTGCGACGACTCCCGCCGGCGGCGGCTCGACGGATGCAACGCCGACGTCGACGACGACCACGTCGATGCCGTGCTGCCGCGCGATCACGTTCACCGCAGCGCCGCCGGCGGCGAAGTTGGCGACCATCTGCACCGTCACCTCTTGCGGATAGGCGCTCACGCCCTCGGCGACGACGCCGTGGTCGGCGGCGAAGACGAGGACGCTCTTCCCGCCGCGACGCTCACCGAGGACGGCGGCGGCCGTCGCCGCGAGCTCCTCGAGCCGGCCAAGGCTCCGCCGCGGCTTCGTCAGCGCATCGAGCCGCGCCCAGGCGGCGGCGCGGCGCCGCTCGTCGAGCGGCGCGATCGCGGCGAGCGTCGCGTCGAGGTTGCGCGTGGGCGTCGGCACGGCAGGCGCGACCCTTTAGCAGCTCGCGTCGCGAGCAGCCACCGCGTAGCTTCCGCGACGCGAACGCGCGGCGGCGGTCTCGCGCGGCGCGTTCGGCGTGCGTCCGGACGTTTGCGCGCTCCCGGACCCGTCCCTATCATCCGCGGCGCCATGCGATGGGGAGGCGATCCGCGCGAGATCGTGTCGCAAGCGTCGGGCGAGCTGGTCGCGCTCGCCGGGGAGGCGCTGAAGTCGCTCGTCCTCTACGGCAGCGCCGCCGGCGCCGGCTTTCGGCCCGACCGCTCCGACGTGAACCTCGCCGTCGTGCTGGAACCGCTCGAGTTCGTCGATCTGCAGCGCATCGCGCAGTGGTGGACGCGCTGGCGCGGTCACCGCGTCGCGGCGCCGCTCGTGCTTTCGCTCGCGGAGCTCGAGCGCTCGCGCGACGTCTTTCCGCTCGAGCTTCTCGACATCCGCGCCCGCCATCGCACGCTCGCGGGCGCCGAGCTGTTCGACGGCCTCATCGTCTGCGCCGAAGCGGTACGCGTCGAATGCGAGCGCGAAGCGAAAGGCAAGCTCTTGCGCCTGCGCGCGCTTTATCTCGAGCTCGCCGGCTCGGCGCGTGACCTGCATGCGCTGATGCTCGACTCGCGGAAGACCTTTCTGCACGTCATCCGCGGCCTCCTGTACTTGCGTGGCGACCCGTGGACCGGCCACGGCGCGGCGGTCGTGCACGCGTTCGAGCGCCATTACGGGTGCGCCTTCCCCGTCCTAGCCGCGCTCGACGAGCACGACGTGACGGGTCCGATCGACGAGCGCTTCGGCGCGTACCTCGCCGAGATCGAGACGCTCGCGACGATCGCCGACCGCGAGGCGTCGCCGCCGGCATGAGGCGAGCGCTCGCGGCCGCGACGATCCGTCGTCTTCCGCTGTCGCTCGTACTGGCGTTCGGCGTCTTCTCCATCGCAGCCGTGTCCGGCGTCGCCCTCGCCGGTCCCGATCCGTTGCCGACGCCACTCGGCTACGTTTCGGACTACGCCCACGTCATCGACGCAACGACGGCGGCGGCGCTCACTGCGCGCATCGACGAGCTGCGCCGCAAGACCGGCGCCGAGATTGCGGTCGTCACCGTCACGACGACCAAGCCCGACACTCCGTTCGACTACGCGATGCGCCTCGCCGAGGCATGGAAGCCGGGCGCCGCCGGTAAGGACAACGGCGTCGTCTTTCTCGTCTCGGTCGCCGACCGCGACCTCTTCATCCTGACCGGCTACGGCATCGAGGGTGCCCTCCCCGACGGCCTCGTCGGCGAGATTCGCGATCGCGACATCGTGCCGCGCTTTCGCGCCGGCGATCTCGCGGGCGGCATCCGTGCCGGCGTCGAGCGCATGGCGGCAGTCATCGCGCGCGAGTACGGCGTCACGCTCTCCGGCGCGCCGTCCGTCCCCGAGCGGCGGCGCCAGCCGGGAGGGTTCCCGATCAGTCCGGGCTTGCTGCTGCTGTTGCTCGTTCTCTTCTTCGTGGTGCTGCCGATGTTCTCGGCGGCCGCCGGCGGTCGGCGGCGCGGCATGATGTGGGGGCCGCCGATGTGGGGCGGCGGCTTCGGCGGCGGTGGCTTCGGCGGTCCGGGCGGCGGGTTCGGGGGATTCGGCGGCGGTAGCTTCGGCGGCGGCGGCGCCGGCGGCAAATGGTGACGGCAAGGAGGCGATCATGCGAACGGCACGACGGCTGACGATCGGATTGGTGCTCCTCTCCTCGACGCTCGCGGGCTGCGGCTACAACCGGCTCGTGACGTTGCGCGAGGCGATCGACGGCGCCTGGGCGCAGGTCGAGGTGCAGCTGCAGCGGCGCAACGATCTCGTTCCGAACCTCGTCGAGGTGACGAAAGGCTACGCCAAGCACGAGCGCGAGATCTTCGAGGCGGTCGCGAACGCGCGCGCCCGCATGCTCGCCGCCGGCGGCTCGCGCGACGCGACGATCGATGCCGCGCGCGACATGTCGTCGGCACTGTCGCGCCTGCTTGCGCTCTCGGAGCGTTATCCGGATCTCAAGGCCGATCAGCAGTTCGCGCGTCTCTCCGACGAGCTCGCCGGCACCGAGAACCGCATCGCGACCGAGCGCCGCCGGTACAACGACGCGGTCCGCGAGTACAACACGCTCGTCCGCAGCTTCCCGACGATGCTGACGGCCCGGGCGACGGGATTCACGCCGCAGAAGTATTTCGAGGCGCCGGAGGCCGCGCAGCAAGTCCCGGCGGTGAAGTTCGAGTGAGGCCGCGCCGCGCGGGAGTCATGCAAGCGCGCGGCGCGCCAACGGCGGCGCGACCGCTCGCCGGCAGCGACAGTCCGAGACGATGCGGATCCTGATCGCGGGGACGGGCGGCGTCGGCGGCTACTTCGGCGCGCTCCTCGCGCGCGCCGGCCACGATGTCGTGTTTCTCGCGCGCGGGCGGAGTCTCGCCGCGCTCCGCGAGCGCGGCCTGACGGTCGAGAGCGTCGACGGCGACGTGCGGCTGCCACAGGTCACGGCGACGGACATGCTCGCAGGCATCGCGCCCGTCGACCTCGTGCTCGTGACCGTCAAGTCCTACGACACCGCCACCACCGCCGCCGCGATCGCGCCGGTCGTCGGGCCGGAGACGATCATCCTCTCGCTGCAGAACGGCATCGAGAACGAGAGCCTGCTCGCGTCCGCGCTCCACCTGTCGCCGCTTCTCGGCGCGATGACGCAGATCGGCGCCGAGCTCATCGCACCCGGCGTGGTCCGGCACGTCGCGCAGGGCACGATCTTCTTCGGCGAGACGAGCGGCCACGAGAGCGCACGCACCCGCGCGCTCGTCGAGCTCTTCACAGCCGCCGGCGTGCGCTACCATCTCTCCGCGCACATCCTCCTCATGCTGTGGGACAAGCTCTCGTGGAACGCCGCGTTCAACGCGGTCACCGCGCTCACTCGGACGACGAGCGGTGAGGCGGCGCGCCTACCTGGGACTGCGCGGCTGCTGCGCGACGTCATGCTGGAGGCGATCGCGGTGGCGCACGCGCAGGGGATCCTTCTCGACGGCGCGCGCGTCGATCGGGTCGTCGCCTACGCGGCCGAGCACCTCGGCACGCTGCGCACGTCGATGCTCCAAGACGTCGAGCGCGGCCGCCGTCTGGAGCACGATGCGATCAACGGCGCCGTCGTGCGCGTGGGTGAAGCGGTCGGCGTACCGACGCCGCTCAACCGTGCGCTCGTCGCGTTGCTGACGGCGCGCGCGGCGCACACGAGCGACCGGAAGACCTGAATGACGAGCGTGGTGATCGTCGGCGCCGGGCCGGCGGGAGCGGCGCTGTCGTACCTCCTCGCCCGTCGCGGCATCGCCGTCACCTTGCTCGAACGACACCACGATTTCGCGCGGGAGTTCCGCGGCGAAGGCCTGATGCCGAGCGGCGTCGATGCGTTCGTCCAGATGGGCTTGGGGGGCGCCCTCGATACGCTTCCGCAGACGCGTCCCCGTACGCTCGAGGTCTACCGCGGCGCGCGGCGACTCTTTCGGGTCGCGCTCACGCCCGAGCAGATCGGCACCTTCGGCCCGCGCGTCGTGTCGCAGCCGGCCATGCTCGAGATGCTGGTCGCGGAGGCGGGACGCTTCCCGAGCTTCCGACTCGAGCGGGGCGCCGTGGTGCGCGATCTCGTCCGCGAGGACGCGCGCGTCGTCGGCGTCCGAGTGCAGCGCAACGACGGCGAGGACGACGTACGCGGCGATCTCGTGATCGGCACCGACGGCCGCACGTCGGTGCTGCGGAGCCGCGCCAATCTCGAGGAGCGCCGGACCCCGCAGTCGTTCGACATCGTCTGGTGCAAGGTGCCACTACCTCCGTTTCTCGCCGACCGCACGACCGCGCGCGCCTATCTCGGCCGCAATCACGCCGCGCTCGTGTTTCCGGCACCCGACGGTCGGCTGCAACTCGCATGGATCATCAACAAGGGCTCGTTCGGCGACCTGCGGCGGCACGGCATCGACCGCTGGCTCGCGGAGATGGCAGCGCATGTCTCACAGGATCTCGCGGTTCATCTCCTGGATAGCCGCGTGGCGATCACGGAACCGTTTCTCCTCGACGTGATCTGCGGGCGTCTCGACCGATGGAGCGTGCCCGGATTGCTTCTGCTCGGCGATGCGGCCCATCCGATGTCGCCGGTCGGCGCGCAAGGCATCAACATCGCGCTCCGCGACGCGCTGGTCGCCGCGAACCACCTGGTGCCGGCGCTCTCGCGCGGCGCACCAGGTGTCGAGCTCGATGCGGTTGCGGCATGCGTGCAAGCGGAGCGGTCGCCGGAGGTGATCACCGCACAGGAGCAGCAGCAAGGGCCGCCGCGCCTTCTCTTCGGCGGCGCCTGGACGACCGATGTCGCCGTCGCGGCACTCACCATCCTCGTACGCACCGATCTCATCCGCCTCGTCGTCGGCCCGTTCGCGCGGCGGTTCGCGACCGGCGTGACCCCGGTGCACCTGACGGTGTAAGGGGTGAACATGAAATTCGGAGTCTTCTACGAGTTGCAGATGCCCAAGCCGTGGGACGCGCGCGCGGAGCAGCGCATCGTTCACGAGGCGCTCGAGCAGGTCGCGCTCGCCGATCGTCTCGGCTTCGACTACGCGTGGTGCGTCGAGCACCACTTTCTCGAAGAGTACTCGCACTGCTCGGCGCCCGAGGTGTTCCTCGCCGCGGCGGCCGCGCGCACGCAGAGGATCCGCCTCGGTCACGGCATCCGTCAGGTCATTCCCAACTACAACCATCCGGCGCGCACGGCCGAAGGGCTCGGGATGCTCGACCTGATCTCGAACGGACGGGTCGACTTCGGCATCGGCGAAGGCGCGACGCGTCTCGAGCTCGGCGGCTTCAAGATCTCCGCCAAAGAAAAGCGCGCCATGGCGCTCGAGGCCGCCGAGCAGATCGCCAACATGATGGTGCTCGAGCCGTATCCCGGCTTCGAGGGGACGCATTTCTCGATGCCGTGCCGGAACGTCATCCCGAAGCCGATCCAGAAGCCGCACCCGCCGATGTGGATGGCCTGCACCAACCGCGACACGATCCGGGTCGCGGCGCGGAACGGACTCGGCGCCCTCGCGTTCGCGTTCGTGGATCCCGACGAGGCGCGGCACTGGAGCGCGATCTACTACGACACCATCAAGAGCGACGAGTGCGTGCCGCTCGGCCACACCGTCAATGCCAATCTCGCGACGGTGTCGGCGTTCTCGATCCATCCTGATCGTGCGGAAGCGATTCGCCGCGGCCAGGAAGGATTCGAGTTCTTCTTCTTCGCGGTGAACGCCTTGGTCGCGCAAGACGCGTGCCCGGGGCGATCGCATCTCTGGGAGTCGTTCCAGGAGCGCCGCGGCAACCGCACCGCCGAGCTCGTCGCGCGCGCCGGCGACGCCGGCTACCAAGGTGCGGGTATCGGCACCCCCGACGACATGCGGGCGCATCTGCACAGCCAAGAAGCAGCGGGCGTCGATCAGGTGATCTTCCTGCAGCAAGCCGGTCACAACCGGCACGACGAGATCCTGGCGTCGCTCGAGCTCTTCGGACGCGAGGTCGCGCCGGAGTTTCAACGCGAGGTCGCCGAACGCGACGAGCGCAAACGCCGCGAGCTCACGCCCTACGTCGAGCGCGCGTTGGCCCGCAAGCACCGGATGCGTCCTCTCGCCGACACGGAGATCCCCGTCGTCACGGCCTCACGCGCGAAGGCCGAGGTGAATCGGACGACGCTCGATCGGTGACGTCACGCGTCAGGGCTGCGACAGGAAGCTCAGACGCGCGAGCTCGAGCCAGAGCGCGGGAAAGACGCCGATCAGTACCGTCACCACGGCCGAGAAGACGATGCTGGTGAAGAGATACGGGCGGCGGCCGGCGCGCACCACCTCGACCGTGCCGGGGGTCATGAACATGACGACCAACATGCGGATGTAGTAGCCGGCGGAGATGACACTGTTCAGCACGCCGATCACGGCGAGCGCGTAGTATCCCTCGCGGACGGCGGCGGTGAAAACGTAGACCTTGCCCGCGAAGCCGGCGAGCGGCGGGATGCCGGTCAGCGACAGCATGAAGATCGCCATCGTCGCGCCGAGGAGCGGCGAGCGGAAGCCGAGCCCGGCGTAATCGTCGATCTCCTCGTGCGGCTCGCCGCGGCGTCCGACCGCGAGGACGACGCCGAAGGCGCCTAGGTTCATGCCGGCGTACGCCAACAGATAAAAGAGCGCGGCGGCGCCGCCCGTGGGTCCGCCGGCAGTGAGCGCGACCAGAATGTAGCCGGCGTGCGCGATGCTCGAGTAGGCGAGCATGCGCTTGATGTTGCGCTGCGCGAGCGCGAGGACGTTGCCGACGGTCATCGTCGCGACCGCGAGCGCCCACAACAACATCGACCAGTCGCCGTGCAAGCCGCCGAAGCCGCGCAGGAAGACGCGGGTGAACGCGGCGAAGCCCGCGGTCTTCACCGCGACGGCCATGAGCGCGGTGACGGAAGTCGGCGCGCCCTCGTACACGTCGGGCGTCCACATGTGGAACGGCACCGCCGCGACCTTGAACCCGAACGCGACGAGCAGCATGGCGACACCGGCAAGCAGCAGGCGGTGGTCGACGCCGCCGCCGAGCTTCTCGGCGATGACGTCGAGCCGCGTCGCGCCCGTCGCGCCGTAGATCAGCGCGATGCCGTAGAGAAGGAAGCCGGTCGCAAAGGCGCCGAGGAGGAAATACTTCATCGCCGCCTCGTTCGAGCGCACCTGCGTGCGCCACGCGCCGGCGAGGATGTAGACGCTGATCGACATCACCTCGAGACCGAGAAAGATGAGGATCAGGTCGGTCGCCGACGCCATGACGATCATGCCGGAGAGCGCGAACAGCACGAGCGCGTAGTATTCGCCGGCGCCGATCCCGGTCTCCTCCACGTAGCTCATCGACATCAGCACGACGACGATTCCGACGGCGAGGATGAGCAGATCGAAGAACAGCGCGTAACCGTCGAGGACGAGCGTACCGTTGAAGGCGCTGCCGTGCTGCCCGATCAGGACGGCGGTCGTGACGAGCGTCGCGCCGAGGCCGATCAGAGCGCCCCAGCCCAGCACCTCGTCGTCGTCGACGAAGAGGCCGACGCCGAGGCAGACGACGCCGAGGCCGCTCACGAGGAGGAGCGGCAAGACCGCGATCCAATCGATGGCGGGTGTCATTGCCGCGCGTCCGTGCGGGCGGTGACGTTCATCAACGGGTCCACCGATGGAGCTGCAGCGTGCTCGGAGTCGGCGCCGACGATGCCCGCCGAAGCGACCGCGCCGCGATGGCCTTCGATGCGCGCGACGAGCGCCTTCACGGACGGCTCCATCGCGCGCAGGAACGGCCGCGGGTAGACGCCCATGACGACGATCATCACGACGACCGGCGCCAGCACCGCGATCTCGCGTCCGGTCAAGTCTTGGAGATGCGCGTTCTCCTCGTGGCGCAAAGGACCGAAGATCACCCGCTGGAACATCCACAGCATGTACACGGCGCCGAGGATGAGCCCGGCGCTGGCGAACGCCGTCGCGGCGCGGTTCGCCCCGAACGACCCGACGAGGATCAGAAACTCGCCGACGAACCCGTTCAGGCCGGGAAGGCCGACGGACGAGAACATCACGACGAGGAAGACCGCGGCGTAGCGCGGCAGCGGCTTCCAGAGACCGCCGAAGTCGGCGATCGCGCGCGTGTGGCGGCGCCCGTAGATGACGCCGACGAGGAGGAAGAGCGCGCCGGTCGAGAGGCCGTGGTTCAACATTTGGTAGATCGCGCCCTCGACGCCGATCGTGTTCACCGCGAAGAGCCCGAGCATGACGAAGCCGAGGTGCGAGACCGACGAGTAGGCGACGAGCTTCTTCAAATCGGGCTGCACCATCGCCACCGCGGCGCCGTAGAGGATCCCGACGACGGCGAGCGCGAGGATCAGCGGCGTCGCGGTGCGCGTCGCGTCGGGGAAGAGCGGCATGGCGAAGCGGAGAAAGCCGTACGTTCCCATCTTGAGGAGGACGCCGGCGAGAATGACCGAGCCGCCCGTCGGCGCCTCGACGTGCGCATCGGGGAGCCAGGTGTGGAGCGGGAACATCGGCACCTTCACCGCGAACGCGAGCGCGAACGCGGCGAAGAGCCACAGCTGTTCGGTCGGTCCGAGGGCGGTCCCGTACAGCTGGCGGACGTCGAAGGTGACGGCCCCGGTGCGCGCGTGAACGCTCACGAGGTAGAGAATAGCGACCAGCATCAGCAGGCTCGCCGTGAGCGTGTAGATGAGGAACTTGAGCGAGGCGTAAATGCGCCGCGCACCGCCCCAGACGCCGATGATGAAGTACATCGGGATCAGCATCAGCTCCCAGAAGACGTAGAAGAGGAAGAGATCGAGCGCGACGAAGGCGCCGAGCATCCCGGTCTCGAGCAGCAAGAGGAAAAAGAAGTACTCCTTCACGCGGTTGGTGATGTCGCCGAAGGAGAAGAGGACGACGAGCGGCGTGAGGAACGTCGTGAGCAGCACGAGGAAGAGGCTCACGCCGTCGACGCCGAGGATGTACTGGATGCCGAAGCTCGGCACCCACGCGGCCTGCTCGACCCACTGGAACTCGGCGGTGTCGACGCGGAACCCCGCCCAGAGCGCGAGCGACAGCAGGAACGTGACCAACGAGAACGCGAGCGCGGCGCGCCGCGCGCCGTCGGGCTGATCGCGCGGCACGAGCAACACGAGGAGCGCGCCGACGAGCGGCGTCCAGACGATCAGGCTGAGGAGCACGTTCCCCATCGCTCAGCGCACCAGGCAGTACGACACGAGGGCGATCGCGCCGCCGAGGAAGACGAGCGCATAGTGCTGGACGTTGCCGTCCTGCACGTAGCGCCACAGTTGCCCGTTCACGACCACGGCGGTCGCGACGCCGTTCACCGCGCCGTCGATCATCGTCTGATCGACGATGCGCCAGAGGAAGTTCGAGAGCGCGACGTACGGCCGCACGACGAGCGCGTCGTAGAACTCGTCGATCCAGTACTTGCCGACGAGGAGCTCGTACGCTGGCTTGAGACGCCACGCGAGGATCTGCGGCAGGCCGGGCATGCGCACGTAGAAGACATACGCCAACGTCGCGCCGCCGACGGCGAGGAGGGTCGTCACCAGCATGAGCGCCGTCTCGACGCCGGCACCGTGCTCGCCGAGATCCGGGTGACCCGTGACGGGCGCGAGGAAGCGGCCGAACGCCGGCCCCCAGAGCCAGCCTTCCGGCAAACCGACCCAACCGCCGACGATCGACAGCGCCGCGAGGATCACGAGCGGCACCGTCATCACCGGTGGCGACTCGTGCACGTGGTGCGCGACCTCTGGCGCGGCGCGCAGCTCGCCGAAGAAGGTGAGGAACAGCAGGCGGAACATGTAGAACGCGGTCAGCGCGGCGGTGAAGGCACCGACGGCCCAGAGCGCGTAGTGCCCCGTGCCCCAGGCGTGGGCGAGGATCTCGTCCTTACTGAAGAACCCGGCGAAGCCCGGGGCGCCGGCGATCGCCAGCGTGCCGACGAGGAACGTCCACCACGTGACCGGCATCTTCTGCCGCAAGCCGCCCATCTGGCTCACGTCCTGCTCGCCGCTCATCCCATGGATGACGCTGCCCGCGCCGAGGAACAGGAGCGCCTTGAAGAAGGCGTGCGTCATCACGTGGAAGATCGCGCTCGCGAACGCACCGACGCCGAGCGCCAGCACCATGAAGCCGAGCTGGCTCACCGTCGAGTAGGCGAGCACCTTCTTGACGTCGGTCTGCACGAGGGCGATCGTCGCCGCGAAGAGCGCCGTCGCGGCGCCGACGATCGCCACCACCTCCAGCGCGAAGGGGCTTGCGACGAATACGACGTGCAGGCGCGCGATCATGTAGATGCCGGCGGTCACCATCGTCGCAGCGTGGATCAGCGCCGAAACCGGCGTCGGGCCCGCCATCGCGTCGGGAAGCCAGACGTAGAGCGGCAGCTGCGCCGACTTGCCGGCGGCGCCGACGAGCAGCAGGAGCGCGACCGCGGTCGCCGTCGCCGGAGCGAGCGCGTGCACGTGCTCCTCGACGTGCGCGATGTCGAGGCTGAGCGCGCCGTTCGCCGCCGTGCTCCACGCCAGGAGCAGGAGCCCGAGGACGAACCCCATGTCGCCGATGCGGTTCACGACGAACGCCTTCTTCCCGGCGGCGGCGTTCTCGTCCTTCTCGTACCAGAAGCCGATCAAGAGGTACGAGCAGAGGCCGACCCCTTCCCAGCCGACGAAGAGCACGACGAGGTTGTCGGCGAGGACGAGGAGCAGCATCGCGAACATGAAGAGGTTCAGGTACGCGAAGAAGCGCGGCAGGCTCTCGTCGTGCGCCATGTAGCCGACCGAGTAGACGTGGATGAGGAATCCGACGCCGGTGACGATCAGCACCATCACCGCCGAGAGCGCGTCGATACGGAACGCGACGTCGGCGCGGAAGGGTCCGGCGACGATCCACGGATAGACGTCGTCGACGAGGCGCGCGCCGGCGGGCGCGCGCAGCAGCGTGAGAACGGCCGCAAGCGCCACCGCGAACGCGACACCGACGGCGGCCGGCGCGGCGAGCGTGACGAGCCGGCGCGCGTTACCGAAGATGATCGCGAGCAGGAACCCGGCGAACGGCAGCGCCGGAATCAGCCACAGCGTCGATGTCGGGATGATCTCGCCGCCGTGCATCGCCTCACCAACGCAAGACGGCGAGCTCGTCGGCGTTCACCGTCGGGCGATTACGGAACGCGGCGATGATGATCGCCAGACCGACGGCGGCCTCGGCGGCGGCGACGGTCATCACGAAGAAGACGATCACTTGCCCGTCGATCGTGCCGAGCTGACGCGCGAACGCGACGAACGTCAGGTTGACCGCGTTCAGCATGAGCTCGATCGCCATGAACACGACGATGATGTTGCGGCGGACGAGCACGCCGATCGCGCCGATCGCGAAGAGGACGGCGGAGAGCGCCAGATACCAGCTCGTCGGGACCATCAGGCGGCCCGCCGCTGCGCGAGCACGACCGCACCGACGATCGCGACCAACAGCAAGATCGAGGTCAGCTCGAAGGGCAAGAGATAGTCGACGAAGAGCGCCGTCGCGACCGCCTCCGCGCCGCCGTAGCCGGCGGGCGGCGTCGCGGGGGCGGGAAACGGCACGCGCAGGAAGAGGGCTGCCAGTTCAACGGCGAGGACGCCGCCGCCGATCCACGCCCCGAGTCGAAAAAGCGCCCCTCCCTGATGGCGCGCCTCGGCACCGTCGTCGGAGAGGTTCAGCAGCATGATGACGAAGAGGAAGAGCACCATGATCGCGCCGGCATAGACGATCACTTGCAGCGCGGCGATCATGTGCGCGCCGAGAAACACGAAGACGACCGCCAGCAGGAAGAGCGTCACGACCAGCGCCATCGCGCTCTTCACCGGGCTCGGGTGCACGACGACCGTCAACGCCGAGACGACGAGCGCGGTCGCGAGGACGGCGAAGGTGACCGGCCCCATCGCTAGCCGGCGAGCACGATGATGACGGCGGTGAGCAGCACGTTCGCGAGCGCGAGCGGCAAGAGCGTCTTCCACCCGAGGTCCATGAGCTGATCGTAGCGGTACCGCGGCAAGCTCCAGCGCACGAGGATCTGGAAGCAGCAGAGGACGAGGATCTTCAGGATGAAGCTCACGACCTGCATCGCGACGACGACGAGCTGCGGCAACGCGAGCGCAAAGCCGCCGGGGAAGTGGAAGCCGTCGCGCGCGAGGTACGGCACTTGCCAGGCGCCGAAGAAGAGCGTCGTCGCGAGCGCCGAGACGACGACGATCTCGGCGAAGTCGCTCATCATGAACGTCGCCTGCTTGCTGCCCGAGTACTCGGTGAAGTAGCCGCTCGTCAGCTCCGACTCGCCCTCGGGCAGATCGAACGGGACGCGCTTCGTCTCCGCGATGCCGGCGACGAGGAAGATCAGGAAGCCGAGCGGTTGGTAGATGATGCCCCACGCCGGGATCACGCCCCAGATGGTCGCGCCCTGCGCGCGCGCGATCGCCTGCAAGTCGAGCGTGCCGAAGGTGAGGATCGCGCCGATGAGCCCGAGCCCCATCGCGATCTCGTACGAGATCATCTGCGCCGAGCCGCGAATCGCACCGAGGAGCGACCAGCGGCTGTTCGTCGCCCAGCCGCCGAGGACGACGCCGTACACGGAGAGCCCCGACATCGCGAGCACGTAGAGGATGCCGACGTTCAGATCGGCGACTTGCAGGTTGATCGTGCGATCGCCGATCACGAGCACGTCGCCGAAGGGCACCGCGGCGAACGTCGCCAGCACCGGAAAGACCGCGAGAAACGGCCCGAAGAAGTGCAAGAGCTTGTCGGCGCCGTCGGGAATCACGTCTTCTTTCGTGAACATCTTGATCGGATCGGCGATCAACGTGTTCACGATGCCGAGATTGAACGGCAAGATGCCGCCGAAGATGTTGGCGCGATTGGCGCCGATGCGATCCTGGATGAGCGCGCTCCCCTTGCGCTCGACCCACAGCAGTACGAGCGTCAAGTTGAGCGCCAAAAGCAGCATCACCAGCGACTTGACCGCCGCTATCCCCGCGTCAGCCCACACCCGTCGGATCCCTCTTCTGGTGTTCGCGTTGGCTCAGTCCCAGGTGAGCGCGCCCTTCTTCCACACGTAGCCGAGGCCCGCCGCGAGCACGCCGATGAAAACCATCATCTCGACGAGCCCGGGCACGCCGAGACGGCGGAAGACGATCGCCCAGGGATACAAGAACACGACCTCGACGTCGAACACGATGAAGAGAATGGCGACGAGATAGAACCGCACCGAGAAACGACCGCGCGCGGGACCCGTCGGCGGATTGCCGCACTCGAACACCTGCTGCTTCACCGCACTGGGGTGGTGCGCGCCGAGAACCATGCTGGCGCCGCACATGATGCCGACGATCACCGCGGCGAACCCGAACGTGAGGATGACGCCGAGATATTGGTCTAGCATGTGCAGGAACGCGGCAATCGCCGCCGTGAGAACGCGAGTCGATTATGCCAGCGACCCCTGCAAGTCAAGGTGAACGCCGCGCGCAACGCTGCGTTCGCGCGTTGTTTTGACAAGCTTTTGCGGGCTCTGATACCGCCCGTTGAAGGAGGAGCGGCGGTGGACGATCGAATGACGAACGATGCCGTCGCGCCCGCGGTCGCGGCGCTCGTCGCGCACCGCTGGCCGGGCGCGCAGGTGACGGCGCTCACGCACGTCGCCGGCGATTTCTCCGCGCGTCGATACCTGCGCGCGCGGGTGATGGACGGCCCCGCCCCTGCGACGATGATCGTCATGGTCCTCGCCGGAAGTGGACTACCGCTCAGCTCGGAGGAGCTCTGCATCTTTCCCGAGCCGCCGCGCGAGCTGCCGTTTCTCGACGTGCACCGCTTGCTGACGTCGATCGGCGCCGCTGTGCCGCAGGTTTATGCCGCGGACCTCGCCGCCGGCATCCTGCTCCTCGAGGACGGCGGCGACGTCGTGCTGTGGGATCGCGTCGCGGCGGCGCCGCGCGACGCGGAGAAGCTCTACGGGTGCGCGCTCGAGGCGCTCGTCGTGCTGCACGAGCGCGGCACCGCGAGTCGCGACCGCAGCAGCATCGCGTTCGCGCAGCGCTTCGACGATCGGCTCTATCGCTGGGAGCTCGAGCACTTTCTCGAGTGGGGCGTCGAGCGCCGTCTCGGGGTGCCGCTCGCGGCGCGGGCGCGCGCCGGGTTCGAGGCGAGCTTCGCCGCGCTCACGGCCGAGCTCGCGGACGCGCCGCTCGTGCTGAGCCACCGCGACTACCACGGTTGGAACATTCTCATGCGCGGCGACGCGCCGTTCATCATCGACTTCCAGGACGCGCTGCTCGCGCCACCCGAGTACGACTTGGCGTCGCTCTTCACGGACCGGGTCACGCCGCGGATCGTGTCCCCGGCGATGGCCGAACGCTTGCGCGCCCACTACTGGCGCCTGCGCAGCGGCGCCGACGACCCCGCGTCGGCGCACCGGTACCGTCTACTGGCGCTGCAACGCGCGCTCAAAGTGATCGGCCGCATCCAATACGTCGCGCTCGCGAAGCAGAAGCCGGCGCCGCTCGCCTTTCTTCCCGACGTCGTCGCGACGGCGCGCCGGTTCATCGCGGAGACGGCGCTGCCCGGCGGGCTCGCGGAGGAGTTCGCAGCGCTGCCGTGGCCCGACACGGCGGACTCGGGCTCGCCGTGAAGGCGATGATCCTCGCGGCGGGCCTCGGCACCCGGCTCCGTCCGCTCACGCTCGATCGTCCGAAGCCGCTCGTCGACGTCCACGGCCGCCCGCTCATCGGTTACAATCTGCTCCTGCTGCGCCGTTACGGCGTCGTCGACGTCATCATCAATCTCCATCATCAGGGCGAGGCGCTGCGCGCCGCGCTCGGCGACGGCGGCGCGTTCGGCGTGCACATCGTGTACTCGCCGGAGGATCCGCTGCTCGACACCGGCGGCGCCATCAAGAACGCCGCGGCGCTCCTCGGCGACGACGACTTCCTGGTGCTGAACGGCGACACGGTCATCGACCTGCCGCTCGACACGCTCGTCGCCGCACATCGCGCCCGGCGCGCGGCGGCGACGCTCGTTCTGCGACACGACCCGCAACAGCGACGGTACGGTCTCGTCGAGATCGACGGTGAGGATCGCATCCGCCGCTTCCTCGGTCGTCCGGCGGAGGTCGATACGGCGCTCGTTCCGTACATGTTCGCCGGCGTGCACGTCCTCTCGTCGCGCGTCCTCGCCTACATGCCGGAGGCGGGCACCGCCTTCAGCATCACGCGTGCGACGTATCCAGCGATGCTCGCCGCCGGCGAGTCCCTCTATGGATTCCCGTTCGGCGGATTCTGGCGCGTGATCGACACGGCGGCGGATCTCGAGGGTGCGAACGCGGCCCTCGACGCGGGGGCGCGACTACATTTCCTGTGAGAGGGAATCGCGCAGGGATGCGTGTTCGCGAGGCGCTCGGGCGCTGCTGCAAACGCGATGCAACGAAAGCTCTTGACGCTCTGCGTTTATGTAGGTTAGGGGGCGGTTACGTTTCCAATTGCGGAACGGAGTCACACTGGATTCCACGTGAGCACGGGAATGGAGCGCATTGCGGAAGTGGCACGCAGCTTGCTGCTTCGGGGTGGCGTGAGGAATGGCTCGCGGAGCGGGGTTGGACGATTCGGAGCGCGGACGACACAAGTCGCCCGCATCACGGTGGGGAGGGTCGCATCACGACGATCCCGACGTTGGACACCTGCTGCGCCTGCGTGGTCGCTATCCCGATCTCGCCGGCGACATCCAACGGCTGATCGGTCTGGCGCGACGAGAGCGGCAGCTGCGCACCACCCGCGCATCGACTACGATGGCGGGTACGGATCGCGCAGGGTCCGCATGGAAGAGTGACATGGGAATCACGATCGTCCAGAAGAGCGATCTCACCGTTCGGAAGCGCAACCCGCGGGTCGCCCTCGTGCTCGCTGGCGGCGCGATCAGCGGCGGCGGCTTCAAGCTCGGCGGCCTGAAGGCGTTCGACGACTTCCTCGTGAACCGCAAGACGACCGACTTCGACCTGTACGTCGGTCTTTCCGCCGGTGCGTTCCTCGCCGCGCCGCTCGCGAGCGGCGTGACGCCACCGGTGATGATGCGCAGTCTCGAGGGCAGCTCGACCGAGTTCACCCAGTTCGGTCTCGGCGACTTCTACCAGCCGAATTACCACGAGTTCGTCGAGAAGCCGCTGCGCTACCTCCGCGACCTCGCCGCGTTCGTGCCCGGGTCGCTGATCGATCTGGTCGCTAAGAGCCCGTCGCTCGCGGAGCGCATCAGCGCGCCCGTGCAGTCCTTCTTGCGGGAGCGCTCGCTCGCACACGTGCGCGAGATCCTGACACCGATCGCGGAGGCGCTCATCACGACGCGTCCGTTCCCCTTCCCGCTCGACTACCTGCCGTCGGGACTCTTCGACAACTCGTCGATCGAGCGCTACCTGCGCCTGAACCTCGAGCGCCAGCACATGCCGAACAGCTTCAAGGCGCTCTATCAAGCCCGCAAACGCGAGCTCTACATCGTCGCGATGAACCTCGACTCGGCCGAGCGCGTCGTCTTCGGGCACGACGAGGACAGCTCGCTCAGCATCTCGGAGGCGGTGCAGGCGTCGACGGCGCTGCCCGGCTTCTACTGTCCGGCACGCATCCGCGGCATCGACTACGTCGACGGCGGCGTCCGCCGCACGGCGAACATCGACGTCGCGATCGAGCACGGCGCCGATCTGATCATCTGCTACAACCCGTTCCGCCCATTCTCGAACCGCGTCGTCCGCAAGTACGATCCGCAGAAGGACGACTACGTCGCCGAGAGCATGCAACTCGCCGACCGCGGTATGCTGATGATCCTGAACCAGGTGCTGCGGACGCTGCTGCACTCGCGCTTGCAGCTCGGCCTTCGGCAATACCAGGACGACCCGAACTTCAAGGGCGACATCATCCTCATCGAGCCGACGGAGAACGACATCGATTTCTTCCAGATGACGCCGCTCGCGTTTTGGGAGCGTCGCCGCGCGGCGCAGCACGGCTACATGTCGGTGACGCAATCGATCGACACCCACTACGACATGATGCGGCGTATCCTCGAGAGCTACGGGATCCTGATGACGCGCAAGACGGTCAGCGAAGGCGTGCAGCGCATGCAGACCGCGGACACGCCGGAGGAAGCGTCCGACGTGCTCATGCGCGAGGTTCCGAAGCGCGACCTCTCTGTCGCGAAAGCGTAGCTTCCCATCACAGTCGGCGCGTCGGGAGGAGAGCGGGTGGTCCTCGCTGCACCCGACCTGCGCAGTAAGGTTCATATGCGCAGAACGGGTGCAGCGAGGACCACCCGCCCTCCTCCCGACTCGCGGTCGCGGTGGGAGACGCCGGGCCGCCGCGATCGCGGTGGCGCGCGTCGTCCGTTCGTCGGCGTGGCGCTGGCGCGCGCGCGTCGTCCGTCGACGCCGCGGTGGCGCCCGCGCGTCCGTCGCCGACGTGCGGGCCCGGCGGCACGCGGGGAGGACGCCGTCACCTGCACCCGTTCTACGCAATGAACCTTATCGCGTAGGTCGGGTGCAGGTGACGGTGTCCTCCCCGCGTGCCGCCGCGTCATACGAGTACGGCGCCGGAATCGCTTGCGACACCGGTTCGGTGGGGATAGATAGCGGAACTCAACTTCGCGCCCCCCGGAGACCACCAATGCCACTCGATCCAAAGACAATTCCCGCGCTGGCGGCCGAGTACGCTGCGCGCGATCCACGTGAGATTCTTGCGATCGCGCTGCGGGAGTATGCCGGCAACCTGGCGATCTCGTTCAGTGGGGCCGAGGACGTCGTCCTCGTCGACATGGCGTCGAAGATCGGCGGGCGCTTTCGCGTGTTCTCGCTCGACACCGGACGGCTACACCCGGAGACGTACCAATTCCTCGAGCGTGTGCGTGGCCATTACGGCCTCGAGATCGAAGCGTTTTTCCCCCAGCCCGAGGCGGTGCAGAAGTTGGCGCAGGAGAAGGGGCTTTTTTCCTTCTACCAGGACGGCCACAAGGAATGCTGCGGCATCCGCAAAGTCGAGCCGCTCGTGCGGGCGCTGCGGCCACTCGCCGCGTGGGTGACCGGCCAGCGTCGCGACCAGAGCCCGGGCACGCGCGCCGAGGTACCGGTCGTGCAGCTCGATCCGACGTTCGGGGCGCCCGAGCGACCGCTCGTCAAGTTCAACCCGATCGCGAACTGGACGTCGAAGCAGGTCTGGGCCTACATCCGCGAGCACGACGTGCCGTACAACGCGCTCCACGACCGGGGTTTCATCTCGATCGGTTGCGAGCCGTGCACGCGGCCGGTCAATCCCGGTCAGCACGAGCGCGAGGGCCGCTGGTGGTGGGAGGAGGAGACGATGAAAGAGTGCGGCCTCCACGCCGGTAACGTTCAAAAGTAGCGTCGGCGATCTCAGCACCAGCGTGAAGTGAGGGAGCGGCGCGAATTCACTTCGCGCCGCGACGCCCATCGGAGCATCGACCCGGTCGTCGCGGACGGCCGCGCAGCGGCCGAGCGCACGGGGGCATAATCAATTGCCCCTAAATGCCGCCGACGTCGTCGGGGTCGACGGTGCGTGCTTGGTCGGCCGTGGTGACGTCGCCGCCGAGACGGCGCGCGAGCTGCAGGACGCTCGTGTACACGGTCTCGCCGCTCTCGTCGTCGACGACGAAGAACGGTGCGCGCTCGACGCCGAGCCGCTCGCCCAAGACGATCCCGGCGCTCGTCGGGTTTCCTTCCTCCGCCCAGATCACCTCGTCGATACGATCCCAGAGTCCGCGACCGCGCAGGCACTCCGTCGCTTCCGCGCATTTCCGGCAGTCGCTTCCGTCCTTGAGCTTCTTTTTTATCATCGTGATGCGCATGACCTCGTCTTAGTCACCGTCCGGTGACACGGCAAGCCGCGACACCTGCAACATTGCCGGTCTACGATACGCATGTTACGGTTTTCGTGGATGTCTCAGCCGATACTCGCCGATCCGAATCTCGACGCCCTCTCGCTTCGCTTCGAGGAGTCTCCGCCGCAAGAGATTCTGCGCTGGACGGTCGCGACCTACGCGCCCGACGCCGTGCTCACCTGCTCGTTCCAGCACGAAGGCGTCGCCCTCGCCCACATGCTGCAGGACATCGCGCCGCGTACGCCGGTCGTGTTCATCAACACAGGCTACCATTTCCCCGAGACACTCGAGTATCGCGATCTGCTGGTGTCGACGTACGGCTGGAACCTCGTCGAAGTCGGTCCCGAGCTTTCACAGGCGGAGGTCGAGACGCGTCACGGCGCGGAGCTGTATCGACGCGACCCAGACCTGTGCTGCGAGATCAACAAGGTCGCACCCCTGCGACGCGCGATCGCGGGCGTGCGGGCGTGGATCAACGGGCGCCGCCGCGACCAGGCAGGCACCCGCCGCGGGTTGCCCATTCTCGAGTCGTTGCCGAGCGGGCTGGTGAAAGTGAACCCGCTCGCGCGCTGGAGCTCGAAGGATACGTATTATTATCTGAAGCAGCACGGACTGCCGTTTCACCCGCTCTTCGAGCGCGGCTATACGAGCATCGGCTGCGCCCCGTGCACGCGACCCGTCCTCGCGGGCGAGGATGAGCGCGCCGGTCGTTGGGCGGGGCGCGACAAGGTCGAGTGCGGCATCCACGACGCGCTCGACGCGCCCGGCCCGGCCCTAGAGCAGGCCCTACGAGGGCAAGCACGCTGAGCAAAAAAAGGGAGCCCCGCGAACGAGGCTCCCCGAGACAGTCGACGTACCGATCAGCTCACATCGGGAAGAGCTGCGCCATTTTCATGGCCAGCCCCATGTCGCCGGCGATCTTGAGCTTGCCGCTCATGAACGCCATCTGCGGGTTGAGCTTGCCGTTCACCATGTCGAGGTAGTCGCTCGCCGCCATGGTAATGGTGATGTTCGGCGACGCGTGCGCGCCCTCGGCGACCGCGAGCTTGCCGTCGTCGATCGCGAGATTGTACTTGCCGCCGCCGTCACCGGTCAGATCGAACTGGTAGACGGACTTCATGCCCTTCGCCGCGTTCGCGTTGAAGCGGTTCGGCATCTCCTTGAACACATCTGGAACGTTCGTAGCCTGCGGACGGTCTGCCATGGGGCTCCCTCCCTTTGTCGAGGACGTGGTGGTGGATTTTCCTCGCGGTGCATATCTAACGTGTTCCATAGAGTCAAAGGGGGTCGGCCGCGAAATCACAGCGGGTCTTACTCCTCGTCGAGGAACGCGAGGAGCTCGGCGCCGAGTGTCTGCACGATCCAGCGATGCACGTCGTCCGCGACGCTCTCCCAGCCGGGCTCGAGCATCGGGAAGTGACCGCGCGCGCCGTACGCGCGTCGCGTCCACCCGAAACGCGCGGCGAGCACGCGCAACGCCGCCTCGGGAACCGCGACGTCGCGCTCGCCGCCGACGACGAGACCCGGGACGTCGATCCGCGTCGGCAGACGCACGCGTCCCGACGCGATCGCGCGAAACGCCGGCGCGGAATCGTCGCGTAGCCGCTCGCGCTGTGTGATCGCATCGCCGAGAAAAGCCCGAGCAGCCGAGCCGCGTGGCGGTGCGACGTGCGCGCCGAGCAGACGCGCCCGCCAGAATTGCGGCCAGGCGAAGACGGTGCGAACCCCGTCCGCGTCCGCCGGCGCGACGACGGGCGCGATGGCGACGATCGCGGGAACGACGGCGCGTCGCGCGTGGGCGGCGGCGGCGAGAATTGCCACGTCGTGCGCGATGATCACCGGCGTCGCGGGCAGCGCGGCGACGATCGCGTCGAGCGCGGGTACCGGGTCGACCGCCGTCGCCGCGCTCAGCGAGGGCGCCCACGATTCCCATCCACGGTGCGCAAGGTACGTCGCGAACCGCTCCCAGATCCAGGCGTCGGTCCACAGGCCGTGCAGGAGCAACAGCGGATGACGATACTTCGGGGACTCCGGCCGGGTGACCTCGATCGCATGGCCGGCGACGTGCGTACGCATGAGGAGAAATGAAAAAAGCCCTTCGACGAGCAAGCGTCAAAGGGCCTTTTTCGTTAGAGCCCGGGGGCTCTACATCTCGCCTGAGATCCGAAGCTACAAGCTAGAAACTCTTTCGATGAGTCGTAATCGGGACGGGACTACTTCTTCTTCTTGGCTCCGCCCTTCTTGGCGGGGGCCTTCTTCTTGCTCTTGGATGATTTCTTCTTAGCTGCCATAGACACCTCCCTCAACGGCTACTGTTTCGCTGCGTTCGAGTTTTGGTTCGCTCAGGCGAGCGCTCCCCCAACCCACTCTCCACCACCACCCCTCAACGCCGCGCATCATAGGGAGAACCCGTTGCGTCTGTCAAGAGAAAAATCGTATTTTGCTTCCGGTTTCGTCAGAAGAATCACGATGATGCCTGCCCGGGTTCGGCCGCCTAAAATGGCGTTCCCCGGATCATTCAAGAAGGAGTAGCAGACCGTTCTAAACCGCGACTGGCGCGGTTTTGCGGCTTCTTCGCCGCAGAGCGCGAGCGCCCGAAAACCGCCGTGCCGAGGTATCGCGCGCGCCGTCCGAGGTGCTCCTCGATCCGCAGCAGCTGATTGTATTTTGCAGTGCGCTCGCCGCGGCAGGGACTGCCGGTCTTGATCTGCCCCGCGTTCACCGCGACGGCGAGGTCGGCGATCGTCGCGTCCTCGGTCTCACCCGAACGGTGCGAGATGACGGTCGTGTAGCCCGCGGCACGCGCGGTCGCGATCGCATCGAGCGTCTCCGTGAGCGTCCCGATCTGATTCACCTTGATGAGAATGGAGTTCGCCGCGCCGAGCTCGATGCCGCGGCGCAGACGCTCGGGGTTGGTCACGAAGAGATCGTCGCCGACGAGCTGCACGCGGCGGCCCAGACGGCGCGTCAGCTCCCTCCAGCCTTGCCAATCGTTCTCCGCGAGACCGTCCTCGATGGATGCGATCGGGTAGCGCTCGAGCCACGACGCGTAGAGCTCGGCCATCTCCGTGCTCGTCCGCGGCGCGGCGCCCGATTTCCGGAACACGTAGCGGCCGTCCTCCCACAGCTCACTCGCCGCCGCGTCGATCGCGATCCGCACCTGGCTTCCCGGCCGGTAGCCGGCGGTGCGGATCGCCTCCATGATCGCGTCGAGGGCGTCTTCGTCGGAGGCGAGGTTCGGCGCGAAACCACCTTCGTCACCGACGCCGGTCGAGAGGCCGCGTCCGCGCAGCACGCCACGGAGCGCGTGGAAGATCTCGGCGCCCATCCGCAGCGCGTCGGCGAAGCGCCGGGCGCCGACCGGCATCACCATGAACTCTTGCAGGTCGACCGTGTTGTCGGCATGCGCGCCGCCGTTCAGGATGTTGAACATCGGCACCGGCACCACGCGTGCTTCCTTGCCGCCGAGATACGCGTAGAGCGGCAGCTTCAGCGCGGTCGCCGCGGCGTGCGCCACCGCGAGCGACACGCCGAGGATCGCGTTCGCGCCGAGTCGCCCTTTGTTCGGCGTCCCGTCGAGCTCGATCATCACACGATCGATCTCCGCTTGGCGGCGCGGATCGCGCCCGACGAGCTTGCGCGCCAGCACGCGATCGACGTTGGCGATCGCCTGCTCCACGCCCTTGCCGCCGTAGCGCTTCGCCTTCGTGTCACGCAGCTCGACCGCTTCGTGCTCGCCGGTCGACGCGCCCGACGGCACCGCGGCGCGTCCGCAGACGCCGTTGTCGAGCACCACGTCCACCTCGACCGTGGGGTTGCCACGGGAATCGAGGATCTCGCGTGCATGGACCTTCCGGATCTTCACGACTCGACTCCTTTCGCTGCTCGCTGCTTGTGTTTCGGCGCGCGCCTCGTGTACGGTTCGCGTTCGTGCGTCAACCGCCCTCGCGCCGTCGAATGGTGCGGCAACGGCTTGCGATCGTCGCCGCAGCGAGTGTGTCGGCGGCGCTCGTCGCCGCGATCTTGTTCGGCAGCCGCGGCGTCCTACGCTTGCGCGCGCTCACCAGCGAGGAGGCGTCGATCAAGCAGCGGATCGGCGGACTCTTGCTGGAGAACCAGCGCCTACGGACGCAACTGCACGCGCTCCGCAGCGACGATCGCTACCTGGAGCGCTTGGCGCGCGAGCAACTCGGATTCGTGCGGCCGGGAGAGGTCGTGTATCGCTTTCCGAGTCCGAATCGTCCTCGTCCCGAAGCTCCTCCTCGTTGAGGTTGCGCGGCGCGCGCCGCTCGACGTCGGGCGCCGGGTGCCGGTGTTCGTCGCGGTCGTTGGGCGCCGCCGGACGGTCCTCGTCCTCGACGTCGTCCGTGTCGCGGTCGCGGCCACGCCCATCGAGCTCACGTGGCGGCTTGTGTCGCTCGTCGACATCGGCTGACGGCGGCGGACGCTCGGAGTCCGGAACGGACGGCCGCGGGCGCTCGACGGCACCCTCGTGTCCCGCAGGCTGTCGTCGGGGCGGCTCGGCCGTTTTCTTGAAACCGGCGCCGCCGCCGAGGAGCGGCACGAAGCGCACCTCCGCGATCTCGCGCGTACGCAGCTTGAGGCCGTGTTTCACGCCGCGCACCAGCACCTGCCGTCCGTCGGGATCGCCGACGGGCATCACCAGCACGCCGCCCTCGCGCAGCTGATCGATCAGCGCGCGCGGCACCGTCGGACCGGCGGCGGTGACGACGATCGCGTCGTATGGTCCGTACTCGCGCCAGCCGAGGGTGCCGTCGCCTTGCTTCACGTGGACGTTGCGGAAGCCGGTCCGTGTCAGCGCGAGGCGCGCGGCGCTCGCGAGCTCCGGGATCAGCTCGACGGAGTAGACCTCGTGCGCGAGCGTTCCGAGGACCGCGGCGTTGTACCCGGAGCCGGTGCCGATCTCGAGCACGCGCTCGTTGCCTTCGAGGCCGAGCTGCTCAGCCATGAGCGCGACGACGTATGGCTGCGACATCGTCTGTCCGTGGCCGATGTCGAGCGGCGCGTCGTCGTACGCGTGGTCGCGGGCGCTGGCGGGTGCAAACGCGTCGCGCGGCACGCGGCGAAGGGCGTCGAGCACGTGCTCGTCGTGGATACCGCGCGCGTGCAGGTCTTCGACCAGTTGCGCGGCGGAAGCTGCGAGGGCTGGTGCCGCGGGAAGGAAGCTCAGGAGCGCGAGAAGGGCGAGAAGCGCGGCACCTCGCCCGCCGCTCACGCCTCCTCCTCGCCGGAGATCAGCGCGTCGTACTCGTCGGCATCCAAGAGGGTGTCGAGCTCGGTGTCGTCGTTGAGCTCGATCTCGATCAGCCATCCCTCGTGATACGGATCCTCGTTGACGATGTTCGGGTGATCGTCGAGCTCGGTGTTGATCGCCACCACTTGGCCGGTGATCGGCGCGATCAGCTCGTTGACCGTCTTCACCGACTCCAGCTCGCCGAACGATTGTCCCTTCTCGACTTCGTCACCGACGTCGGGAAGCTCGACGGCGATGATCTCGCCGAGCTCGTCTTGCGCGTGCTCGGAAATGCCGAGGTGGGCGCGCGATCCTTCGACGCGCAGCCACAAATGGTCCGGGGTGAATTTCAGCGTGTCCGCCATGCGCGGGTCCTCGTCTGCATGTCGCCTTATAGGGCCCATCTTTTCAGTGTCAAGCGAGTTTTCGTCGCACGACAAGACGAGAAGAGCCGGCTCACGCACGCGCGAGCCGGCTCTTCTCTCCCCCGCCCCTCGACCACATCGAGACTGTGGGATCGATTCCTACGACCGCCGCCTCATGCCCCGCGGATCCCGCGGCCCCTCCACGCCGACGCCACGAACGTGGCGCGCGACATCGGACACGTGTTCAGTGCAGCTCACGAGCACCCGCTCGTGGCACCGCAGTTGAGACATTTGTAGCAACTCCCGTTGCGAATCATGATCGCGCCGCAGTCCGAGCAGCTCGGTGCATCGGCTTGCGGGCTGAAACTGATCACGGTTGCGCGCGCGCTCATGTCGGGAACGGCCGGGCTCGCCGCATTCGCGGTCGCGGCGGCGTCCGACGCCGTCGACTCGGTCAATCCGACCTCGCGCCGTTGGTCGGCGGAGAGGAACCGCACGCCGAGGAAGCGAAAGATGTAGTCGGTCAGCGACTTCGCCATCGGGATCTCCGGATTCTTCGTGAATCCGGAGGGCTCGAACCGCACGTGACCGAACTTGTTCACCAGCACCTCGAGCGGCACGCCGTACTGGAGCGCCATCGACGTCAACGTCGCGATGGTGTCCATCAGGCCGGAGATCGTGCTGCCCTCCTTCGCCATCTTGATGAAGATCTCGCCCGGCGAGCCGTCTTCGTAGAAGCCGACGTGGATGTAGCCCTCGTGACCCGCGATCTCGAACTTGTGACGGATCGAGTCGCAGTCGTTCGCGAGCCGCCGCCGCACCGGGCGCGCTTCGGCGGCAGGCACCGTCGCGACGTCGGCGGCCTTGCCGGTATTGAGCGGCTGCGTCTGCTTGCAGCCGTCGCGATAGACGGCGATCGCCTTCAAGCCTTGCCGCCATGCCTCGACGTAGGCCTCGACGATGTCGCCGACGCTCGCGTCCGTCGGCAGGTTCACCGTCTTCGAGATCGCCCCCGAGATGAAGGGCTGCGTCGCACCCATCATGCGGATGTGACCGAGGTAGTGAATCGAGCGCGCGCCTCGCTGCGGCTTGAACGCGCAGTCGAAGACCGCGACGTCGTCGTCGCGGAGATGCGGCGCGCCCTCGATCGTCTCCTGCTCGTCGATGTGCTCGACGATCTCCTGCACTTGGCGGCTCTCGTACCCGAGGCGCTTCAGCGCCCGCGGCACCGTGTTGTTGACGATCTTCAGGAGCCCGCCGCCGACGAGCTTCTTGTACTTCACGAGCGCGATGTCCGGCTCGACGCCCGTCGTGTCGCAGTCCATCATGAACGCGATGGTGCCGGTCGGCGCGAGCACCGTCGCTTGCGAGTTGCGGAAGCCGACGCGCTCGCCGCTCGCGAGCGCGTCGTCCCACACCCGGCGCGCCTCGCTCAGCAGCTCGAGCGGCACGAGCGCCGGATCGATCTTGTGCGCCGCCGCGCGATGTTTGCCGATCACGCGCAGCATCGCCTCGCGGTTCGGCGCGTAGCCGGAGAACGGCCCGAGCTCGGCGGCGATGCGCGTCGACTGGAGATACGCCTCGCCGCACATGAGCGCCGTCACCGCGGCCGCGTACTGGCGGCCGCCGTCGGAATCGTACGGCAGGCCGAGCGACATCAGGAGCGCGCCGAGGTTCGCGTACCCGAGGCCGAGCTCGCGGAACGCGTGCGCGTTGCGCTCGATCTCCGCGGTCGGGTAGCTCGAATTCTCGACGATGATGTCCTGTGCCGTGATCAGGACGTCGACCGCGTGGCGGAACGCTGCGACGTCGAAATCGCCGGCGGCGTTCACGAATTTCATCAAGTTCAGCGACGCCAGGTTACAGGCAGAGTCGTCGAGGTGCATGTACTCGCTGCACGGGTTCGACGCGTTGATGCGGCCGCTTGCCGGGCACGTGTGCCAGTCGTTGATCGTCGTGTCGAACTGCATGCCGGGGTCGCCGCTCGCGTGCGCGGCCTCGCCGATCGCCTGCATGACCTCGCGGGCGCGGAAGGTGTCGGCGACCTCGCCGCTGGTGACGAAGCGCGTGTGCCACTCGCCGTCGACGAGGACCGCCTGCATGAACTCGTCGGTCACCCGCACCGAGTTGTTGGCGTTCTGGAACGCTACCGAGCCGTACGCGGCACCGTCGAGCGAGCTGTCGTAGCCGGCCGCGATGAGCGCGCGCGCCTTGCGCTCCTCCTCGGTCTTGCAGTTGATGAACTCGAGGAGATCCGGATGGTCGACGTTCAGGACGACCATCTTCGCCGCGCGGCGGGTCTTGCCGCCCGACTTGATGACGCCGGCCGACGCGTCGGCCGCCTTCATGAAGGACACCGGCCCCGACGCCGTACCGCCGCCGCCGAGGCGCTCGCGCGACGAGCGGATGCGCGAGAGATTCACGCCCGAGCCTGAGCCGCCCTTGAAGATCACGCCCTCGCGCCGGTACCAATCGAGAATCGAGTCCATGGTGTCGTGCACCGAGAGAATGAAGCAGGCGCTGCACTGCGGTTTCGGCTCGACGCCGACGTTGAACCACACCGGGCTGTTGAACGCCGCCTTCTGATGCAGCAGGAGGTGCGTGAGCTCGTCGGCGAAGGTCGCCGCGTCGGCGGGGCTGGCGAAATAGCCCTGGGCGACGCCCCACGAGCGGATCGTGTCGACGACGCGGCCGATCAGCTGCCGGACGCTGCGCTCGCGCTGCGGCGTGCCGAGCGGTCCGCGAAAGTACTTCGAAACGACGACGTTCGTCGCCAGCTGCGTCCACGGCTTCGGCATCTCGACATCGTGCTGTTCGAACACGACCTCGCCCTTCTCACCGTAGATGACCGCGCTGCGGCGCTCCCACTCGACGCCGGCGTACGGATCGACACCCGGCTCCGTGAAGTAGCGCTGCATGACGAGACCGCGCCGCGACACCGCCGGCTGCGCCGCCGCCGTCGTCAGGGGAATCCCCGCCGCCACCGCCTCCATCTCGGCCGCCCGCTGCCCCGCCGCCACCCCGTTTTCCATCGCCCGCCCCTCCGCGCCGCCCGTGCGCTTCCGGCGCCTGCCGTCCCGTTTGCCGTGTTTGTGGTTCATCACCTACAAGATGTTGTAGAGGACGGCGGGTTCGTACACAATGCGTGGGAACCTTGTCAAGAAAAAAATGACGAGCGTGTTACCCCCGCGTAACCACACGACCGATCAGGCGTCCACCCATCGGACGCCCGACGCCGTCGCGCATCGCCTGTGCTAGAGACGGCGAGCATGAAGCCGAAATCGCCGCCCATGACCGTTCGGCAGCTGCTCGAGCCGTGCCTCGATCGCATCGCCGGCGAGCCTGGCGCAGCCGCGATCTGGCGCATGTGGATCGACGCCGTCGGCCCGCAGGTCGCGCGCCGCGCGCAGCCGGTCCGGCTCCGTGGACGGACGCTCATCGTCGCCGTCTCGAGCGCGCCGTGGATGCAGGAGCTGCAGCTCCTGAAGCGCACGATCCTCGCCGAGCTCAACGCGCGCCTCGCGACGCCGATGGTCGGTGACCTCTTCTTCGTTCTGACGGCGATGCCGGACGCGATCGACGAGGCGGACGATGCCGCGGACAGGACGGCGCCCCCTTCCCGCACGTGTCCGCCGGCACCGGCGGTCGACGACCTGGCGTCGCTTCCCGAGCCGCTGCGCGCGTCATTCGACGGTATCGCGCGCGCATGGCAGCGGCGGACACGCTCGTGACGGCGCCGCGCGACGCGGTCGCGGAGCTACGCGGTCTCCGCTTCCATTATCTCGACTGGGGAACCGCCGGCCTCCCGGCGCTCGTCTGCCTCCACGGCATCACGCAAACCGCGCACAGCTGGGACGAGGTCGCGCCGTCCCTCGCACGCACGCACCACGTTCGCGCGCTCGACCAGCGCGGCCACGGCGACTCGAGCTGGGCTGCCGACGGCGATTACCGCATCGACACGCAGAGCCGCGACGTCGAGGAGTTCCTGCGCGCCGTCGTCGGCGGGCCGGCAGTGTTGGTCGCGCTCTCGATGGGCGGGTTGAACGCGATGACGCTCGCCGCGCGCGCGCCGGCGCTCGTCCGCGCGCTCGTCGTCGTCGACATCGCGCCGCAGGTGGAGCGCAAAGGCGTGGAGCACATCCGGCAGTTCGTCACCACGAACGACGAGCTCGACTCGTTCGAGGACTTCGTCGCGCGCGCCCACGCGTTCAACCCGCGACGCTCGCTCGCCAACATCCGCGACCGGTTGCGGCACAATCTCCGCCAGCTGCCGAACGGTCGTTGGACGTGGAAGTACGATGCGGCACTGCGCGACCCCGGACGCGCCGCGGGCGACATCGCGAACCTCTGGGACCGCGTGCGCGAGATCCGCTGCCCGACGCTCATCATTCGCGGCGGCGAAAGCGACGTGCTGGCGCCGGAGACGGCGGAGCGTCTCGGCGGACTCGTCCACGCCGAGGTGCGGACGGTCGCCGGCGCCGGGCACTCGGTCATGGGAGACAATCCCGCGGGATTCCTCGCCGCCGTCGAGCCGTTCCTCGGAGCGCTCGAACGCGCGTGACACCGCAGGCGCCGGCCGGAGGTCGTGCGCCCGCAGCGGGCGAGCGCAGCGGGTGATCGAGCTCGAGCAGCTGACGAAGCGCTACGGCGGCACGATCGTCGTCGATCGGCTGTCGCTCCAGGTCGCGCGCGGCGAGCTCCTCGTGCTGCTGGGCGGCTCGGGAAGCGGCAAGACGACGACGCTGAAGATGATCAACCGCCTCGTCGAGCCGAGCGCCGGACGCGTGCTGATCGACGGCGAGGACGTGATGACCGTCCCGCCGGCCACGCTCCGCCGCCGCATCGGCTACGCCTTCCAGCAAGTCGGCCTATTCCCGCACATGAGCGTCGGCGAGAACGTCGGCATCACGCCGGCGCTCCTCGGCTGGGATGCCGCGCGCATCGCCGCACGCGTCGCCGCGCTGCTCGATCTCGTCGAGCTCGATCCCGCGACGTTTCGCGACCGGCGCCCGGCGGAGCTCTCGGGCGGCCAGCAGCAGCGCGTCGGCGTCGCGCGCGCGCTTGCCGCCGAGCCGGCGGTGCTGCTCCTCGACGAGCCGTTCGGGGCTCTCGATCCGCTGACGCGCGATCGCCTCCAGCAGTCGCTCACCGCGATCCGCTCGAAAGTCGGGGTGACGATCGTGTTCGTGACCCACGACATGGTGGAAGCGCTCCTCCTCGGCGATCGCATCGCCGTCCTGCGCGAAGGTCGCCTGGTGCAGCTCGGGACGCCGGCCGAGCTGCTCCGCCGGCCCGCCGACGCCTACGTCGCCGAGCTCATGGAAACTCCGCTCCGCCAACGCCGCGTCGTCGACGCGTTGACCGAGTCTCCGCAGGACTGACGTGCGACCGCGAGCGGCAGCGCCGACGCGACGGTGAGCACACGATGAGTGACGCGCTACGCGACCAGCTCGTGCTCCTGCCGACATATCTTGCAGCGCACCTCCAGCTGTCGCTCCTTGCGCTGTTGCTCGGCACGGCGGTGAGCGTGCCGGCGGGCATCTGGGCGAGCCGTCGGCCGCGCGCCGGGCGCGTCGCCCTCGGCGCCGCGAGCGTGCTGCAGACGATTCCGAGCCTCGCGCTCCTCGCGATCATGGTGCCGGCGCTCGCAGCGCTCGGCCGCGCAACGCAGGCGAGCCTCGGCGTCACGGTCCCCAGCATCGGCTTCCTGCCGGCGCTGATCGGCCTCACGCTCTACAGCGTCCTGCCCATTCTCCAAAACACCGTGACCGGCCTCGCCGGCGTCGACCCGGCCGTCGTCGAGGCGGCGCGCGCGGTGGGGATGACGGATCGCCAGCGTTTGCGTCGCGTCGAGCTGCCGCTCGCGCTGCCGGTCATTGTCGCCGGCGTGCGCACGGCGACGGTCTGGGTCGTCGGTCTCGCGACGCTCTCGACGCCCGTCGGCGCGCCGAGCCTCGGGAACTACATCTTCAGCGGCTTGCAGACGCGCAACCTCGCCGCCGTCCTCGTCGGTTGCGTCGCCGCCGCGGCGCTCGCGCTCGTACTGGACGCGCTGGTGCACGCGCTCGAGCGCGGCGTGCGCGCACGCCGCCGCGGCCTCGTCGCCGTCGCGGCGCTGGCGCTCGCGGCGCTCACCGTCCACGCCGCGGCGACGCTCGCGGCCGGCGCCTTCAGCCACGCGCGCCGCCCGGTCGCGATCGGCGCCAAGACGTTCACCGAACAGTACGTCTTGAGTGCGATCTTGGCCGGCCGCGTCGCCGCTACGGGGGCGCCGACGCGCGTCGTGCCGTCGCTGGGGTCGACGGTCGCCTTCGACGCGCTCCGCGACGGCGCGCTCGATTGCTACGTCGACTACTCGGGAACGATCTGGGCGACGATCATGCGCCGCAGCGACGTCCCGTCGGACCGCGGAGCTGTGCTCGCCGAGGTCACGCGCTTCCTGCGCGAGCGCGCCGACATCACCGTCGTCGCCGCGCTCGGGTTCGAGAACGCGTACGCGCTCGTGATGCGCGAGGATCGCGCGCGTGCCGCGGGTGTCCGTCGCATCAGCGACCTCGTCGCGCGCGCGCCGGAGCTGACGATCGTCTCCGACTACGAGTTCTTCAGCCGCCCGGAATGGCGCGCGCTCGGGGCCGCGTACGGCCTGCGCTTCGCCGCCGAGCGCAGCATGGACCCCTCGCTGATGTATCAAGCGGTCGCCGCCGGCGACGTCGACGTCGCGAGCGCGTTCTCGACCGACGGCCGCATCGCCGCCTTCGACCTGCGCGTGCTCGACGACGATCGCGGCGCGATCCCGCCGTACGACGCCGTCGTGCTGGCGAGCGCGCGCCTCGTGCGCGAGGAGCCGCGCGTCGTCGCCGCGCTCGCGAGCCTCGAGCGCGCGATCGACGCCGACACCATGCGACGCATGAACGCCGCCGTCGATCACGACGGGCGGAGCCCGGAGGACGTCGCGCGGGAGTTTCTCGCACACGTCGACGCCGGGTCGCGGCCTCGCGTGCGCTAACCTCCGCCGAGGCGCGGCACGAGACACCCCGTGCGCCGTGCGTACGCTCGATACTCGGAGCCGAATCTCGTCTCCAAGAGGCCTTCTTCTACCCGCGCCTCCATCAGCATGCCCACGATCACGAGCGGGCACACGAGGAGCACGGCGACGTTCAGCGTCGCGAGCGCCGTACCGAGCACCAGCGCAATGCTCCCCGAATAGACCGGATGCCGGACGAATCGGTACGGACCGGTCGTGATGAGCGCGTGATCGGCGAAGACGACGGCGCGCGGGACCAAGAACCGCCCCAGTGTCGCCAACGCCCAGAGCTGCATGCACGCAGCGTAGACGCCGAGGGCGAGCCCGGCGACCCGCACCGCCGGCCACTCGGCGTCGAGCTCGCCGACACGGAACAGAACCGCGAGCGGAGGCACGACGAGCAGCAACGGAATCACGATCGCAGGTAGATATCGTCGCGCGCCGGACGGTGTGTGCTCGGCCCGGCGCGGGGTCGCCAGCATGGAGATCGTTCGCACCGCGACTACCACCAGCGCCACAGCGTAGGAAATCAGGAAATAAAATCGCAGCGCCGCGGCCATGGCGCTCGTGTCAACCGCCGTGGGCGCGCAGGCGCTCGAGAAAGACGCGCATCTCCTTCCCCGCCTGCAGATCGCCGGTCTCCTCGGCGACGGCGATCCCGCGCTCCCACGCGGCGGCCGCGTCGACGGCGCGGCCAGCCTGCTCGAGCGCCGCGCCGAGATAGCGGTACGCGACCGTGTAGCGTGGGTCGGCGGCCACTGCGCGCTCGAGGTGCGGCAGCGCGGCCGCGGCGTCGCCGCCGTCGAGGTACTCCTTCCCGAGCGTCATACGCAGGAGCGCGTCATCCGGCTCGTCCTCGAGAACGGCGAGGAGATCCGCGATGCGCTCGGTCGTCATGCCGACTCCCGCGTCGCGCGCGCCGCGAGCGGCGGCGGAAACACGAAGACCTCGCGCTCCGCCCCGTCGATGCCGCGCCCGACGAGCGCCGCGACGTCGAGGAGCGACTCGGCGGCAGCGACCTCGGCGGCGGTGGCGTGCGTGGTGGGGTGCGGCGGGACGAAGAGCGAGCAGCAATCCTGGTCGGGGAGGATCGACGTCGCGAAGGTGCCGATGCGCTCCGCCTGGGCGATGATCTCCGCCTTGTCCATGCCGATGAGCGGCCGCAGGATCAGCATCGGCGTCGCCGCGGCGATCACCTCCATGTTCTCGAGCGTCTGCGACGCGACCTGGCCGAGGCTCTCGCCGGTCACGAGTGCACGGGCGCCGCCGCGCGCGCCGAGGGCGGCGGCAATGCGCAACATCATTCGGCGGTAGAGGACGACACGATGCGAGCGCGGCACGCGCGCGACGATCTCCGCCTGGATGTCGCCGAACGGCACGACCCACAGCTCGGACCGCAGCTGCCAGCGCGTGAGATGCGCGACGAGCTCGCGCGCTTTGTCGCGGCTGGCGCGATCCGTGTACGGCGCGCCGTGAAAATGCACGAACCCGACGCGGCACCCGCGCTGCATCATCCGATGCGCCGCGACCGGCGAGTCGATCCCGCCCGAGAGGAGGCAGGTCACGCGGCCGCTGATGCTCACCGGCAGACCCCCCGGTCCGCGGATCTTGCCGGCGGAGACGAACGCCGCGCGCGGCAGGATCTCGATCGCGATCGTGAGCTCCGGGTCGTCGAGGTCGACGCGCGCGCCCGTCGCCTGTCGCACCGCCTCGCCGACGCGCGTGTTCACCTCGGGCGACGTGAGCGGAAACGACTTGTCGGCGCGGCGCGTGGCGATGGCGAACGACTGCATGGGAGCACGGCGCGCCGCGGCGACGGCCGCGTCGGAGATCGCGTCGAGGTCGCGCGCCGTCGCCACGGCGCACGAGAAATTCGCGACGCCGAACGTCGTCGCGACGCGGGCGCGAATGTCGTCGAGCGCCGCCCCGTCGGCGAGCGAGAGCACGATGCGTCCCGGGAGACTCTGCGCATGCGTGACGCCGAGGCCCGCCGTCGCGACGCGCAGATTCTCGACGAGGCGCGCGACGAAGCGGGAGCGATTGCCCGCTTTCAGCGCGATCTCGTGATAGCGGACGACGACGCACGCCATCGCGCGACGATACCACCACGCTTCCGGCGGCGCGAACCGCCTGCTAGACGACACGCATGGACTGGCGGCATGTGGAGTCGACGCGCCCGCCTGCGCCGCGTGTCGCCGCCTCGGAAGTGCGTCCCAGCATCCGCGACTTCACCCAATACCTCGGCGCCGGGCGCGCCGCGCTCGCCGTGATTCCGCTGCTCGCGCGCCGCGACGTGATCGGCGACGTCGCCGCGCTCGCCGCCGAGCTCGACGCGCTCGAAATTCCCGCCCTCGCGGTCGCGACGGCTCCCGACGCGGGCGCGCTCGACGACCTCGTCGCGGTCGTACGCGCCGTATCCGCGCCGGTGCTGCGCTACGACTGCGTCATCGACGAGGATCGCCTCTACGAGTCGCGGCTCGCGGGCGCCGACGCCGTGTTGGTGCCGGCGGCACTCGCGGGCGCGGAGCTGCCGCGGCTGGTGTCGCTCGCGCGCGCGATCCACGTCGCGTGCGTCGTCGAGGTAGCGACGGCGGCCGACTGCGCCGCCGCGAGCGCCGCCGGTGCGCCGGTCGTTGCCCTCGCGCGCGGCGCGCTCGCGCTCGCGTCGACGATCTCTCCGCGACGTCCGCTGCTCGCCCAGGAGACGATTGCGACGGTCGCCGACCTCGGACGCCTGCGCGGCATCGTCGACGCGGTGCTCGTCGCGACCGGTTCGGAGACGGAGGCCGCGCGCCGCGTCGCGACGCTCGTCGCCGCTACGGACACGGAATCCGCGTCGTGAGCGCGCGTCCGCCCGCCCGCCTCTCCGCGACGATCCTGCCGCGCCTGCGCGCGGCCCTCGCGGCGGCGCCGCCGCCGTCCGACACGCCGCCCGGGATCGCATCCGCGGTCCTGGTGCCGCTCTTCGAACGCAACGGCGATCTGCATTTGCTCTTCACCAAACGCAGCGAGTCGCTGCCGCACCATCGCGGGCAGGTCGCGTTTCCCGGCGGCCGTCACGTTGCCGACGCCGACCCGAGCCTGCTCGCGACAGCGCTGCGCGAGACCGAGGAGGAGATCGGCGTCGCGCCGGCGCACGTCGACGTGCTCGGCGCATTGGCGCCGATTCACACCTTCAGCTCCAACTTCCTGATCAGCCCGTTCGTCGGCGTGATCCCGCACCCCTACGACTTCCGTCCGAACCCGCACGAGGTGAGCGCGATCTTCTCCGTCGCCCTCGACGTCCTCCTCGACCCGGCAACGGCCGCGGAGGAGGAGTGGACGATCGACGGCCACGCGGTGCCGATCGCGACCTACCGCCACGGCGAGCACGTCATCTGGGGCGCGACGCATCGGATCACGTCGACGCTCCTCGATCTGCTCCAGGCCGTGCGCGCCGGCACGTGAAGCGCCCGTCGGACTGAGGAAGAGCGTGGCGTCATGCGCCGGGCGGCGGGGAGCGCCTCGCTGGCTCAGCAGATCTAGCGGGGCGCGGCCCCGTGGGGATCCGTCCGTACGTCGCGACGACTTCCGCCTATGTACGATCTATTCGCCTGCGAGGCGCTCCCCGCCGCCCGGCACGTGGCGACGAACGTTCTTCGTTGCAGCCCGGCTCACCCTCGCGCGATCGACGCGCGGCCTGCGCGCGCGCGACGGCGCTACGGCGACCGCGCACGGCGCGCGCGCGAGGGCGCCACATGACCGACGCGCGGCGAAGCCGCGCGAGTGGAGCAGCGCGAATTTACTTCGCGCTGCGACGCCCATCGGAGCACGGCGCGCGGAGCGCGACGCGCGCACGGGGGCGAAATGAATTGACACGTCGAATTGCCGCTCGTAAGGTGCGAGTGGAGACGGGGGATGCGGTCGGCGCGATATCGTGAGCAGCGCGAAGGGGTGTGGCGTCGCCGCTTGCGCGTGAGCGCGGCGCTCGTGCTCGTCGGCGGGATCGTCTTTCTCGCCATGACCAAGCTCGAGTGGCATCGCCCGACGGGCGAGTTGCTCCACCCCGTGAACGCGCTCGGGCGTACGAGCACGATCGACGTCCACTTGGCCGACGCACAGACCGGACTCAGCCGCAGCCGCGTCGAGATCGAGACGGGCGGCACCCGCACCGTCCTCGCCAGTGAAGAGTATCCCGCGGCGTCGTGGCGGCGCAGCACAGCGATGGAGACGACGCTCTCAGTGCCGCTGCAGGCGATCGAGCGCAAGATTGCGGAAGGTCCGGCGACGATCCGCGTCTACGCCGACGACTACTCGTGGCTACGCTTTCTTCGTCGCGAGCGGCCGACGCTCGAGGTGCAGGCGACGATCGATCTCACGCCGCCGACGCTCGAGGTGCTCTCGACCGAGCACTACGTGAAGGTCGGGGGCGCCGAGTTCATCCTCTATAAAGTATCGGGCGACGCCACGCAGAGCGGAGTGCAGGTCGACAAGTACTTCTTCCCCGGCACGGCCGGCCTCTTCGACGATCCCGCGATCTGCGCCGCGTTCTTCGCGGTGCCGCAGGACCTCGACACCAAGGCGCTGCCGAAAGCGGTCGCGGTCGACGCAGCCGGCAACCGCCGCGAGGTCAACTTCCACACGGTCGTGAAGCCGCGCCGGTTCGCCGACAAGACGCTCGTCCTCGACGACGATTTTCTGCAGCGTAAAGTTCCGGAGATCCTTTCCGCGACCGGGTCGCCGCCGCAAGCGGACCTCGTGCAAGGCTATCTCTTCATCAACCGCACGCTGCGCAAGCAGAGCGAGGAGCGCATTCACGAGGCGACGCGCACGTCAGCGAAGACGCCGCTCTGGGACGGCGCGTTCTTCCGCCAACCAAACAGCTCGCCGCTCTCCGGCTTCGCCGATCGGCGCTCGTACGTCTACCAAGGCAAGACGATCGACAACCAAACGCACCTCGGCTTCGATCTCGCGTCGCTGCGGCAGAGCCCGGTGACGGCCGCCAACAACGGCACGGTCGTGTTCACCGGTCCGCTCGCGATCTACGGCGACGCCATCATCATCGACCACGGGCTCGGCATCTTCTCGCTCTACGGCCACCTGAGCGCGATCACGACGCAGGTCGGCGCGTCGGTGCAGCGTGGCGACACGATCGGGCGCACCGGCGAAACCGGCCTCGCCGGCGGCGACCATCTGCACTTCAGCGTGATGCTGTGGGGGACGCACATCGATCCGGTCGAGTGGTGGGACGGCAAGTGGATCCACGACCACGTGACCGCCAAGATCGACGCCTATCCGCACACGACCTTGACCGCGCGCCGAGACGGCTGAATGGCGGCGCGCGACGACGCGCCTCGCGCGGATGACGACGAAGCGCTGCGCGCCGCCGGCGTCGCGGCCGACGAAACCGATCCGGCGCGTCTCCTCCCGCTCGCCGGCCGCACCGCCGCGCTCGACCTCGCGCTCGTCGCCCGCCTCGCGAGCGTGGCCGACGAGGCGCACGCGGCCGCGCTCCGCAGCGTCGAGGCCGGCGCCGGGCGCGCCGGATGGAAAGCCGTCGTCAAAGCGGCGCGGCGCGCGCTCTATCTCCTCGGCCAGCGCGGTGTGGCGGTCCCGGAGCCGGAGCGGGTCGAGAGCGCGCCGCGCCTCGCGCCGCCGGGTTCGCTCGAAGGCTACGTCTCGGCGATCGACGGCCGCGGTGACCGCCTGCTCTGGCTCGTCCGCCCGCAGCGCGAAGGCGGGCTCCTCGTGCTGACCGCGGTCTTGAACGAGCCGGCGGGCCTCCGCGACGCGTCGCTCGCCGAGCTGCCGCGGAAGACGCTGCGCCGCATGGAGCGCGATCTGCAGGCGAGCCATAATTTACGCATGGTCGCCGCCGACGGCGCGTATTGCGACGCGCTCCTCGCCGAAGGGTTCGCCCGCGCCCGCGCGGCCGGCACGGCGGGCGTCGGCGAGTACCCGACCTTCCGCGCGCGGCTGACGAGCGCCGAGCCGACGCCGCGCGATCCGCCGCTCGCGGCGCGCGTCCTCGGCGAGGCCGGCGACGCCGCCGCGGCCGTCGCGAGCGACCCGGTCGTCGCGGACGGCGCGGCCGTCGCGGACGGCGCGGCCGTCGCGGACGGCGCGCGGCTCCTCGATGAGGTCGAGTTCACCACGTGGCGTCTCGAGCGGCCGGCGCTCGCTGCGTACGTCGGCGAGATCGCGGCGGTCCGTGAGAGCCCGCTCGTCCTCAGCCGGCCGCAGCAGGAGGAGCGGGTGCGCGCCGTCGTCGCGCGCGCACTGCGCGAGCTCTTCGCCGGCGACGCC
>JBGPOW010000014.1:0-38678 GCA_041488235.1 Binatia bacterium
CGAGGGTCGCGACCGGAGCCAGCGTCAACTCGCGCAGAAAAACCGTCGTGCCGATCCCGAGGAGCGCGAGGCGCGCGAGGGCGAAGAGGTCGAACGCGAGCGGACCCGGCCAGAGCGCCAGCGGCAGATGCAGCGGATTGGCGGCACCGGAGTTGAGGTTCGCGGCGAGCGGCGCTCCCAGGCCCTCGGCCGGCGTCCACAGCGGCGGCTCGAGCGCGCGCCAGCCGGACGCGGCGAGATACGGACTCGGCTCGTCGACCCACGCGGCGCCCTCGACGTCGAGGAGGTGCGGCGGTGTCGGCGGCGACGGCGCGCCGAACGGTCCGCTCGGGGTGAGACCGCTCGTGAACGTCGCGGGCGAGAGCGACCGGCCCGCGAAGAGGATGTCGTGGAAGAAGAGCACGTGGGTGGCGAGCAACGCGGCCAGGGCGGGAGCGAGACGCACGGCTACGGCTCCGTGACGGCAGACGGCGCGAGCGTGGTGGCGTCGTCGCAACCGACGCCGAGCGGCACGTCGTAAAGGTCGAGCTCGGCCGGCGCGCCGGCAGGACGGTCGATGACGAGGTGCACGGCTCGCGCCGTGGCAGGGACGCAGAGCGCGGCGACCTGCGCCGACGGCGCGTCGCGGCCGTCGGCGGCGAGCGCGACCGTTCCCTCGCCGCCGACCGCGGCGACGATGCGCCGCTGCGGATGCGCGGCGGCAGTCGTCGACGACCGTGCGGCGGTGCCGTCATCGGCGCGCAGCGCGCACGTGACCCGCGCCGGCAGCGTCGCCGGCAGCGGCGGTGTGCCGTCGCCGTACCGATGCGGATCGGGCCGGACGCGAATCGGCACGACGATACCGACACCGTCACCCTGACACGCGGCATAGTCGACTGCCGGCGGATACCGGACGGCGAGGAGCGGACCGATACGCGTCCGTTCGACCGCCGAGGTCGGCGGCGCCGCTGCGAGCGCACGCGCCGTGGGATCGTCGACGTACCAGAACGCGACGTGCAGCGAAGTATCGACCGACGGCTGCGGCGGCGGCACGTGCGCGAGGGTCCAGCGTAGCCAAAATCCGTTGTCGCCTGCCGCGTCGGCAAGCGCCGGACCGTGCAGACGGTCCCACAGGTGCTCGAAATCGCCGCCCATGGCGGCGACGAGCCGCGCGGCCTCGCGTTTGACGGCGACGGTGGTCACGCGGCCGACGGTGGCCGCGTCGCGGCCGGGGCGTCCGTCGAGCGCCAGGCGCGCCGGGTCGACGGCCATGTACCCGGCGCTGGCGACGCGCCACAGCCAATCGGCGGTGCAGATCGCGAGCGCTGCGCATGCGGCGAGCGCGGTGACGATGCCGATCGCGCGCATCCTCCGGGCGCGTGCGGCCGTCTCACGATTGGCAAAGAGCGCGCCGGCCGCGAGCGCCCAGAGCGGCAGCGCGCTGTCGAGATAGTAGTACCAGGCGTCGCCGGGAAGACAGAGCACGAGGAGCGACGTCAGGAGCCCCGGCACGAGCACGGTGCGCGCCGAACGATCCCCGCGCAGCGCGGAGAGGAGCAAGCGGACGAGGCCGGCGGCGACGACGATCGCGAGCACGAGCGTCGCCACCCCGAGCAGCCAGCCGCCCGGCTCGACGTCGGTCCAGCCACCGAGTCCGGCGACGACGCGCGCCGGCAAGGTCGCGAGGGCAACGAGACGCGGCGCGATCGCCGCATACGGCGCGCGGCTGGGGAGCGCCGCGAGCCCGCTCTCCGTCGTCGCGCTGGCCGTGACCATCGCCCAGAGCGCCGGTGCGCCGACGAGCGCCGCCGCGGCGACGCCGGGGAGCAGCACGCGCAGCCGAACGCGCTCGAGCACGACGAGCAGCGCGACGGCGGCGGCCCACGCGAGCATCGTGAGGTGCAGCTGCACGGCAATCCCGACGAGCACGCCGAGGACGACCATGCGGCCGCGCCGCGGCGGACCGAGCATGACCAACGTGAGGAACGCAGCGATGAAGGGTAACGCCGCCGGCGCCCAGTACATGCGGCCGTCGATTACCCACACGGGATGGACGGCTGCCACCGCCGCGGTCACCACGCCGGCTTCGGCGCCCCAGAAGCGACGCGCGACGTACCACGTGAGGACGAGCGCTGCCGTCGAGAGGCAGGCGGCGAACCAATAGCCGGCGATGGGATCGCGCCACCCGACGTACGGCAAAGCCCAAAAGTAGTGATACAGCGCGCCGAGTCGCGTCACGCGCCGCATCGTCGGCCCGATCGTCGGCCACGCACCGCCGGTCACGACGTCGAGCGCGATCGCGACGTCGCGCGCCTGGTCCACCCCGAACCACCCGAGATCGAGGCGCACGAATCGCAGCGCCACCGCGACACACGCGATCGCCGCGAGCGCCGGCGTTTCCCAACGCGGCGCGTCCGACCACCGCCGGTCCCCCATCGCGGGCGCGACCATAAAGCAGGCTCGGCGCGAGCGAAAGCCCCGCTGGCGAGTCTCGCGCCTCCGGAAAGAGCGGCCCTATCGCGCGCTCGCGTCAGACGCCCGCGGCCAGTAGGCTAAGGGCTCGCACGACACGGATCGGCACCTTCGAGGGTGGGTTTCAGAAATTTGCCGACATGCTCGCGCAGGGGATCCAGGAAGCGGGTGGCACGATCCGGCTACAGACGGCGGTCGAGCGCATTACGCCGGAGCCGAATGGCCTCATCATTTTGCCGAAGGCTGCCGGCTATCCAATGCTCGCATTGGTGGAGCACACGAACTTCGCGTCGCCGGAAGCACTTCGGAGGGGACCGCATCGTGTACGCTGGAGACTACGTCGAAGCAGGGCATGAATACCTGACGATGGCCGATCCCCAGCTGCTGGACCGCTTCATACCCGCCTTCAAGAACATCAATTCCACCGATTCCGACGCCGATTGAAGGATTATTTCGCTTCGATGAGCCACGTATATCCGTGGGATCGCGGCGCGAATTTCGCCGTGGAGATCGGGAGGCGGGCCGCGAGGATGATGCTGACACGAACGCGACCGTCAGTGGGGAATCGTAATTTGTAGTCGCGGACTCACATAGACGAGATCGGCGCCGAAATCCGCGAGGTGCTTGCCGGTCCGGGGCACGGTGTCCGGTGGAACGCTCGGAAAAACCATGACCGCCGCGATCAACCGCCTTCGGCTCGTCGTCACCGGCAGCGTGATCAGGAGCTTCCGTGGCCCCGCAAGATCTTGCGTGACGGTCAGGGACACTTGAGTCCAGGGACCGCGCTCGCTATTGCTGATCGCCGCAAGGAAGGTGTTTGGCCGCTTCAGTCCTTCGCTGGTGAAGTCGAGCGACACAGCGCATCTCGCGGTCACGTCGGAGTCTTCACAAATCAGCTCGTCCGGCACCTGGATGACGACGGCGGCGTGGTCGAAGTTGTCCGTGTCCGCCGTGATTCCCGACGCGCAGAACGTCTGCCCTTCGAAGGGGACGCATGCTCCGCCGTCGATCGCGCGCGCAATCGCTTGCGCCTCGCTGGCAGAGACGTCGAAGCCGCTCGAGCCGCTGCCGCCACACCCGCACGCGCCCCACAGCACGACGATCAGAATGCTCGCGGCAGCGGCCGCGAGTGCCGTGCGCATTCCATGCATCTCCACGTCCATGCTCGATCCCTTCAAACGCAGGTCGCGACCAGCAGCACGTTGAGGAATTCCGTTCCCGCGTCGCCGTCGGCGGCGAATTCCTTCGCCAATGCTCGCGCCGCGGCTTCGAGCCGCCCGTAGAACTCCGGCAGACGGGCACGATCGATGTGCAGGTAGTGGTTCCGGACGTACGTCGACGCCGCGCTCTCGGGTACGCTCAGCTTGTCGAGCAATGCCTTCGCGAAAATTGCCGAGAATTCCATTGCCAGCGTTCGGCGCTCGGCGAGCGTCGACGCCACGAAATGGTGCGCCACTCGGTGCACGCGACCCTTCTCCACCTCGACGAGATTGCGCTCACGCAGCAGCTGCATGATCCGCGCCGCCTCGACGCCGCGCCGTGACCGGGCCCGGACGGCCGCCGCAATGCGCTCGCGCCACATCCGCACGGGAACCCAGCTACCGTCGTCGGGGAGCGCCGCAATGGCGCGACTCACCTGCATCGCGAGATCGGCGTCCTCGATCCCCTCGACTGCCGTCGGATCCTGAAGCGCGCGCCGCAGCTCGCGTCCGAAGGCATGGAGCATGCGATCGCGATACAGGACCGCCAGCAGCACCGACGCCGGCTCGCCTCGCACCTGTGCCAAGCGACGCACCAGCGCTTCGTTCGGGAACCGCTTGCCGTTCTCGACGTAGCCGAGCATGACCGGGTCGACCGCGCCGTCGAGCACTTCCTTCGCGAAGCGCCTGACCGTGTACTCGCGACCGCTGAGGACCCGGGTCTCGTAGAAGATGTCCTTGATCCCCTTCGGAACCGTGCTCCGGCGCCGCATGACGCGAGCACTTGTAGCCCAATCTGCGGCTAGTTGACAACGAAACAGATTTTGTTGTCGGGGTGCTACGCGAGCGCAGCAGAGCGATCGGGCCGGCTGGCGACAGCAGGCGAGAAACTCACGAGGACGAGCGTGTAGCGGGCTGAGCCGACGTTGCTGCGCCGGCTCCTTGACGACGGCTATGCTCCAACTTTCAGTATGCCCTTTATCGGGTTGATGTAGTTCGTGATGTCGCCGTACACGAGCGTGAACCCCGGTTGGTACCCGGTAGCGGGATCGTAGAAATATCCGGGAGGAGGCGCGGGGCTGCCGGGAGGAACGGCCGCGTTGGCGCCCAATCCGCGAATCTCGCCGCTCAACCGGAACATTCGGTCCTCCTCCTCTGCCGTCATGGTGGACACGGCGTGCGATCGATCTGGCTTGCCATGGATGTCGATCGATCCGCTCCATGCCGGCTCGTCGGGGCTCGACGTCATGAGAGACCTGGCACCCCCCGGCCGTGACGCGACGTCACCGGGATCACGTGCTGAGGTGCCGTCACCACGATGCGCCGTCGGCGCGTGCAGGGAAGTGCCGGCCGCCTCGAGCACGTTGGCGAAGCCGTTCGCGGGCGCTCTTGTGCCGACGAGCGGCCGCCGAAGCTCGAATGACCACATCGTCTCCGGGGTAACACGCATCAACCGGTCCTCCGAAGACCAGGCTGAATGCAACCATTGCGCCAGCAAAAAGCGCTGAATTCGCGGAGTACGAAGCCCAGCGATCGGAAATGTTTGCCCTACGAGAGGAACGAGCTGCCGCTCAGAACCGGCTCCGCAAACCGACCACCATCCTTCAGCGAGCCACCGTCACTCGGCGAACGTAGAGATCCGCTGGTCGTGTCTTGCGTTCAATGTCGACGAACGTCTTCAATTGCCCTTTCAGGGAACCCCAGACCTCCCACATCACGTAGGCGGCCCCATCAGCAGCGGCGACCTGAGGGTAATGCGCCTCGGTATTCTGAGGATCCTCGACCTCGTACACGATCTCGTCGTCCTCGGACCACGTCACGGTCGTGCCGCCCGTGGCGTCGTCGACGGAGTGCGTGAAATGGATACGCCTTGCGTCCTCTTCCCAGACGGCAAACATCATCCCGCGCCGATCCTCGGCCATCCGCGGATGGAGGAAATTTCCTTCGCTCCGACTGATCGGCTTCGGAACATGATCCGCTTGCCACGCGGGCGTCGCATCGGTGCTGCTCACGTAGATTTTCGTGCCTCCCGTGGCGGGGCCGGCATTGAAGATGACGTGCGCTCGCGACCCGTCGCTCGTTAGTTGCAGCGTCGGCAGAGCGCCGCCTTTCGTTTCGTGGATGAGCACGTCCTTCCCCCACGTCGTTCCGCCATCACGCGAGACGTCCCCCCACACCTGCCCGAATGCGTCGACGCCGCGCGAGATCGCGACCGAGCCGGCACTCCACGCGACGATCGGCGTCCCACCTGCGAAAACCACAGCAGGGCTCGCAGGAGACGGGCCAGTGCTTCCGTCGTCGACCTGAACCGGCGCCGTCCACGTCGCCCCGCCGTCTGCGGACGCCGTCGCAACGATGCTCCGTCCGCCGCGAGCGCTCTGATCCCAGACGACGAGCACGCGGTTGCCACCGTCGCTCGCGATCGCGACCGATATCGCCTCCAACCGACGCCCCGCCTCGCTGATCTGCACATCTTCCGGCAACCACGTGGCGCCGCCGTCGAGCGAACGATCGAAGCGCACGGCTCGACGCCCGGCGCGCTCGTCCGCCCACGCGACGTAGATCCGTCCATCCGACGCGGTGGCGATCGTGGGAACGAACGCGCCGGTGCCGATGTTGAGCGGCTGCTCTTCAGACCACGTCGCGCCGCGGTCTCGGGAGCGCGAGAACAGGACGAACTTGTCCCCGCGCGTGGGTTGTCGAGCTTGCCACACCGCGTACAGATCGTCGCCGCCGGCAACGATCGTCGGAACGATCGAGACCGTCTGACGGAACGGCTCGGGACTCAAGTACGCCTCGGCCCCGAACACCGCCGCGTCGCTTCCGGCGTAGCGATACATCACCGGAAGAAACGATCCTTCGCGACGAAGCCACGCCGCGACCGCACCGCCGCCTGCAAGCGCGTAGATCGAGTTGTAATACGGATAGCTGAAGAGCCCGAGCGTGCCAGGGGTCGAGTTGAGGCGCTCGATCGAGTCGAGATTGACGCGCTTGCTCGGCTTGCAGCAGATGACGGCCACGGCGATCATCGCCGCCACGGCGATCAAGCGCAAGGGCATCGCCAGGCGTCCACGCAGAGATCAAGCACGGGCAATCGGATATCGCGAGGAGGGAACGCGAAACGACAGATGGGGACGGCATCCATGCCGCCCCCATCGTTCGCTAAACTATTTCATGCAGAAGAAACGTTTCGAACTCTATCTCAGCCGCCAACCGAACCGATGCTGGCGTTCGTGTATTTACCGCTGATCATGGCACCGAACGTGCCGATCGACTGACCGTGGAAGCCGAAGAGGAACTGGTCCTGACGATCGCCGTTCGGGGAGAAGATGCAACGGCCGCTCGGTCCGGAGCACGTGATGTTGTTCGGATCCTCGTTGAAGGACGTGCAGTTATCGAGCTTCACGAATCCCGACGAGTTGAGCGGAATACCGGGGCCGAGGATCGACGGCTTGCCGATGTTGTCGGAGATCGGGGCGAACCCGGCGCAGGTGAACTCGACTCGCGGCAGCGAGCGCGCGTTCTCGAGGTTGTCGTAAACGGTCGCGTCGCATCGAACCGTCGGATCTCCCTGAGAGCTCTTGGCCATAGGGGCAATCTCGTTCGCGTAAATGCCCACGCCCTGTGGTGTTGTCGCCGCGTCCTGAACTCCGAGCAGCATCACCAACGAATCGCCGAGACTGGTCGGGTTGAAGGTCTGAATGCGGACGTTCGTGGAATCGATCGCCGCGGGCACGACCGGAATGGTGCCGTCAGTCGCGAGCCCCACGGCGTCGTTGCCGAACGCCGCACCCGTCGAGGTGTTGGCGATCGTCCAGCCGCCGACGAGCTGACCGTCGTCGAATGCGGCCGCATCGACCGCCTCGCACCCGAGGCCGCTTTGACCGATGTTGGCGCGATACGCGGTGACGGTCACGAGGCCCTTGGCCGCGTCGCCGCCGACCTTGTCGACATTGATCTCGTCACCCAGCAGCAACGCGCCGGATTTGTCGGGCTTCTGCGTTTGCGCCTGCAGGTGCTTCGGATCGACGACGACGGTGTCGTTCTGCGTCAGGCAGATGAACACGTCGCCGAGGTGATCGCAGTCCTTGCTCCAGAACGCCCAGTGCGTCGCGATCGGATTCTCGCAATCCGCAGGGTCGTCGCAGACGGCCGGCCCGATCTTGCTGACGATCTGAAAGCTCTCGTGGTTGCCGGTCACGTCATACGGCATGATCAACGTGTTGGCAGCCTCCCAGTGGGTCAGACCAGGATCGAAATCCTGTGCCGAACCAACCGTCGGGGAGCAAATGATGGCGATGGCCGCAGCCCCCGCCAACGCTCCCGTCAACCCGCATTTCCAAATTCTTTTCATGATCCGCCTCTCCTTTCGAGTCTCTCCACTCAGGACGTTACGTTGCTCTCCACTCGTTCCGCGGTGCACACAAACGACGTCCGACACCCACGATCAGTTAGTCATCGCATCGGTGTGTCGGGGCCAGATGGCAGGAACTCCACTATGATCTCGCGCGTCACCCCCCCCTCCTCCTCGATACAAGGTTGAGAGCGTCACTCATTCGCTTTAGACCCAAGACCCCGTCGAATGAGCAACTACCCAACCCCCCGGCTAAACGCGGCGCATCCTAATCTGAACGGTTCCAAGCTGTCAAGCATCAACCGGCGATTTCAATCGCTGTGGCATCGGTTGTCATTCCGACCACACCACGTACCACGTACCGTCGCGCTTCACCCACGAGTCCCGTAACGTGACCTCTTGCTCACGCGGCTGCGGTTTCCCCCGGGGACCACGCAGGAGGAGCCGGATTTTCGCCTTGACGGTAACGGTTGCCTCGTTCCCGTTGTCAGTCGAGTCCGCAATGTCGAAATTTAAGATATCGAATGATATGAGACGTTTCTTGACGAATGCGTCCTTCGTGAGCGTGCTCTTGATGGCAGGATCGAGATACCCGTCGTAGACCTCTTCCCAACGCCTCTGCTGCTTGAGCCGCCAGAACTCCGTAGCGCGCTCGCTAAGCGTTGCACTACCAGACCTGTGACAACCGATTACCTGGAGGACGATCGCCGCAGCCAAGATACCCACGTGGATCGCTCGACCCCGTCCCCCCCTCTCCGAATGTGGCGGCCACTGGTAGTCGTGACGGTCTACCTTGTCAAGTCCTCTGGGCATGCCGGAAGGAAGCCGTTTCCGAGCGACGTCGTTTCCGATTCTTGACACCCCGTACCCCTCTCAACGCAATCCGTATGCCGAATTCCGCGCAACGGCGGCTTTGTTCGTCATCCAGTGGTGGGCAATGCGCACGAGACCAAATTCGTGAGACAGATTACGGACGCGGAAGGGTGATACCCGTTCGCGTGCGTCGTAGGCGATGAGCCCGCTGCAATTGTCGGTCGTCGCGACGTTCACGTAGTACCCGCCCCCGAGCAGCGGAAGCTCCGGGATTACGAGCGTCGCGGCGAATCGCCCGTCGGGCAGCGTTTCCATAGCGACGCCGTCCATCTCGGTCGAGACGCAGTAGCAGACAAGCCCATCATTGCGCACGAGCGCTATGCCAACGCCGGGCACGACGTCAGCGCAGGCGGCGCGCTCGACCCACACCCGCACCGTCAACGGCTCGCCGGTCGTGAGCGTGTCTACCTCGCGGCCCTCCGCGTCCTCGAGCACGACGCGCACGACGCGCAATACCGCGGCGCCGCCTGCCTCCGCCGCCTGTTCCGCCTCCGAGTCGTCACGGGCGCGCGTGTACTCGAGATAGGCGTCGACGACCTCGTCGACGGGCCCAATCGCCGCCGTGCGTCCGCCGCGCAACCAGAGCGCACGGTCGCAGAGCTTCTTCACCTGGTACATGTTGTGCGAGCAGAAGACGATCGTCCGTCCGCGGCCGCGAAACGCGGCGATGCGATCGACGCACTTCGTCTGGAAGTGCTGATCGCCGACGGCCAGCGCCTCGTCGATCACCAGCACCTCGGGATCGATGCTCAACGCGAGCGCGAACGCGAGCCGCAAATACATCCCCGATGAGTACGTACGCACCGGCTGGTCGATGAAGTGGCCGAGCTCCGAGAACGCGATCACCTGCTCGAGTAACGCGTCGGCATCGGGGAGCGCGAACAGGGCCGCATACATGTGCGCGTTGTGGCGGCCCGTGAACTCGGGATGGAATCCGGCGCCCAGCTCGAGGATCGCGGCCACTCGACCGCGGACGTCGAGCCGTCCGGTCGAGGGCGTCGCGGTGCCGGTCAGGAGCGCCAGTAACGTCGACTTTCCCGCGCCGTTGTCGCCGATCACGCCGACTGCCTCACCCGCGGCAACCGTCAGATCGAGGTCGCGGAGCGCCCAGAACTCCTCGTGCAGTCGCCGGCGCAGCAGCCACTCGCGGGCGCGGTCGAGCGGGCGCGCGTACATGCGGAACGCCTTGCCGAGCTTCTCGGCGGCGATGACCGGGGTCGCCTCCATCGCGGTCAGACGAGGTCCGAGAGCTCGCCGCGCGCGCGCGTGAAGATCGTCGCGCCGACGCCGAAGACCGCGACGCTCACCGCCGCGAGCCAGAGCTCGCGTACGCCGAGCGGCACCACACCGTGGAGCAACACATCGCGATAGGCTTCTACCAGCGCCGTGAGCGGATTCAAGGCGAGGAGCGGTCGCAGCGCCTCCGGAACGAGTTGGTAGGGATAGATGATGGGGGTCAGGTAGAACCACATCGGAAACACGACGCCGAGGACGTGCGCGGTATCGCGGAAGTACACGTGCGCCGCGGCGACCGTCCACCCGATCCCGATCGTCAGCAGCAGCTGCACGGCCAAGAGCGCGGGGAGCGCCACGACCGACGCGTGCGGCGACACACCGAGCAGGACCATGAGGACGAGGAGCAACGCGAGCGCGATCAGCTGGTGGACGAGCGCCGACACGGCGATCTGCACCGGCAGCACCTCGATCGGGAACACGACGCGTTTCACCAACACGGCGTTTTCGACCAGACAGGTTGCGCTTCGTAACACGGATTCCTGGAACGCGAGCCACGGGAAGAGCGCCGCCGCGAGATAGAGGACGAACGGCGCGTCGCCGGAGCCGAAGCGCACCGACAGCACCGTCGAGAACACGAACGTGAAGATCGCGAGCTGCGCGAGCGGATTGACGACCGACCAGACGAGACCGAGCGACGAGCCGACGTAGCGTCCGCGCAGGTCGCGGGCGACGAGCGCACGCACGACGGAGCGTGCGCGCCACACCGAAGCCGGCAACGTCGCCGCGGTCGGGCGCGCGTGTGTCGGTGGCGCCAGCGTCATCGCGCAACTCCCGGCGCGGTCCGCGTAGCGGCCGCGAGCGCCTGCTCGCGGCCGAGGCGCGCGCCTTCCGCGGCGGCCGCACGCGCCCGCGCAGAGCGCCCACGCTCGCTCGCTGCGGGAACGCGCGCCAACGCGGCGTCGAACCGCGGCAGCGCGCGCTGCGGATCGCCGGCACCGAGAGCGATCCAGCCGGCGAGACTCAGCGCCCGCACGTCGTCGGGATACCGCGCCAGCGCCGCGCTCGCCCAACGCTCGGCGTCGTCGAAGCGCGCTTGCCGATTGTAGAGCGTCGCCAACGCCAGCAGGGTCTCGAGGTCATCCGGCGTGATCGCGACTGCCGCGAGCCATTCGCGCTCGGCGTCCTCGAGGCGCACGCGCTCGAAGTACACCTGGCCGAGATTGAAATGCGCGCGGGCGCAGTCGGGCACCGTCGCGACCGTCGCCGCCCACAAGGTCTCCCCGTCGTACCAGTCGCGGTTCCGGACGATCGTGCGCGCCATTGCCGCGAGCGCAGCAACGAGCGCGACGGCGAGAACGACCCGCCGCGCCGACGTGCGGGCGCCCGTCGTACGCGCGCCCGTGGCGTCGACGATTCCCGCCACGACGGCCGCAACGCCCACCATCGGCACGTACAGGTAGTGCTCCGCGAGGAGCTCGCGATAGGGCACGAGGTGCGACACGGGCAGCAACGTGACCGCCCACCACGCGGCACCGAAGCCCGCGAGATCGCCGCGCCGCCAGCGCCAGCGCGCCAGGGCGCCGAGCGCGACGAGAAGCAGCGCCGCGGCGAGCGCGCCGGGGTCGAGCAACGCGGTCGAGACCGGAAATGCGCGATAGCTGTAGTCCGCGGAGAGACGCGCCGGCCACATGAGGAGCGCGAGGTAGCGCACCCAGATGCGTAACACGGTCGCGAGATTGCTGCCGAACGTGCCGCCGTGCCAAGGCGTCGCCTTCATGACTCTTTGCACGAAGGTGCCGTAGACCGCGTACGTTACGCCCACGCCCGCTATGGCCGCGAACAGCCGATACCGGCGCATCTGCTGCGTTGCTCGGTCGCTCACTTGTGCGGCGTAGCTTCCGCTACGCCTCCGCGTTCGCTCGCTCGCGCCTTGCAGCTGCACCGGTCTCGACTGTTCGCTGCGTCCGTCGGGGGAGCTCGGCGCGCTGGCGCGCGCCATCGAGAAGCGGTCGAACAGGAAACACACTATGGGCAGTGTGATCGCCATTTCCTTCGCGAGAATAGCCAGCACGTAGCACAGGAGCGCGGCGATGAGCGCGGAGCGGCGCTTCGTGTCGCGGTAGCGCAGGTAGGCTAGGAAGCCGGCGGTGAAGAAGAGGCCGCAGAGGACGTCTCTGCGGCCGGCGGCGTAGGTGACGGAGTCGGTTTGGACGGGGTGGACGGCGAAGAGGAGGGCGCCGGTGGTGGCGGCGACGGGGGACGCGCCGGTGCGCTCGAGGATGGCGCGGACGAGGACGGTCGTCGCGGCGTGGTAGACCACGTTCATCAGGTGGAAGACGCGCGGGTCGAGGCCGCCGAGCGCATAATCGAGGCGATACGAGAGCGTCCGCAGGGGACGATAGAACGCGAGGGCGTGGAGGTCGCCGGCCGGAGCGCGTACGGCGGGATTGTCGACGATCAGGAGACGATCGTCGTAGACGAACTCGTTCTGCAGCGCGTTGCCGAACGCGACAGCGACGGCGCCGACGAGCAGGACCGTGACCAGGCTCCGCCGCCACGCGCCGGCGTGTACCGCGACACCCGGCGATGGCTCGAGCGTCGCGGCTGCGTCCTGCGCGGTCGTCATCGGCTGGCGGTCAGCGCCGATCGCGCGGCCGCGGCGCCGGCGTATCGGGGCCGTGCGGCGGCCCGCCATAGTCCGGTCGCTCGCGCTCGTTGCGCATCAAGTCGCGGCGCATGCCTTGCAGCCGCGAGATGAACGCCTCGGTGGCCGAGCGGGACTCCTGGCGGTCGCGGACGACGTGCGGTGTCAGTAGCACCACGAGCTCGGTTCGCCGCACGCTGTCGGTGTCGACGCGGAAGGCGCGGCCGAGCACCGGGATGTCCATCAAGTACGGGACGCCGGTCCGGCTGCGGTCGACGGTGTCGTCGATGATGCCGCCGATCACGATCGTCTCGCCGCTCTGCACGACGACGGTCGTCTCCGACTCGCGCGTCGAAAACGTCGGCGAGGCGATGCCGCCGGTCGTCGCGCTGGCGATCTGGCTCACCTCCTGACGGATCTGCATGTTGACCAAACCCTCGGAGTTCACCTGTGGCAGCACCGTCATGATGACGCCGGTGTCGCGGTACTGGATGTTCTGCAGGATGTTCGTGTTGTTGTTGACCGTGACACCGACCTGGTTGCTCTGCGTGGTGATGATCGGCACCTCATTGCCGACGAGGATGTGCGCCTCGTGATTGTCGGCGGTCATGAGGTGCGGTGACGACAGCACCTTGAGCTTGTTCTTGCCCGCCGCCGCGTTCATCACCGCGGCGAAGTGGCGGTTGTCGCTGATGACGCCGAAGACACCGTTTCCTGGCACGGGGACGATGTCGGTCGAGCGCAGGCCGAAGGCACTGCCGAGATCGAAGATGCTCGATGTCTGGGCGTTGGACCCGGACGTCGTGACGGTCGTGTTAGTCCCGGTGGCCGAGGTCGTGCTCGAGCCGCTCGTCGTCGTCGACTCACCGGTGACGCGAGCGAGCGCATCTTTGCGACTGTCTTGTGCGAAGGCCCATTCGAGACCGAACTTGAGCTCGTCGCCGAGATCCACCTCGGCGACCAGCACCTCGATCAGCACCTGGCGCGGCACGATGTCGAGCTTCCGCAGCACCTCGGTGATGTCCTCGTAGTCCTTCTTGGTCGCGAGAACCACGAGCGAGTTGCTGACCTGATCGGCGACGATGTGGACCTCCTGGCGGAAGATGTCGCCGGGTTGCCCGCCGGCGAGCACGTAGCCCTGCGCGCCTTGGCCGGCGCCGACACCGCCGACGCCGGCACCGGCGCCGCCGATCCCGCCGCCGCCGCCGATCCCGCCACGGCCACCGCCCAAGCCCCCGCGCCCTCTGCCCCGACCGCCGCCCATGCCGGCGACGCCGCCACCGGCGCCGGTACCGACCCCGCCCGTCGCGGCATCGAACTGCTGCAGCGGCTCGAACTCGCTGAAGTCGTCGAAGCTCTGCAACGCCGCGGGCGCCGCCGCGCGCGCCGGCTGCGCCGCGCCGCCGCGCCCGCCCGCTGCCGCGTTCGGCCGCGCGCCCGGCGCACCGCCACGCTGTCGGCTGCCGAACGGGGTGTACCCGGATCGACCGAGCGAGCTGCCTGCGCCGGCGCCGCCGCTCGTGCCGCCGCCATACAGCTGATTCAGGATGTCGGCGAGGTCCGCCGCCTTGGCATTTTCCACTGCATAGACGTGCACCAGGCGTCCGGCGCCTTCCTCGGGCGGAACGTCGAGGATCTTCATCCAGCGATCGACCTCGGCGAACGCCGTGGGATTGAATGCGACGACGACGACCGAGTTCAACCGCGGCAGCGGGATCACGTAGACGCCCCGCTCCTCCGCGCTCGCCGGCGTGACGCCGTAGGTGTCGAGGATCGCGAGCAGCTCCTCCCCGAGCTCCTCGATGTGCGCGTGCTCGATCTTGTAGACCCGCGCACGCAGGTCACGGAACGCGTCGCGGTCGAACGTCTTCACCAAGTCCTTCAACCGCGCGACGTTCGACTCGAGATCGGTGATGATCAGGAGGTTCGCGCGCGAATACGGGATCACGTCGCCGCCCGGCGTGACGAACGGCTGGATCACGTTCACCATCTCCTGCGCGGCGACGTGCTCGACGGGCACGACCTCGATCACGAACGCGTCTTGCTGGCGCACGCGGCCGTGCTCCGCCGATGTGTTGGGTATGATCGCTTTCGTCTTTGCCTCGGCGACCGGGATGATCTGGTAAATGTCGCCGACCTTCACCGCCGAGATCCCGTTCGAGCGCAGGATCTGATTGAACACCGGAAAGAGGTCCTGTTTCGCGATGGTGCCGGTCGTACGGATCGTCACCTGCCCCTGAATGCGCGGATCGATCTGGTAATTGATGGCGAGCGCGTCGGCGAGACTGTGGATCACCTCGCGGATGTCCGCGCCCTCGAAGTTCAACACGACAGAATCGTCGGAGGCGACCGCCGGCGCGGGCGCGGGCGACGCGGCAGGGGCGCCCGCCGGCGGCGCGCTCTGGGCATAGGCGGCCGCGGTCGCCCAAAAAACGGCAGCCACAGTGACGCTCGCGAATACTCGACCCATCTTGCCCTCCCTCTCTACTGCTGCCGCTGCCGCCGCTTGCGTGCTTCCTCACGCAAGCGCTCGATCTTCTCCTTGATGTCGTTGGGTGTCGCCGCCGCGTGCGGGGCGGCGACCGTGGGACGTCGTCCCGGCTGCGCCGGCCCCGGTGTCGGCTGAACGCCCGCCGGACCGAGCGCCGGGGCGCCGGGGTGCGCGCCCTTCTCGACGTTGATCACGAGGGTGGTGTGGTCGCCGCCCGCCGTCGTGAGCTCCACCGACGTTGGGTCGATGCGGCTGATCTTGTAGCCGTTGAATTCCTCTCCCTCGCGCAGCCACAGCGGCTTCGGCTGACTTGGATCCTTGAACAGCGCCTCGCGCCCGCCCGCCGCAACCGTCACGCCGAGCAGGGTCAGATTGAGCGGCGGAGGCGGAGGCGCCTCGGTCGCCGTCATCGTTGGGGCCTTCTCCGCAGCGCGCGACGCATCAAAAAGATCCTTCTCGGCAATGTGATTCGCGAGATCCGGCGCGGGGGGTCGGCGCGGCGCCGGTGGCATATCGGGATGTTGCGCCTTCGTTTCGCGGGGGGCGACGGTCTCGACCTCCGCTTCGGCGCGCCACCACAGCGCCACAATTTGTACCACGAGGCCCGCGATGATCGCCAGCAGGAGAACGTTGAGTATCAAAACGCGTCTCACGCGGCGTTCCTCGGGTGGCCTTTGTGATGCGCCCCTCCCCGGCCTTCCCTGCCCGTCCCCGGCGGATGCGGGGATTGGCCCGGTGCCGGCGGCGCCGCGGGGGCGGCCGGGCTCGCTTCGGCATTCGTCCCGCCGTCGCCGGCGGGTGCGCCGGCGTCGGGCACGGCCCCGTCCGCCTCGCCCTTGTCGCTGCCCTGCAGGAACGCGTTGACCTCGATCGTGGCGGCGAGCGCGCGCGCGCTTTGCCCGCGGAGCACGGCGCCGCGTCGGCTGATCTCGAGGAACGGGATCGACAGCCGGCGCTGCCCGAACTCGACGCCGGCGAGAAACTCCGCGAGCTGGCGCAGCTCGCCCGAGACCACCATGCGCACCGCGATGCGACGGAAGTCGCCGAGCGTCTCCTCGCGCATGACCTGCGTGCTCTGCACGTTGATGCCTTTCTCGGCCGCGAGGCTGTGCAGGGTGTCTTGCAAGCTCGCCGCGGCGAGCGTCGGCGTGTCGCCGGGAACGAGCTGCCCGTGCACCTCGCGATAGCGCGTGCGCAGCGCCTCGAGGTTCCGCGTCACGTCGGCCGAGCGCGCGAGATAGGCGTGGTCGTTTTGCAGCATCTCCTCGTGCGAGACGATCTCGTCGCGCAGGCCCTCGCGATACGCGAGGAACGGCGAAAGGATCACCACCCGCAACAGCAGGAGCGCGAGCACGCCGCCCGCCGCGCCGATCAGCGTGCGCTCGCGGCCGCTGAGTCGCTGCCAGCGCTCGCGCCAGTTCATTCCTCGACCTCCATCACGATCGAGAAGCGCTCCTCACCACTTGCACCTGTCGTCGTCGTCGGCGAGGTGAACTGGACGTTGCGGAACATCGGAGAGTTCTCGAGTGCCTGGATGAGCTCGGAGGCGCGGTTCGCGTTGCCCTCGATCTCGATGCGGCCGTTGCGGTAGCGAAAGGTGGTCAGGTACGCTTCGATCGGCAGCCGGTCGGTGAGCTCTTTCAGAAACATGACCATGCGCCGGCTCTGGTCGGCGGTGAGGGTGTCGAGCCGCGCTTGCAGCGCGCGCCCCTCGGCTTCCTGCTTCTTCACCGCCGCGACCTGCGGCTCCAGCGTCTCGACCTCGCGCGCGAGCGACCGCCGCGTCATCTCGTCGCGCACGATGACCGCGCCGCCGTACACCAACGCCAGCACGACCGCCGCGACCAGCAGCACGATGGGAACGAAGAGTCCCTCCTGCAATCCCGGGCGATGCTCCTCGGGCAGGAGGTTCAGCTCGACGACACCCTCGCGTACGGCGCCGAGCGCGGCGCCGACCGCCGGCAGCACGCCGGGCTCTGGATGACTGAAGAACTCCGGCGGCGCGTCGAGACGGCCGTTCGCAAGCGCGAGCAGCTCGCCGGCGCCGTCGGCCTGCTCGGCGCCGACCCCCTGTGCCGTCGCGTAGAGCATCTCGACTGCCACTTGCGACGGATGGAACACCTCGGCGAGATCGCGCCGCACCATCTGTTGTAGCTCGGCCGCGGATGGCACGCTGCCGCCGCGCAGCGCGTGACTCGCGACCAATTGGCGCTCCGCGAAGAGCGCCACCTCGAGATCGGCGCCGCTCTGCACCACCACGGCGAGCGGCGCGTCGAGGTTGCCGCGGCAGAACGCCGTATAGTCACCGAGGGCGGACGCGGCGATCACGACCGCTTTCGGCCGTGCCCCGGCCGCCTCGAGCGCGTCGATGTACTCCGTCACCACGCGGCGCGGGACGCTGACGATGAGCACCGCGAGCCGCCCGGCCTCGCCGCCACCGGACTCGCGCACCTGATAGTCCCAGAACACCTCGTCGCGCGGCAGCGGAATCACGCGCTCGATCTCGTACTCAAGGACTTGACGGAGGTTCTCGCGTGCCGCCGCGGGCAATACGAGCCGGTTCAAGAGCAGCTCCTGGCGCGCCAGACAGAGGTGGACGACGCCGGGCGCGATCTTGAGCTCGTGGATGAAGGCGCCGACCGCCTGCGTCAGCGTCTGCACGCGCTCCGCGCGCCGACTTGCCGGCGCGAGCGGATAGCTGCGCTCGTGGCGCAGCGCCACGTGCAGAAGGCGCTTGCTCACGTGCGCAATCGAGACCTGCTCCGGCTCGACGTAGATGCCGAGTCCGTCGAGGAAGTCGGCGCGGCGAACGCGCTGTGCGAACGTCGTGAGGTCCATCGCGCTCAGACGGCGGGCAGCCGGTCGAACCAGCGGACGACCACGAAGCCTTCGGCGTCGTCGGCGAAATCGACCACGGCGCCCATCCGCGCTTGGATGTCGGCGCCCTGCATGACCGCGTGCGCGTCGATCGCCATGGTTTTCGCGTGACGGTCGACGAGCCGGCGGGCCACGCTCTGATCCCCCACCTTGGCTTGCACCAGCGTCAAGCCGCTGCCGGGATCGCTGGTGCGCGCGTCGAGCACCGCTTGCACATCGTCCTCCTCCCCTCCCATCACCGCCCGCAACACCGCGGCCGGAGCGTAGCGCACGTTGATGTTACTCGTCTTGTTGAAGACGGAAAAGATGTCGCGCAACGCAATCGGCGGCTGCTGATCGCGATTGAGCTTCAGACCGCCGACCGGCCCGCTCGCCCGCTCACCGGTGCCGAAGAACAGATCACGAGTGACGCCGCGAACCAAGAGCAGCTCGTCGACGGAATCGAACTTGCCGTTCTTGGGCGCGTAGGGCTCGGGCAGGCCGAGATAGTAGTCGGCCTCGGCACCGTGCAGGCGCTTCAACGAGTCCTGATCGCGCCAGTCGAGGATCGCGTCCGCCAGCTCCTCCTGCTCGTCGCCGGTGACGCCGACGTTGGTCAGCACCCGCCGCAACATCGCCTCGTCGACGCGGTTCAGCGGAATCTTGCCGCCCTCGTCGATGAGGCGCACCGAGAAGGTGCCGCCGCCGAACTCGCCCTCGTACCACGTGCCGTCGGGGCGCCACTGGTCGGGGTCGAGATCCGGCGTCTCGTCCTCGCTGCTGTCTTGGTGCGTCTTCAGCGTGCGGTAGAGTGCCTGTCCGATCCCCGCCATCGCGACCCCACGCGCCTGCACCTCCTCGGCCATGTTCTGCGTCGCCACCGCCTCGTCGCGCATCCCGCGGCTGAACTCGGCGACGAGGACCGTCAGCACCATGAAGATCCAGAGCACCATCATGAGGGCGACGCCGCGCTCGGAGCGGAGCGGGCCGACGACGGCCATGGCGAGGCTCATCGTGCGCTCTCAGTCGCCATTGTCGTTGTCCGTATCCGAGTCGGCGTCTGTGTCCGTGTCGGCGTCCGTGTCCTCGTCCTCCTGATCCTGCACGTCCTCGTCGCCGATCCGGTACGACTCGCTCATGATCGGGATCTCGCGCACCCACGGGTGACCGAAGAACGGCAGCCCTTCGACGGTGACGCGCACGGCGGCGGGCATCGCGTCTTCCTCGCGCGCGTCCCATTTCCGTACCCAGCCGCCGTCCGCCTCTTCGCGCGACAGGTACTCGAACCTGATCGCGCTGAAGCCGCTCAGCAGCACGGCGCGGTCGACGTGCGCGTCGGCGGGCGGGCGATAGAGATCGTCGGGTGTGAAGCCGACGCGCTCCTCCAGGATCAGCTGCCCGTCGATCGCCTTGTACGTGACGGCGGCGAGGCCGGTACCGCCGCGCGCTTGCGGTGCGGCCGTCACGAACGTCAGCCCGTCGCCCTGCCCGAGGAAGTACGGCGCGCTCTCGTCCTTGTGCTTGGCGACGTAACGAACCGCGGAGCGCACCTCGCGGCCGAGCACGTCCTCGGCGACGCGCATGCGCTGGTTCTCGTCGGCATCGCGCTCGCCTTTCAAGACCGCGCGATGCCCGATGAAGAACGCGCCGTACACCATCAACGTCAAGAAGCTGAAGATGACCAGCGAGAGGACGACCTCGATCAGCGTGAAGCCGGCGGGCCGTCTCATGTCGTCGCCCGCGGCGCGAGGCGCAACGTCCGGATCGTGTACACGCCCTCGCGATTCGCCGACTGCGACCACAGCACGGAGACCGCGATCTCGTACATCGTGAAATCGTTCTTGATCGCGAGGTCGTGCTTGTCCTTGTCGTCGGTCGTGAACTCCGGCGCTTCACGGACGACCACCTCCCAACGATACATGTCGTCGAAGCGGCCGCGGTCGCTTCCCGCGCGCACCTCGGGCAGCGCCATCGTCTGATCGAGGAGGCCGCGTGCGTACACGACCGCCCGCGAGCGCACGCCCGCGCGGCTTTCCATCCGCAAGCCGGCGGAGAAGAGCTCGAGCACCGTGACGACGCCGACGCCGAGAATCGCCAGCGCGATCGCGACCTCGAGCAACGTGAATCCGCGCGCGCCGCGCGTCACCCGCTCACCTCGCGGATCGTGACCGCGCCGAGGAGCGGCTCGACGTCGACCGCGAACTGCAATCCCCCGCCCGAGCGGTCGGCGACGACCACGCTGAAGCCGCTCGACCCGCCGTTCGGGTAGAAGATGACGCGCGCCGCGCCGTCGGGGTCGCGCCACCCGCCCTTGATCGCGATGAACGCGACGCCGTCGGGCAGCGTCGATTGCTGTCCGTCGGCCCAGCGAAACGTCTCGCCGTCGGCATCGAGCACCAGCACCTGCTCGACGCCACGACGGATCGCGCGCTCGCGCAGCGCGCGCATGACCCCGGCGACCTTGCGCGTGCCCTGACGGATCTGACGCGAGCGCCAGCCGCCCGAGATCGCCGGCACGACGAACGCCCCGGCGATCGCGACGATCAACATGACGACGATCAGCTCGAACAGTGAAAAGCCGCCATGCGATCGCGCCACGCGGCAGTCAGTGGCTCGGGCACGCAACGTCAGCCTTGCCAGCTCCCCACGTCTTTGGCGTCGCCTTCGCCGCCGGGCGCCCCGTCCGCGCCGTAGGTGTAGAGGTCGTACTCGCCGTGCTGGCCGGGACTCTCGTAGACGTACGCGCGGCCCCAGGGATCGAGCGGCACGTCCTTTTTCAAGTATGGGCCGTCCCAGCGCGGCAGCCCGGGAGGCGCCGCGCGCAGCGCCTGGAGGCCTTCCTGCGACGTCGGATAGCGCCCGATGTCGAGGCGGAAGGTGTCGAGCGCGGTCCCGAGGAGCTCGACCTGGGTCTTCGCCGCCTGGGCGCGCGCCTTGCGCTCGCGCCCGAGGTAGCTCGGTACGACGAGCGCCGCGAGCAACCCGAGGATCACCATCACCACCAGGAGCTCGACGAGCGTGAAGCCGCCGTCGCGCGGCACGCACTTGCCCCCGTGGGGTGCGCGCCGCCCGGCCGCGATGCCCGTCGTGTGTCGCAGGTCCTTGCGCATGTCCATCTTCCTTTCGCGCCTCACACGTTGATGTCGTTGATGCTGAAGACCGCCATCAGCATCGAGATGACCATGAACCCGACGATCAATCCCATCACGAGGATCATCACCGGCTCCAGAAGACTGGTGAGGCGCTTCACCTCGTTGCGCACCTCGCGGTCGAAGTAGTCGGCCGTCGAGAGCAGCATCTCGTCGAGCTTCCCGGTGTCCTCGCCGACGGCGATCATCTGCAGCGCCAGCGGCGGGAACGCGCCGGTGCGCCCGAGCGGTGTCGCCATCCCGGCGCCCTCACGGACGCCGACCTGCACCTCGCCGACCGCGCGCGCGATCACCTGGTTGGACGCGACCTCGCGGACGATGTCGAGCGCCTGGAGCATCGGCACGCCGCTCCGCAGCAGCGTGCCGAGCGTGCGCGCGAAGCGCGCCACCTCCATGCGCCGCAGCAGGTACCCGAGGATCGGCATCCGCAGCTTGAAGGCGTCGAGCGCGTAGCGCCGCTTCCCGGTGCTGACGTAGCGGTACAGCCCGTAGCTACCGGCGACGATCGCGACGATCGCGGGAATCGTCCAGATACTGCTGAACATGTCGCTGATGCCGAGCATCATCCGCGTCGAGAGCGGCAGCGCTTGCCCGAGGTCGGCGAACATCGTCGCGAACTTCGGCAGCACGAAGACCAACAGCACGGTCACGGAGACGCCGCCGACGCCGGTGAGCAGGATCGGGTACGTCATCGCCGAGCGCACCTCGTCGCGCAGCTCCTGCACGTTGCGCAAGTAGTCGACGAGTCGCGCCAACACATCGTCGAGGACGCCGCCGATCTCGCCCGCCTTCACCATGTTGACGTAGAGCGGCGGGAACGCCTTCGGATGCTGCGCGAGCGCCTCGGCGAGCGACGTCCCGCCGCGCACCGAATTCAGCACCTCGCCCGTGACGCGCTTCAAGTCCCCCGGTGCGAGCTCGGCGAGGGTCGTCAGGCTGCGGTCGAGCGGCATGCCGGCGGCGAGGAGCGTGCTGAGCTCCTGGGTGAAGACGAGCACGTCCTTGTTCTTGACGCGCTTCCCGCCGAGCGACGGCAAGGCGATCGCCGCCCGCGTCGGGGCCACGGTCGTCCCGCCGGCGCCAATCCGCAGAGGAATGAGGCCGCGCTCTTGCAAACGGAGCACGACGGCGCGCTCTTCGCCCGCCTCCATCGCGCCCTCGACGATCTTCCCCTGATAGTCGGTCGCTCGGTACTGATACTGTCCCATGGTCCCCTGACTCGGCGATTCAGCAGCGTTTTTGCCGCGCTTTCGCCGCGAAAGAAACCTATCGTGTTCCGTGGCGCTTGCCGAGTCCCCCGCCCTGGTGCTTCGGCGCGGAAATCGCAGGCGACAAGCGGCGATGGATCGGTGGTGTGGCGTGCTTGCCGTGTCCGAGACCGGATACTACGAGCGTGCGGCGCGCGGCGGCGGCGATGCGTCGGAGCCGGCATCCGTCGCTGCACCGTCTTCCGAGGACGTCGCGGCGAACTGCTGCTCGTACAGCCGGCGGTACTCGCCACCCCGAGCCATGAGATCGTCGTGCGTGCCTTCCTCGACGACGCGGCCGTCGGAGACCACGACGATGCGGTCCGCCCGCTGCACCGTCGACAGGCGATGCGCGATCACGAAGACGGTGCGACCGGCCATGAGGCGCTCGAGCGAGCGTTGCACGCGCGCTTCGGTGACCGTGTCGAGCGCCGACGTCGCCTCGTCGAGGATCAAGATCGGCGCGTCCTTCAGGAAGGCGCGCGCGATCGCGAGCCGCTGGCGCTCGCCGCCCGAGAAGCGCGCGCCGCGCTCGCCGACCAGGGTGTCGTAGCCGCGCGGCAGCCGCTCGATGACGTCGTGGATCTCCGCCATCTCCGCGGCGCGCACGATCGCGTCCTGGTCGGCGTCTCGGGAGCCATACGCGACGTTCGCGCGCACGTCGTCGTTGAAGAGGAACACGTCTTGGGTGACGATGGCGATGCGTGCGCGCAGCGACGCGCGCCGCACGGCGGCCACGTCCTGGCCGTCGACGAGGATGGCGCCGGACGTGGGCTCGATGAACCCGGCGAGGAGATCCATCAGCGTCGACTTGCCCGCCCCCGACGGGCCGACGAGCGCGATCGTCGCGCCCGCGGGTGCGGTGAAGCTCACGTCGACCAGCACCGGACGCGCCTCGTAGGCGAAGTGCACGTGGCGAAACTCCACGGCGCCGGCGTCGACGACGAGCGGCGGGCGGTCGTCGCGCGGCGCCTCGATCGGCTCGTCGAGCACGTACGCCAGGCGATCGAACGCGCCGAGCGCCGCCTGGATCTCGAGGTTGCCGCGGCTGAGGCGCTTCACGGGCTCGTACGAGAGCCCGAGCGCGACGAAGAACGACGCCAGCTCGCCGAGCGTCATGTGCCCCGAGAGGACCTCGCGCCCGCCGTACCCGACGATCGCCGCCGCCGCGAACGCCAGCACCATCTCGCTCACCGGACTGCTCGCCGCGATGAGATGCCGCGCCGAGCGGCGCATCGTGTAGAGGCGCTGGTTGCGGTCCTCGAAGCGCCCCTTCTCGTACGCGGCCATGCCGAACGCCTTCACGATCTTGTTGCCGGCAATACCCTCGTGGGCGACGGCGCTGAGCTCCGCGAGACACTCCTGCTCGAGCCGCACACGACCGCGGCGGAAGCGGCCGAAGCGGACGAGCGGATACACGGCCACGGGCAGGAGCACGAGCGACATGAACGCCATTCGCCAGTTTTGGTAGACGAGCAACGTCCCGAGCGCGACGATGCTGAACGCGTCCTTCAGCGTCGTGAGGAGCGTCGTCGCGATCACGCTCTGGATCATGCCGACGTCGGCGACGAGGCGCGCCACCATGGCCGCCGCGGGCGTCCGCGCGAGCGTCGACAGCGGTAGATCGACGATGTGCTCTTGCAGGGCGCGGCGCATATCGCGGCAGATCGCGTCGCCGGCGACGCCGATCCAAAACGTCTGCAGATACTCGAGCGACGTCTTGCACGCGTAGAAGACGAGGACGAGGAGCGGCGCCAGCCGGACGATCGCGATGTGTTGGCGCAGCAGGTGCTCGTCGAAGATCGGCTTCACCAAGTACGCAACGCCGGCGATCAACACGGCGCGGAGCGCCATGACGGCGAGCGCGCCGCCGAGCATCGGCGCGTACGGCCGTGTGAACGTCCAAAGCCGGGCCATCGTGCGTCCTCTACCAGGAGCGGCGCGCGGCTGATACCGCCGCCGCGAGCTGCTCGACGGCCGCCGCCGCGGCGTCCCACGTGAGCGTGCGCGCCGCGTCCGCCGCCGCGGCGGCGCCGAGGCGCGGCGCGTCCGCGACGGCGCGCGCGATCGCGTCCGCGAGCGCCGCGGGATCGCGCGCCGGGACGAGGAATCCCGTCTCACCCGGACGGACGAGGTCGGGCAGGCCGCCCACGGCGCTCGCCACCACCGCGCGACCGCAGGCCATCGCCAGCGGCGCGACGCCGCTTTGACTGGCGCTCCAGTACGGCAGCGCGACCACGTCCGCGGCGCGAAAGCAGCAGCCGACCTCACTGCTCGCAAGAAAGCGGTCGAGGAGCACGACGCGGTCGGCAATGCCGAGGCGCTCCGCTTCGGCGCGATGCCACGCGGCATCGTGGTGGTAGATCTCGCCGGCGACGACGAGCTGCACGTCGGCCGGCAAGAGCGCGAGCGCCTCGAGCAGCGTCGGCAGTCCCTTGTAGGCGCGCACGTAGCCGAAGAAGAGTACGCGACGGGCGGCGTGGGGAATCCCGAGCGCGGCGGCGCACGCGGCGCGCTGCGCGTCCGCATCGCTCCCCGCCTGGCCCGCCGCGGCGTCGTGTGGGCAGAGCGGTCGCTCGGCCGGATGCGCAATGCACGCGACCGGCCGCCGCGGATACCGCGCTCTGAGGGCGTCGGCCTCGCGGCTCGATTGCACGATGCACGCGTCGGCGCGGCCGAGCGCCAGACGGGCGACGAGGCTTCCACCGGGAATCGGCTCATGCGGCTCGAGGTTGTGACAGAACGCGAGCATCGGCACGCCGCGGCGACGCAGCAGATACGTGATCGCGACGAACGCCGGCGCGAAGAACGGGTGCCACCACTCGAAGAGCGCCGCGTCGGCGCCCGCCGCCGCGGCGGCGACGCGCGCCCAGCTGCGCGGCCCGATCGAGTCGAGGAGCGGCGCCGCCGGCGGCAGCGATCCGGTCGCGCCGGATACACCCGCAGCCTCGTACTGCGTCCGACCGGGGAACAGGAGCGACGGATACATCCGACGATACGAGATGCGACGCACGTCGTGGCCGCGGCGCGCCAGTGCGGCCGCCAAGCGGTCGTGGTACTGGGCGATGCCGCCGCGGAGCGGCGCGCTCGGTCCGATCAGCGCGAGACGCATCGGCGGCCGGACGCGACCTGCGTCAGCGCCGGACGCGGCGGCGCCGAAGGGCGCCCGCACGACTCGGCACGCGGCGGCGCGACGGTGACGTCACGCGCCCAGCACCCGGCCGTCCATCGGCTGCGACGGGGTCGCCCCGAGCATCGCGAGGATCGTCGGCGCGAGATCGGTGATCGCGAGATCGCGCGTCGGGAATCCGGGACGATTCACGTAGAGCAGCGAGTCGTCGTAGGTGTGCATCCCGGTGAGCGCGCTCCGTCCGAAGAGCTCATCGCGCCCGACGGCTCCCTTGATGTCGAAGCCGTCGTGGAAGTGCAGCACGGCGTCGGGCGCCTGCTCGAGCTGCGGACCGCGGTAGATCTCGTCGCGACGAAAGACCTGCTTCACCGGACGGCGGTTGCCGTTCACCGGCGGGCCGGCATACTCGACGGCGGCGAGCCCGGCGGCGATCCGCTGCAACAGCTCCTCCGCTTCCGCGCCGGGGTCGACGACGCCGTTCGCGAAGCGGCCCTTCAAGTTGAGATAGATGCGGCCGGGATCGAGGATGAACGCCTTCGACGACGGGTCGACGTCGGCGATCGACTTCGGCGTCGGTGTTTTGAACGCGAGCAGCCCCTGCTCGCGCAGCCAGACGTTCGGATAGAACTCGGTCTCGATGAGCGTATGACCGTGGTCGGCGATGACGAAGAGCGGCGTGCCGTCGGGGAGCGCGTCGATGAGCTCGCCGATCGTCGCATCCACCGCGCCGTAAAAGTCGAGAAAGCGCTGGTGCAGCGGCGACGCGCGGTCGGCGTACGCGTTCCAGAAGTAGTGGTGCAGGCGGTCCGTCTCGGTGATGACGCCGATGAAACAGTCCCAGTCCTCCTCGCGGAGGAAGTGCCCGAACGTCCGCCGCCGCGCCGCGAGCGTGTCGTGCAAGTCGCGGAAGAACGCGTCGACGCGCTCGTTGGCGTTCACGTAGTCGACGTCGATCTTGTAGCCCTGGCTCTTCAGGAGCGGCAGCACGCTCGCGGGAGTCACGGCGCGCTCGATATTCACGGCGACGAACCCCGAGACGAGGACGCCGTTGATGTCCTTCGCCGGATACGTGTTGGGGATGTTGAGGACGATCGAGCGCCGCCCCTCGGCGCCGAGCACGTCCCAAATCGTCGGCGCCTGCACGTGCCGGTAGTTCGGGAAGTAGATCGCGTACGAGTCGCGCTTCACGTCGGTGAAGCCGTAGATGCCGTGGCGCCCCGGGTTCGTTCCGGTCATGAAGCCGGACCACGATACGCTCGAGATCGTCGGGATGCTCGAGGTCATGCGCGCCAGCGTGCCGGCACGTCGCAGCGCCGCCATGCGCGGCATCACGCCGGCGTCGGTGAGCGCCTCGACGAGCGGCGCGCCGACGCCGTCGAGGCCGATGACGGCGACCCGCGGCTTCCCTTTCGGCTTTCTGAAGCGATCGAAGAGACCCATCCGATCCTCTCCGCGCTAGGCGTCGTCCTTCTGCTCGAGGGCCTCGCCGGTGACCACGAGCTCGCCGTGCTGATTGGTGCACGTCGTGCGACAACGCAGGCGGCGGCTCTGCGGCAGAATCTCGATCACGGTGCTGCGGGCGGTGATCGTGTCGCCGAGGAATACGGGCCGGAGGAAACGCAGCGTCTGCTCGACCGATACACCGCCGGGAAGCTGCAGGAGGCGCGCGTTCGCCGTCGAGAGGAGGCTCGCGGTCAGCATCCCGTGCGCGACGCGCCGGCCGAAACGCGTGCGCCGCGCGTATTCCTCGTCGAGGTGCACCGGATAATCGTCGCCGCTCAGACGCGCGAAGAGCGCGACGTCGGCCTCCTCGATCGTCTTCGAGTAGACCGCCTCGTCCCCCACCTTGAACTCCTCGAAGCGCTTGACGTCCACGGAATCACCGGCGCGGCGCGCGTGCGACGAGCGTCGCGAGATCGTCGACCGTCTGCACCGCCGTGAGATCGTCGCTCGGCACGCGCGTGCGGAACTCCTCGTCGAGCCCCGCCGCGATCTCCGCGAGGCTGAGCGAGTCGAGCGCCGCGATTTCCGAGAGCAGGGCCGACGGCGTGACGGTGCCGAGCGGCACGTGGAGTACCGATGCGACGACGTGCTGCACGCGCTCGAGAGTGGTCGCTCGGGATTGGTCGGTCATCGGTCGACGCGAAGCGATTCCCCGGCCGGAAGGCTGCGTCTCCTAGCGCTCGACCCCGCGCCTGTCAACGTCGTCACCAGCGCGCGACCACCGCGCCGGCGGTGATGCCGCCGCCGACGGCGTTCAGGACGACGAGGTCGCCGGCCGCGAGCCGCCCGTCGCGCACCGCCTCCGCGAGCGCGATCGGAATCGACGCCGCCGACGTGTTGCCGTAACGCGACAGGTTCACGTAGGCGCGCGACTCGTCGATCCGCAGCAGTTGCAGCATCATGCGAATGATACGCAGGTTCGCCTGGTGCGGCACGAAGAGCGCGACGTCGTCCGCCGTCGCCCCGGCCGCGGCGAGCACCTCGCGCGTCAAATCGACGAGGTGCTCGACCGCGACGCGAAACACCTCGGGCCCGTCCATGCGCATCCAGGAACGCTCGCCGGCGTCATCGCGGGCCCCGGCGATCGGCGCCGTCAAGATCGGCCACATCGCGCCGAGCGCGCGCAGACGGCAGGCGAGAATGCCACGCGCTTCCGGGCGCGCGTCCGCGTCGGCCTCGAGCACGACCGCGCCGGCACCGTCGCCGAAGAGGGGAGCCGTCGCACGGTCCGAGGGATCGACGAACGCGCTCAAGCAATCCGCGCCGACGACGACGACACGCTCGTAGTCGCCGGCACGGACGCCCTGATCGGCGACCGCGAGCGCGTACGGAAACCCGGCGCACGCCGCCGCCACGTCGAACGCCGGCGCGCCGGCGAGGCCGAGCCGCTCGTGCAGCAAGCAGGCGAGCGACGGGAAGCGATACGCCGACGATGTCGTCGCGACGACGACCGCGTCGACGTCGGATGTCGCGAGCCGCGCGGCGGCGAGCGCGTCGCGCGTCGCACGCTCCGCGAGGTCGACGAGCGACTCGCCGGCGCCGAGCACACGCCGCTCGCGAATGCCGGTGCGCTCGATCCAACCATGCTCGACGCCGAGGCGGTCCTCGATCTCGGCGTTCGCCACCACCCGCGACGGCAGGGCCGCGCCGGCGCCCGCGAAGCGTGCGCGTCGCATGCCCGAGGTCTACGTCACGCGGGGCGCGAACGCCACTCGCGGCACGCAACGACGGACTGCCGCTGTCGTCAATTGAACGGACATTCTCTTGCGCGGACGCCAAAGGCGCTGCTCTGCACGATTCTGCGTTGCGTGCCGACGCGTCAGCGACCGCACGTGCGAACCCGCCGTCGTTTTTCCGCCGGCGCCGCGCATCTATGAGCGAGATGCCTCGAACCGAGGCTTCATCGTCCGCGCAATCGAGACCTGGTCGTACGGTACGTCGCTTGCTCGACGCATCGTCATGCGCGTGAGAACATCCACTTCGTTCGTCGTTGCGGCTCTGCTCGTCATCGCCCCCCGCCTCGCCGCCACCGCGAGTGCCGCCAAGGGCGGGAAAAGGCGCACGCCGACACCGGTACGCACCGTAACGCCGACCGCGCGACTCTCGAGTCCGACGGCGACGCCACTTCCGGCGACGTCGACACCGCTGCCTCCGACCGCGACGTCGACGCCGTTGCCGCCGACGGCAACACGAACGGCGACGCCTGCCGCGACCGCCACCGCGACGCGAACCGGAACGCCGATGCGAACTCGAACCTCGACACCGGTTCCGACCGCGACACCCGTTCCACCGACGGCGACTGCCACACCATCTACCGCGTGCTCGATCTTCCCGCCGGACAATCCGTGGAACGTCGACGTGTCGGGCTATCCCGTCCACCCGAACTCGGCGAGCTACGTGAACTTCATCGGCGCGACCAAGACCCTCCACCCGGACTTCGGCACCTTCTGGCTCGGCGCCCCGATCGGCTTTCCGTGGGTGGTCGTGCCGGGCGACCAGCCACTGGTCCCGGTCGACTTCCTCTATGACACCGAGAGCGACGCCGGTCCGTACCCGATCCCCGACGACGCGCCGATCGAAGGTGGCGCGAGCAGTGACGGCGATCGACACATTTTGATGCTCGACCTCGATCACTGCGAGCTCGACGAGCTCTACTGGGCCTGGCCGCCCGGCCAGGGCCCGAACCCGAGCGCTACACGCTGGTACGCCGGATCAGGGGCGATCTTCGACCTGCGATCGAACGCGCTGCGGCCGGACGGATGGACGTCGGCGGACGCCGCCGGTCTGCCGATCTTTCCAGGACTCGTCCGCTACGACGAGGTCGTCGGAGACGGTGAGATCCGTCACGCGCTGCGCTTCACGGTGCGGGCAACGCAGCAAGGATTCATCCATCCGGCGACGCATTACGCGTCGTCGAGCACCGATCCGACTCTCCCGCCGATGGGTCTGCGGATGCGCATGAAGGCTGCATACAGCTGCGCGTCCTTCAGCGCCGAGGTGCAAGTGATCTGCGCCGCGCTGAAGAAGTACGGCATGTTCGTCGCCGATAACGGCTCCGACTGGTTCATTTCGGGTGACCACGACCCACGGTGGAACGATGATGCGCTCGGTGACCTGAAGCTCGTTCCCGGCAGCGCGTTCGAAGCCGTCTATACCGGCGAGATCCTCCGCACGCCGCCGCCGTAAGCTCACAGGACGCACCAGCGCGTCGGCAGCCGGGGCCGTCGCGTCTTGACAGCACGCGCGGCGCGCGGAATCGCTGTCCGATGCGGCAAGAACGCGCGTGCCCGCCGGGTCCCGGAGCGCGATGACGCTGCGCTCGTCCGTTCCCGCGGCGTGGACGTTCTGCCGCTATCGCTGGCTCCTTCCTTGGAGCGCGCGGAGCCGGAGCGCGGCGCGCCGATACGCGCGTCTCAGCGGTCAGATCGAGCTCCGGCTCGATCACGCGCGACGCGCGCGCGGCGGCGCGCGCATCGCGCGCGCGCTCGGATGCTCGGCCGCCGCCGCCGACCGCGTGTTCGCGGCGAGCCTCGTCTCGGAAGCGCAAGAGGAGGCTGACACCGCCTGGTCGATGCGCCGTCCGCGCGCGTGGCCGCAGCTCCTACAGACGCCCGCCGACGAGCCGGCGCCGCAGGGTGCGACGATCTACGTCACGCTGCACTTCGGCAGCCCGGTGCTCGCATATCTCGATCTCCGGCGCCGACGCGTGGCGGACGCCCGTCTGATCGTCCGCGCGTTGTCGCCGGCAAACCCGATGCCGGAGGCGAAACGCGCGTTCGCCGCGCGCAAGGTGGCCTGGGTCGCCTCGATTTCTGGATACGAGCCGCTCGCCACCGACTCCGCAGCGACGGCGCGCGCACGCGACCATCTCGTCGCGGGCGGCGCGCTCTTCGCCGCGATCGACGTACCCGGCGATGTCGTGAGTCGCGCCTCCGCGGTGACGCTCTTCGGAGAGCGGGTCCTCGTATCGTCCGGAATCGTGACGCTGGCGCGCCTGACGGGTGCGGCGATGCAGCCCATCGTCGCCGTGCGACGCGGCGAGGCGCTGACGTTGCGTTACGGCGCGCGCATTCCGGCCGGCGACGACGGCGAGACCCTCACGGCGGTGTTTCGCGAGCTCGCGAGCTTCATCGCCGACGACCCGGGAGAGTGGTGGCTCTGGCCGTACGTCACGCCGGCACCGTCCTGCGCCACATAGCTACAGCTTCCGCGCCGCTTCGTAGTCCTCGTCGATGCGGCGGGCGGCGTCGACCATCATCTCGCCGAGGAGCCCGGTCGTGAAGAGCTGCACGCCGACGACGACCAGCAGCACGCCGAAGAGCAGGAGCGGGTGGCGGTGCATGATGTGCCCGTAGCGCAGCCGCAGATAGGCGATGTACGTGCAGATCGCGAGGCCGACGGCGACGAGCCCGGCGCCCGGCAGCGAGAAGAAGTGCGCCGGCCGGCGGTTGTAGCGCGTGAGGCAGATCACGGTCACGAGATCCATGATCCCACGCAGCATCCGCGACCACCCGTAGCGCGAGCGGCCGACCGCGCGCGGCCGGTGCGTCACCGCGATCTCCGCGACCTGGAAACCGCGCCAGTGCGCGAGGAGCGGGATGAAGCGGTGCAGCTCGCCGTAGAGCGGCACCTCCGCGGCGACCTCGCGGCGGTACGCCTTGAGGCCGCAGTTCACGTCGTGGAGCGTGATGCCGGAGGCCAGTCGTGACAGCAGGTTGAAGACGCGCGACGCGAAGACGCGCGTCGGCGGGTCCTGACGCGCCGTCTTCCAGCCGCTCACGAGGTCGGCGCCCTCATCGAGCGCGGCGAGGAGCCGCGGAATTTCGCGCGGGTCGTCCTGCAGGTCGCCGTCGATCGTGACGAGGCGCGCACCGCGGGCGGCGCGAAAGCCGACCGCGAGCGCCGCCGATTTGCCGACGTTCGTCCGCAAACGCAGACCGCGGACGCGCGGCTCACGGGCGCGGATCGCGTCGATCGCGGCGAACGAGCCGTCGGTCGAGCCGTCGTCGACGAAGATCAGCTCCCACGCGAGGCCGAGCGGCGCCAGCGCCGCCGTGCACTCCTCCACGAGCGTCTCGAGCGTCGCACGCTCGTTGTAGACGGGTACGACGATCGAGAGCTCGGGCGCACCCGCGTCCCAGCCCTCGCCCGCGTGCTGCGGCCGCTGCGAGGCCGCGCCTCCCGCCATGCCCTACTCCCCTCTCGCGTCGCGCCGCGGTCGGCGCGCCCGCCGGGCCGCGCGTGGCCGCCAGGCCGTCACCGTGCCTCGGGCGGGCGGCGCGGCGTCATTCCTCCTGCGTCACGCGCAGCACCTCGGCGACCGTCGTGGTGCCCTCGCGGACCTTCAGCCAGCCGTCGTCGCGCAAGGTGCGCATGCCGCGGCCGGTCGCGACGGTTTTGATCGCATCGGCGGACGCATGCTTCAGGATCTGCTCGCGCACGCTCTCGTTCATGAGCAGCAGCTCGTAGATGCCGCTGCGGCCGCGGTAGCCGGTGCCGGAGCACTCCTCGCAGCCGGTCGCGCGGTACACGGAGCCGTTGGTCATCGCGCTCGCCGCCGCGGCGCTCGCGAAACGCGCCGCGGTCGCGCTCGTCACCTCGCCGGCGCCGAGGAGCGCCTGGTCGGCGGGCACCGCTTCGCGGCAGCGCACGCACACATTGCGCACCAGCCGCTGCGCCAGGACGCCGAGCAGCGACGACGCCAAGAGATAATCCTCGACGCCCATCTCGAGGAGTCGGCTCACCGCGCCCGCGGCGTCGTTGGTGTGCAAGGTCGAGAACACCAAGTGACCGGTCAGCGCCGCTTGCACCGCGATCTCGGCGGTCTCCGGGTCGCGGATCTCACCGACCATGATGACGTCGGGGTCCTGACGCACGATCGAGCGCAAGCCGTTCGCGAACGTGAGGCCGATCTGCGGCTTCACGTGGATCTGGTTCACGCCCGAGACCTGATACTCGACCGGATCCTCGATGGTGATGATCTTCTTGTCGGGCGAGTTGATCTTCTCGAGCGCGCCGTAGAGGGTCGTCGTCTTGCCGCTGCCCGTCGGACCGGTGACGAGGATCATGCCGTAGGGCCGGACGATGAGCTTCTCGAACTCGCCGAGCGTGTCGGCGGGGAAGCCGAGCTGTTCGAGATCGAGGACGATGCTGGAGCGGTCGAGGATGCGGAGCACGACGCTCTCGCCATAGAGCGTCGGCAAGGTCGAGACGCGGAGGTCGATCTCCTTCCCCATCGTGCGCAGCTTGATACGGCCGTCCTGCGGCAGGCGGCGCTCGGCGATGTTGAGCTTCGCCATGATCTTCACGCGCGAGACGATCGCCGCCTGCTGGCGGCGCGGCGGCTGCTCGATGTCGTGCAGCACGCCGTCGATGCGGTAGCGGACCTTGAGCTCGTTCTCGAACGGCTCGATGTGGATGTCGGAGGCGCGCTGCTCGACGGCGCGGTTGATGACCAGATTGACGAGCCGGATGACCGGCGCCTCGCTCGCGAGGTCGCGGAGGTGGTTGACGTCCTCCTCGTCCGTCGCCAGGTACTCGAGGTTGCCCTCGGTCTCGACCGACGCCCCCGGCGTTTCGTCGTAGCCCTCGAGCGCGGCGATGATCTCTTTCTCGCGGCCGAGGAACGGCCGGACGTGCAGGCCGGTCGCGACCTGGAGGCCGTGCATGCTGTCGAGGTCGCTCGGATCGGCCATCGCCACCGTGAGCGTGCCGTCCTGGATCTCGAGCGGCAGGATCTTCGAGTGGCGGAGAAACTGGATGTTGACCGTCGGTAACGTGACGGGGACCGCGGGGAACTCCTTGCGCCCGACGAGCGGAATGCCGAGGTGCTCGGAGAGGAGACTGATCAGGTCGTCCTCGGAGATGAATCCGAGGTCGAGGAGCAGGCGCTCGAGGCGCTCGCCGCGCTCTTGCTGCAGCAGCCGGACTTTGCGAATGTCCTCGGCGCTGACGCGCCCGCGCGCAAGCAGCAGATCTTCCAAGCTCTTGCGCTCGGGAGGCGCGCCGTCCTTCGGCTGCGGCGAATCGGGGGTAGTCGTCTCCCGTCGCTCCAACGCGCGCGCCTCCATGTAGACTGTCCTAACACAGCGTCAGCGGCACCTTCAACGCGGGTCGCGAGCAACGGCGCGCCGGGAGACCATTTTCGCGACGCGGCGGCGGATCCGGCGCGACCGGGGCGATTCAGGCCTGCGGGTCCTCGGCGACGCGGTCACGCCAGTATTGCAACAGCTCGCGCAGCGTTTGCCGCAGCGGGATCGTCGGCGACCAGCCGAGGGCGGAGACCCGGGCGGCGCTGCCGACGACCGTCGGCACCTCGTGCGCCCGCAGACGGCCGCGTTCCTCTCGGTACTCGATCATCACCCGGCTTTCCCCGGTCAGCAGCTCGACGATCGTGCCGATGGTCGTCGCGACGCCGGCACAGAGGTTGTACGCCTCGCCCGGCGTACCGCGCTCGGCGAGGAGCGTGTAACCGCGGACGACGTCGCGCACGTCCGAGAAGTCCCGCGCCGCTTCCAGGTTGCCGACGCGCAGCACGGGGGGCGCGAGTCCTGCCTCGATGCGCGCGATCTGCCGCGCGAAGTCGGAGCACACGAACGACGGCCGTTGCCCCGGTCCCGTGTGGTTGAACGCGCGCACCCGGACGACCGGGCACTCGCTCGTCCACCAGCGCTCGAAGGCGGCGAGATCCGCTGCCGCCTTCGACACTCCATAGAGATTCACCGGCCGAAGCGGCGTCGTCTCGGCGATCGGCAGATCGCCGGGAGCGATCGCGCCGTACGCCTCGGACGAGCCCGCGATCACGACCGGCGCGCGCGGCGCCGCCTTGCGGGCGCCGTCGATCACGTGCACCGTCCCGAGCACGTTCACCGCCAGCGTCCGCGCCGGATCGACCTCGGCGTCGGCGGCGAACGAGATCGCGGCGAGATGGAAGATCCGCTCGGGCGACGCCGCCGCGAGCGCGCGCTCGACGGCCGCGCGGTCGGCGACGTCGAGGACGGCGACCTGCTCCGGCGTGAAGCGCGGATGACGCGCGGCGAGCGCCGCCAGCGCGGCGCGATCCGCGCTGCCGGCGACCGTGCCCGTCACGTCGTGGCCGCCGGCGAGGAGCGCCTCGGCGAGATGCAGCCCGACGAAGCCGCCGATTCCGGTGACGAAGCAGCGCACCCGCGGCACTCAGAGTCGGTGAATCGATCGACGGGAGCGGGATCGATTCACAGACTCTCAGCCTCCGTAGCGCGCGCGGTCCGCGTCGACCATCATCTCGACGAGCTCGGCGAAGCCGACCTTCGGCCGCCACCCGAGCACGCGCTGCGCCTTCGCCGCGTCGCCGACGAGGAGATCGACCTCTGCCGGCCGCGTCAGCGTCGAATCCTCGACGACGTGACGCTGCCAGTCGCGGCCGATCCGCCGAAACGCGATCTCGACGAGCTCGCGCACCGTGTGCGACTCGCCGGTCGCGACCACGTAGTCGTCGGGCCCCGGCTGCTGCAGCATGAGCCACATCGCCTCGACGTAGTCGCCGGCGAAGCCCCAGTCGCGCTTCGCCTCGAGATTGCCGAGCCGCAGCTCGTCGGCACGACCCGCGGCGATCCGCGCGACCCCGTCGGACACCTTGCGGGTCACGAACTCGCGGCCGCGACGGGGGCTCTCGTGATTGAACAATATCCCCGAGCAGGCAAATATTTCGTAACTCTCACGATAATTCACGGTGATGTAGTGGGCGTATACTTTCGCGACACCGTACGGGCTGCGCGGATGGAACGGGGTCAGCTCCGTCTGCGGCACTTCGCGCACCTTGCCGAACATCTCGCTCGACGAGGCCTGGTAGAAGCGGATCGAGCGATCGACGAGACGGATCGCCTCGAGGAGACGCGTGACGCCGATGGCGTCGAACTGCGCCGTCAGGACCGGTTGCGCCCACGACGTCGGCACGAACGACTGCGCCGCGAGATTGTACACCTCGCGAGGATGGACGCCTTCGAGCAGCGAGATGAGGGACATCGTGTCGAGGAGGTCGGCTTGCACGAGGTGCAAGCGGTCGCGAAAAGCCTCGATGCGCTCGAAGTTCTCGGTGCTGGAGCGGCGCACCATCCCGTAGACCTCGTAGCCCTTGGCGAGCAGGAACTCGGCGAGATACGACCCGTCCTGACCGGTGATGCCGGTGATGAGCGCGCGAGGTGCGGTCATGCGCGCGCCTTCCGGCGCCCGCCGGCACCGGTACCGCGGCGTGCGCCCGCCGCGGCTCGGGTACGCGCCGGCGCGGCGCCGCCGCGCGACGCGCCGGTCGCGGACGAGGCGTCGGCACGGCCGTAGCGGTCTTCCAGACGGACGACGTCATCGACCTCCGGCGTCGATGCCTCGAGGACGTCGCACGCGGTGACGGCGGTCATGCGATGGTGATCGCCCGGCCGGATGTGCAGCGCGTCACCGGGACGGAGCGTCCGGCGTTGGACGCGGCCGCCGCCGGGCGCGAACTCGAGTGCGAGCTCGCCCTTCAGCATGTAGATCGTCTCGTCTTTCTTGCGGTGAAATTGATAGCTCAACGCTCCGCCGCGGTTGATGTGCAGGATCTTGCCGACGTAGCGCTCAGTGTGCGCCCACCAGAGCTCCCACCCCCACGGCTTCTCGACCCGCGTCAGCCCGCGACGCGGTCCCCTCGTCGTCGCTCTCATGAGCGCCCCTCCGCACCCGCGGCGCGCACGCGCGCGCCGTACATGCGCTCGTAGTAGTCGCGGTACGCACCGCTCTTCACCGCTTCCCACCACACGCGGTTCTTCCGGTACCAGTCGATCGTCGCCGCGATGCCGGCGGCGAACGGCTCCTGCGGCGTCCAGCCGAGCTCGCGCGCCGTCTTCGACGCATCGATCGCATAGCGGCGATCGTGACCCGGGCGGTCCTCGACGTGGCGCAGCAAGCTCGCCGGCTTGCCGAGCGTTTCGAGGATGAGCGTCGCGACGTCGACGTTGCGGCGCTCGTTGCCGCCGCCGACGTTGTAGATCTCGCCGGCGCGCCCGCGCCGCAAGATCACGTCGAGCGCGCGGCAATGATCGACGACGTGGATCCAATCGCGCACCTGGCAGCCGTCGCCGTAGAGCGGCAGCGGCTCGTCGGCGAGCGCGTTCGTCACGAAGAGCGGGATCAGCTTTTCGGGGAATTGATACGGGCCGTAGTTGTTCGAGCAGCGCGAGATGCGCGCGTCGATACCGTGCGTGTGGTGCGCGGCGTGGACCAGGAGATCGGCCGCCGCCTTGCTCGCCGCGTACGGGCTGCTCGGTCGGAGCGCGCTCTCCTCGGTGAAGGCGCCGGTCGGGCCGAGGCTGCCGTAGACCTCGTCGGTCGACACGTGCAGAAAGCGCTCGACCTTCGCGCGCCGGGCGGCGTCGAGCAGTACCTGCGTGCCGACGACGTTGGTGCGGAGGAAATCGCTCGCGTCGGCGATGCTGCGGTCGACGTGCGACTCGGCGGCCATGTGCACGATCGCCTCGACACCGTCGAGCGCCGCCGCGACCGCCGCCGGATCGGCGACATCGGCACGGACGAAGCGGTGACGCGGGTCGCGCATCACCGGCTCGAGGTTCGCGAGATTGCCGGCGTACGTCAGGAGGTCGAACGTCACCACCTCGTCCTCGGGATGCGTCGCGAGGACGTGCTGCACGAAGTTCGCGCCGATGAAACCGGCGCCGCCGGTAACGAGAATTCTCATGCGTCGATCACCGTGGCCGCGTCGTCCAGTCGAATCCGATCGTCGGGTCGTCGTGAGGAAGGCGCTCCTCGTCGGGGTCGGCGGGATCGTACGCCTCGCTCGTGTGGTAGAGGAGCCCCGCCGGCTTGGTGCCGAGGACGCGGTAGCCGTGCGCGACGCCGATCGGAATTGCGAGCAGGATCGGCGCGCGCTCGCCCATGATGACGACGTCGGTCCGGCGGTGCGTCGGCGACTCGGGACGAAGGTCGTAGAGCACGACCTGCGCCGTGCCCGAGGTGAAAAACCAGAGATCCCACTGCTTGCGGTGCCAGTGGAACGCCTTGATCACGCCGGGATACGCCTCGGTGTACGTCGTTTGCTTGACCGGCACGAAGCACGGATCGTCGGCGCGCAGCACCTCCATCAACAGACCGCGGTCGTCGGAGTGGACGGTCAGTCGCTTCAGGTGCACGCCATCGATCATTCGATTCTCCTGGGGACTCTCTTCGCGCGAGCACGGCTGTCGAGCTTGTTGGCCCCAGTTTTCGCGACCAGGTTACCCGCCCGATGCAGCGCCTCGAAGGTGCCGGCATCGGTCCACCACCCGCGTAAGATCTCGAAGCCGAGCTCGCCGCGCTCGATGTACCAGTTGTTCACGTCGGTGATCTCGAGCTCGCCCCGGCCGGACGGTTTGAGCGTGCGAATCACGTCGAAGACGCGCGCATCATACATGTAGATTCCGGTGACTGCATATCGGCTCTTTGGGCGCCGCGGCTTCTCCTCGATGCCGACGATGCGCTTACCGCGGAAAACAGGGACGCCGAAGCGCTCCGGGTCCGGCACCTGCTTCAAGAGAATACG
>JBGPOW010000015.1:0-38368 GCA_041488235.1 Binatia bacterium
CGACTCCGACGGTACGTTCAGCGTCAAGTTCACCGACGCGGGTCGCAAGTTCCACGTGACGGGAACGTTCACCGATCAGAACACCCTCGAGGGGTTCATCGACGACGAGAACAACCATTGCGACACCGGCTTCACGGCGACCCGCGGCGGCGTGACGCCGCCGACGTCGACGCCTCATCCGACGCCGACCGGCGTGCACGAGACGGCGACGAGCGAGCCTACCACCGTCGGAGTCACCCCCACGGTCGGCGAGACGCCGACTGGAGGTGTCCTAACACCGACACCGACGCAGACGAGCGGTGCCGCCTGCCCCAGCAAGGTCACGATCGAGGGCCAGGGCGATCAAGCCGACCTCGACAGCGGCTGGACGGGCATCGCCATGAACACGAAGGTCATCAACAAGGGATCCCTGACAGTCGCGCTCGACTGTCACGGCAACTCGAAGGGCTCCTGCGGCTCGTGCGACGTGAGCGGCCCGATCGCGAGCACGACCGTCGTGAACAACCGCCGCTGCTCGAACGACACTTCGAAGACGTGCACCGCCGACGGCGATTGCTCCGGCGGAACCTGCGCGTTCATCTTCGGCGCACCGCTTCCGCTCTCGTCGGGCGGCGTGCCGGTCTGCGTCACGAATCGGGTGGACGGAGCGATCACCGGCACTGCGAACCCCGACACCGGCTCCGGCGCGTCCACGGCAAATCTGATCTCCGCGGTGTTCACCGGTCTCACCGTCGATCAGCCGTGCCCGCGCTGCAGCGGCGCCGGCTTCAACCAGGCGGGTACGTGCTCTGGCGGTGACCGCAACGGCCTAGCGTGCACCGTGCACGGCACGAGCGCCCAGTTCGGTAACACGAGCCTGGATTGCCCGCCAACGGCAGGCGCCAACATCGGCAATCTGAGCATCGCGCTGAACCCGACGACGGGTACCAGCACGTTGTCTCCGAGCAAGACGTGCACCAGCATCCCGTTCAACGGCAAGGCGTGTTACTGCCAAGGTCAGAAGCAGGCGAACGCGTGTGACGATGCGATCTGCACCGATCCGAACGGCACCGGCGGAACATGCACGGGCGGCCCGTTCGATCAGTTCTGCTCGATCCAGACGTTCCGCGGGTGTTTGTCCGACGCCGACTGCCCCGCGGGCGCCGGCAACTGCCAGGGCGCACCGACGGTGCGGCCGTGCTCGGGACAAACCGATTCGACGACGTTTGCCATCACGAACGCCATGAAGCGCGTCGGCACGGCGAGCCCGACCAACCCGACGCTCGCGTCGACGTTCTGCATCGCGGCGACGTCCAGCGGTGCGGTGAACGCGGCCGGTGGCTTGCCGGGTCCGGGCGGCCTCGTCCTCCCCGGCAAGGCCTGCTACACGGATTCCTGCACGTTCTAGCGGGATCCGTCTCTAGTCGATCGAAGGCCCGCAGGCTCGTCGAGCCTGCGGGCCTTTTCGTTACCGCACGCCCGCGCGGCTAGGCTACGAACGAGGTCTCTGTAATCATGCGCCGGTCGGCTCGGATTCTCACGATTGCAAGAGGACGCATGATCTCCCGGACGCGCATCATCGTGACGCTCGCGGCAGCCTCGTGCTGGATGATCGCGGGCTGCGGCGACGGCAGCACGTCGCGTGACGAAGTCCGGACGGTGACTCCCGGGTTCTTCATCGGTCACACGCACAACGGCGACGATCTCTCGATCGCTGTCGGCAGTATTCGCGCCGTGTTCTTTCGGTGCGTCGGCGGCGTGGTCTCGGAGCGCTTCGATCCTCCCGAGCCGGTCGCCGCCGACGGCAGCTTCGCCGTCGAGGTGCACGACGGCACGGGCACGTTCGTCGTCACCGGCGAGCTCGTGAGCAACGACCGCATCGAAGGCGCGATCGCAGGGACCGCTGCATGCGACGGATCGTTCGTCGCACGACGGTGCAATCCGCGCACGCAAGCGTGCGGCGACCGCGACGGCGACTTGATACCGGACGAGGTCGACCCGGACACGAGCACGAGTCCGACGCCCGCTCGCACGCCGACCGCCATACGGAGCGGCGGCACTACGGCGAGTCCGCGGCCGTCGCCGTCGGCAACGCGCGCGGCAACGCCAACGCCGGCGTCCACCCCCGTCTGCGGCAACGGCATCCTCGAGGGCGACGAGCAGTGCGACAAGAACGCGATCGACGACAGCTCCTGCTTCGAGGACGTCTGCACGTGCGAGGATTTCTGCGCCGACGCTGGCGGCTCGCTCTCGTGCAATGCGGACTGCACGCTGAATTTCAGCAAATGCACCGTGGGGCCGTGCGAGTTTTGAGCGGGCGGAGCAGCGTCGCGTCGAGACCGTCGGAGGCCTACGCGCGCGCCGGCGACCCGTCCGCCGTGATCCGGCGGTACAGCTTGAAGAGCTCGTAGAAGGCGCGCAGGATCACCAGCGGGTTGGCTCCCGTCGGCTTTCCATGCCGCCGCTCGAAGTGGTGGACGCCGACCTCGTGGACGCGGAAGCCGGCGCGCACCGCGCGCGCGAGCACCTCGGTGCTGATCATCGCCCCCTCGGCCTCGACCTTCACGGCGGCGAACACCTCGCGCTTGAAGAGCTTGAAGGCGCAATCGACGTCGCGAACGGGAATGCGGAAGAGGCCGCGCACGAGGCCGTTCCACAGCACCGCGTTCAGCTTCCGTAGCCCGCCCTCGACGCGGTCGAGCCGGTAGCCGACGACCACGTCGTACTCGGGGACGAACGGCAAGAGGCGCTCGATCTCCGCGACGTCGAACTGGCCGTCGCCGTCGGTGAAGAACACGTACGCCTTGCGGCTCGCGGCGAAGCCGGACTTGAGCGCACCGCCGTAGCCGCGATTCACCGGATGGTGGACGACGCGCACGTGCGGGTCGCGCTGCGCGAGCTCGTCGGCCACCGCGCCGGTCCGATCGGCGCTGCCGTCGTTCACGACGATGATCTCGTAGTCGTCCGCGACGCGCGGCAACACCGCCGTCATGCGCTCGACCATGACGGGCACGTTGCGCTCCTCGTTGTACGCCGGGAAAAACGCGGAGAGGCTCGGCAATCGTGCCGTCGAAGTCACGGTCGGACTGACCTAACATCGAGTCGGCAGCGAGTCCAATCTCGCGGCCGTGCGCCGCGCTCGATCGTGCGGCGCACGGCACGCGTATACCGCGAGTGTTTTGCCCGCGTCCGACGACACCGATATGATCGCGCGCCAATGACCGGCCATCGGCGCCTGGCGGCGCTCGCGATCTTTCTCGGCGTGACGCTGCTCCTCTACGCGTCGAACCCGCGCGTCCCCGACGGCTACAAGCATCACGTGTACGTCGCGGACGCGTGGCTCCACGGCCGCACCTGGGTACAAGGCTACCCGCCGCACTACCACGACTGGATCACGGTGGACGGCAAGATCCACTCGCCGTTCGGCCCGACGCCGGCGATTCTCCTCGTGCCGTTCGTCTGGTGGTGGGGCACGGCGTTCAACATGAACGTGTTCAGCATGGGCGTCGCCGGGCTGAACGCCGCCCTCTGCTGGCTGCTGCTTCACGACGTCGGCGTCGGGCCGCGGCGCGCCGCGCTCGGCACGCTGATTTTCGCCTTCGGCACCGTCAACTGGTACACGGCCATCATCGGCACGACGTGGTTTCTGTCGCATCTCTGCGTCGAGCTCTTTCTCTTGGTCGCGTTGCGCGAGGTCTTCCGTCGCGGTCGCAGCGTCCTCGTCGGCGCGGCCTTCGGCTTCGCCGTGCTGTCGCGGGTGAACGTCGCGACGGCGGCACCCGCCTTGCTGCTGCTGTTGATCGATCGTCACACCTCGAAGCGCGGGCTCAGAGCGTTCTTCGACGGCAACGCGTTCGGCCGCGCGGTCCTCTTCGGCGTCGGCCTCGCGCTCGTCCTCGGGATCGAATTCGGTCTCAACTACGCGCGCTTCGGGAAGCCGCTCGAGACCGGGTACGGCGTCGCGGCACAGGTGTACATGGCGAACCGCACCTACGGCTGGTACGACTGGCACTACCTGCCGCGCCACCTCTACGTCTCGATCTTCAAAGGATGGGAGTACGTCGACGACTTCCCGTTCCTGAAGCCCTCACCCGAAGGGCTCTCGATCCTGCTCACGAGCCCGATCCTGCTCTACGCGTTCGCGGCGCCGTGGCGCGAGCGGACGGTGCGGCTGCTTTGGCTCGCGGTCGTACTGACGGCGGCGGCGCTCTTCCCGTACTTCTACCAGGGCTGGGTGCAGTTCGGGTACCGCTACCTGCTCGACGCGCTGCCCTACGGCATCATTCTCGTGGCGCTCGGCCTCGCGGAGGCGCGACGCGCGGCGGTGACGTTCCTGCTGGAATTCTCCGCGCTCTCAAACGCGCTCGGCGTGTACTGGGGTGAGAAGCTCGGCTGGTGACGTCGCCGGCGGTGCGACCCGCGCGGCCGGCGCGAGCGAGCGCTTGCGGAGCGCCAGCACGAGCTCGCTGCGGAAGACGTATGCGACCCCCTCGAGGTCGAACCCGAAGCGCCGACAGGTCGCGATCAGATCCTCGCGCGTGTAGTGCGTGATGTGCTCGTCCTTGTAGCCGCCGGGTGCGAAGAAGCCGTAGAGCGGTTCGATCGTGCGCCAGCCGATCGTCGCGTAGTCGGGCGTGCCGAGGATCAGCAGGCCGCCGGGCCGCAGGACGCGCGCGAGCTCGGTGAAGATCACGTCGTCGTACGGAATGTGCTCGATCACCTGCGAGCAGACGACGCAGTCGAACCGCTCGTCGCCGACCGGCAATGCGAAGATCGACGCCCGCACGAGCGGCACGTCGTAGCGCCGCATGTAGCGCAGCTTGTTGTGCAGGATGTCGAGCCCGACGACGTCGTTGATCGACTGTAAAATCACGCTCGATCCGCAACCGATGTCGAGCGTTTTCCCGGCGCCGCGCGCCCACTCGCAGATGACCTGATGGCGGCGGCGCTGCCACCACCGCTGCAGCGGGATCATGCTGTAAAAGGCGCGCTCGTCGTAGTCCGCCGACTCGATCGAGTTGCGCAGCTTCCAGAGGCGGAAGAACGCGCGTAGGAGATCGAGGCCGAAGGCGACGACCCGCGCGTGCGAGCTGCCGCGGTCGCGCGGATAGTACGTGAAGGGAATCTCTAGGATGCGCCATCCGGCGGCGTACGCCTTGACGAGGATCTCCTCGAGCACCTCGAAATTCGTCCCCTCGAGCGCGAGCCCTTGGACGGTGGCGGCACGATAGAGACGAAACCCGCTCGAGAGATCGCGCACCGGAAGGCCGAGCCCGCGCGCGAAGAACACATTCAGGATCCGCGACAGCACGCGCCTGCTGCGCGGCATGTAGGCGACGCCGCCCTTCACGTACCGCGACGCGATCACCACGTCGCCGCGCGTGCGGCCGCGCCAGAGCTTCACGATGAAGTCGGGGTCGTGCGACAGGTCGGCATCGAGCGTCAGGATGAACGCGCCTTCGGCGGCCGCGAGGCCCTCGCGCAACGCACCGCCGTAGCCCGGCAGCTGCTGGCGGAAGACACGCGCGCCGCCGGCGCGTGCGGCCTGCTCGGTGTCGTCGTGCGACCCGCCATCGACGACGATCAGCTCATAGCTGCATCCGATCTCGTCGAGCACGCGCGCCGTTCGCGGCAGCAGCCGCTCGACGTTTTCGCGCTCGTTGAGTACCGGGATTACTACGCTCAGGTCCATCGGGCGAGGCTACCAAACGAAGCAGCGCGCGCAAAGAATCCAATTGTCGCGCGGCGGCGCGGGCGCGCGCGAGCACGGGGTGCGCGGGGCCGGCGCGCGCGCGACCGGCTACGTCCCCGGACGGCGCGCCGTGGGCGCATGCAGCGTCTGCGTACGCGGGCACGGCGAGGTCGGCGCACAAATTCTACGGTCCCGCGCACCCCGTGCTCGCGCCCGCCCGCGCCGCCGTGGGACGTCGGCCGTATAGGCCGCGCGCGTCGTTTCGTCGCACTCGCCAGAGGTCGGCGAAGAGGCGGATCGAATCTCGGAGCAGACGGACGCGGGATTCGTGGCGGTGCGACAGCGTGACCGGAAAGCGCGCGATGCGATAGCGGCGCGTGTAGGCGAGGTACACCAGCTCGACGTCGAAGCCGTAGCCGTCGATCGTCAACAGCGGAAAGAGAACGCGCGCGCTTTCGCGACGGAAGGCCTTCAGGCCGCACTGCGTTTCGCCGAACGGGAGGCCGAGCGCGGCGCGGACCAAGGCGGCGTACGTGCGGCCGGCGACCTGCCGCACGAGCGGGTACGACGGGTCGTAGGAGGACTCGGGGAGGTCGCGGGCGCCGAGAGCGACGTCGGCGCCGCCTTCGGCGACGAGACGCACCGCCTCGTCGAGGTTCGCGAGCGTGTACGGAAGATCGGCGTCGAGGAACGCGATCACGCGCCCGCGGCTCGCCGCGACACCGGCGACGACCGCCCGGCCCTTGCCGCGGTTCACGGGGAGACGCAGCAGCACGATCGGCACGGCGCGCTGCGGCCGCGCCTCGATGATCGCAACCGTGTCGTCGATGCTGCCGTCGTCGACGACGACGATCTCCGCATCGCCGTCGTGGGTCGCCAGGTGCGACTCGAGAGCGTCGAGTGTCGCCGGCAGGCGCGCCGCCTCGTTGTAGGCGGGCACGACCAACGACACCGCCGGCTCTGCCGCCGTCGGACGACTCAGATCCAGTGCGCCGGTCCCGACTGGAACCACATGCGCACGTTATACGCCTCACGCGGGATCGGGGCACCGGACCAGAGCGGATAGAAATAGACCAACGACGCCACGACCGCGACCGCGTACGCGACCACGACGACGCGTCCCGGCGGCCACTGGAAGATCGGGAAGCCGAAGACCGGATGACGTTGGTACACGACGGCGGCGCCGTAGAGCCCGACGACCGCCGCGAAGATGAGAATCCCCCAGCGCGGGAACGGCCCGAGGAGCGTCGGCAAGAGCGGCACGAGGAGCGTGATGCCGGCGGCGATCCAGAAGCCGTCGTCGGCCGGCGCGCGCCACAGGATCGCCAGCGTCATCGCGAGCGCAAAGAAGCTCGCGTAGAGCGACGGCAGGTAGTGGTACTGGAAGAGCGTGCGGCCGATCCACGACCACACGACGTAGTGGAGGAGGAACGCGGTCACGAGAAACACGCTCGGCAGGTGGCGCTCGCGAATGCCGCGCGCCAGCGCGACCACGATCGCCGCGAAGCCGCCCCACCAGAGCAGCGGGTTGCCGCCGCCCCAGACGCCGACGACGTGCGACGAGTCACCGGGCACGTCCTTGAAGTGATACCAGACCGGTCGCAGCAGAAATGGCCAGCTCCACCATTTCGACGAGTATGGATGCGTCGCGTTCGCGACCGCCGCCTCGTAGCCGACGACGTCCTTGAAGTACTTGGGGATGTCCCAGACGCTGTGCCACCACCCGAGGTAGTAATTCGGCAGGTAGACGGCGAGATACGTCGCCAGCGTAGCACTGGTGACGAGGGCGGTCGGCGCGAGACCGCGCCGCCACGGCCGCGGCGTGTGGTGCGACAGCTCGGCGCGCCATGAGAGCACGGAAAGAAAGATGACGACCGTCAGCCACGTGAATGCCGGGATGAAGAGCTTGGAGGCGAGGTTCAACCCGAGCGCAATGCCGAGCCCGACCAGAATTCCCGGCTGGCGGCGCTCGGGCGGCGTGCGTAGGTACTCGAAGAGCAAGAGATACGCGATCGCCCCGAACGTCACGTACCAGATGTCGATCACGGCGGTGCGCGAGTCGACGATGAAGAGCCCGTCGAACGCGACCGCCGCCGCCGCGATGAAGGCGGCGAGACCGTCGCCGAGGAGCTTCCGTCCGGTGAGATACGCGACGCCGACGATCGCGGTGCCGCAGACCGCGTTCATCACCCGGTAGCCGCTCGCCTCGCCGCCGAAGAGCGCGACGCTGGCACCGATCGCGAGCTTCGCGAACGGCGGATGCGGATCCATGAACTCTTTGCCGCGCAGATAGTTCTTTCCCTGCTCGACGAAGTACACCTCGTCGAAGACGAGCTCGTTCGGTTGCCCGAGGTGCCAGAAGCGCAACCCGCCGGCGACGACGACGAGCGCGAGCGCGAGCGCCCAATCGCGACGGCGAAGGCGATACTTCGGCGAGCCCGCCTCGATCTCCCAGAGGGCCGCGCCGGGCTTCGGCTTCTCCGCGCGCGGAGGCGCGGCGGGCGGCGCCGCGGGACCGCGCGCCCCCTTGCTCTTGCGCCGGGCCATCGCCGCGGCGGGGCGTCGTGCCGGCTCCTTCGCAGGCGCCGCCGGTCGTCGCGACGCCTCGGGCGCGGCAGCGACAACCTCGGGCGCTTCTTCGATCTCCGCGAGCTCCTCGTCGATCTCCGGAACGGGAAGCGGCTCCGGCGCGCTGCGTGCGAGGGCGACGCCCTCGAACATCGCGAGGCCGAGCAGCACGACGTTCACCATCGACACGGAGACGGCGAGCGGATCGTACTTCTCGAGGAACTTACCGGCGTTCAGGGCGACGAGGATGTACCACAGGTTCAGATAGTACGTGACGGTGAGGCCGCCGAAGAGCGCCCACAGACGCGGACGGCGCGGCAGGAGCAGCGTCAGAAAGAGGAGGCACGGAAACAGGTAGCGCTCGTGCATGCGCGTCGAGAACATGAAGAAGCCGAACGGCAGGAGAAAAGAGAGGTAGAGATACATCTCGGCGTCGCGCCGCCGCGAGATCAAATAGGCGATGAACCCGAAGAAGAGCAGCACGAGGAGGAGCGCCCAGCGCTGGTACGACATGAAGAACAGGATGCCGCTGTCGGACTGACGGAGCCCGCCGAGGAGCGCCATCGCGTTGAACGCGTTGACCGACGTCTCCGCGTAGTACGCCGCCGTCTTCGAGTAGAGCGTGTAGAGCCCGAGCGGCTCCATGAACGGCAGTGTCAGGAGCGCCGCCACGCCGAGCCCGCTCGCGGCGGCGACGAGCGGACGCTCCGGACGATCCCAGTTGCCCCCCCACGAGGCGAGGAGCGGCATGAAGATCAGCGCCTGCGGCTTCGTCAGCGCGGCGACGACGATCAGCGCCCACGCGAACGCGATCCGCCGTTGCAGGAGCAGCAGGACGCCGAGGAAGAGCTCGAGGGTGAAAAACGAGTCCGTCTGTCCCCAGATCGCCGAGTTGAAAATGACCGCGGGGTTGAACGTGTAGGCGAGCACGACGATCCACGTGAGCCGCTTCTCGACGCGCGGGCGCAGCAGCACGAAGAGGAGCCAGCTCGTCACGAGATCGGTGAGGATCGACGGCATCTTCACGATGATCGTCGAGAGCGCACCGGCGGTGTTGATCTGCAGGCCCTTGTAGATGCTGCCGAGGAGCCACAGGACGTACATGTAGCCCGGCGGGTAGTCGGCGAAGTAATTCGGCGCGTAGAAGTCCGCCGGACCGCCGTCGGCGAGGCGCAGCGCCCACGCTTTGTAGGTGCCGAGGTCGACGCCGAAGCCGAAGTACGGCGCCGCCCAGATCTTGGCGATCATCAGGGCGACGAGGATGCCGGCGAGGGTGAGCTTCTCGCCCGTCGAGCCCCGATTTTCGCCGCCCGGCGGCTGGCGGAGGTAGTACCAGAGCGCGCCGGTGATGAGGCTCAGGAGGAGAATCAACGCCCACAAGCCGAGCGGCGCGATGCCGCCGGTACGCTCCGCGGGCTGATAGACGTTTTTCGCGTTCGGCGCCGGACCCGACACCGGCTCGGCGACGATGTCGGTGAACCACGCCTCGCCGGTATTGAGGCTGCTGTAGCCGCCGAGACGCAGCGCGAGCTGCAGACGGTCTTGCCATTTCTCCGTCTTGACCCACAGCTCGACGGGCTCCCAATCCGGGTGCGTGCCCTTGACGTCCTGGCTATTCTGGAATCCCTCCATCAAGGAGAGATACGCGCCGATCGCCCCCTGGCCGACGTTGTCGGTCCGAACTTTGCCGCTGATGTGGTACCAGCTCTGCTCGCGGACGTGCAGGTCCTGCACGAACCTGGCATCGTTCGGCTTGATGTTCTTGACGCCGGCCTGACCGGGTTGGTCGCCGCTCGGCGCCTGCCACAAGAACTCGGTGGCGCCCGCCGACGTGTCCCAACGATCGGTGCGCCACTCCTCGGGCGTGTTGGCGCTGCCGCGCGCGAGATCACCGTTTTGGACGAAGTTCTCGGCGGAAACAGGCGAGGACGCGAAGAGGAGAAGAAGGGTCGGTACGGCGAGCGCGGCGAGGTGCCAGCGCCGCGGCGACGCGTGTCTCATCGTGTCACTACCATCCCCGGATCGAGCACATGCGCAGCGTGTCTAAAGCACATGGTCCCGCCAATTGAAAGTCAGCGCGCGCGCTGCCGAGCGCGGCGTAACTGAGCCCTTCCGGATGCGAATAGTATGTGGCCAGGCGTGTGGCGGCGCCTTGACTGGAAACGCGCACGCGACGGATAGTCAACGCATTCGGGCATTTCTTGACACTGAAAAGAACCGTTTGATACGACCCGCGCAACCATTCGAAGGCAGCTCAAGGAGGAGACGCCCATGATGTGGAAGTCGGCATGTAGCGCGCTCGTGCTCGTCGCGGCGCTGACCATTGCGGGATGCGGCCAGGACAACGGCAACAACTGCAACTGCCCGACCGGTCCCACTGCGACAGTGCGACCCACAGGTAACGTAACGCCACCGACGGCGACTTCCACACCACAGACCCCGCCGACGGGTCCGACGGTTACCGGCCCCACGCCAACACCAACGGGCGGCAACTGCGAAGGCGACAAGCTGGCGTTGACCATCACGAGCAACCCCGGCTCCGACCTCGACACCGGCTGGACCGGCATCGCCCACAACTCGGAGGCGACCTCCGAGGCGACCGTCAGCGTCGATCTCAACGACTGCAACACCGGCACGTGCAACATCGACGGCACGGCGCTCGTCGGCCAGGCGTTCGGCGGCCCGCTGCCACTCTCCTCCGGCGGCGTTCCGGTGTGCGTCGTCAACAAGTTCCGCGAGGCGATCACCGGTACGTACCAGTGCGCGACCGGGTGCGGGGAATCGGCGGTCCACATCACCTCTTCGGTGTTCTTGGTGCAGGACATCGCGATGCCGTGCCCGACCTGCGACGGTGACGCGACGCCGAACGACGGCCAGAAGGGCGGAACGTGCCATGGCGGCACGGCGACGGTGGGCGCGCCGTGCGACGTGAACGGCGTCAGCGCCGAGTTCGGCTCGACCTCGAACGACTGTCTCCCGACCGGCAGCAGCGTCGGGGATCTGGCCATCGATTTGGCGCCGCTTACGACCGGCACGCTCAGCATCACCGCCGACCAAGCGTGCGTGGCGGCGGGATCGGTCGAACCGTGCTTCTGCCCTGGTCAGAACCGTCCGAACGCGTGCGACACCGGCATGTGCGGGGCTGACGGCACCTGCGGCAACGACACCCAAATCGGCGGCCTGTGCTCGAACCAGAAGTTCCGGTCGTGCAGACCGGATTCGGGAACCTCGGACTGCGACGCCGTCTTCCCGGGCTCGGGCACGTGCGTCACCACACCGCGGCCCTGCTTCGGCACCAACATCACCCGCACCGGTCAATGCGGCACGGTGACGGGCACGCTGGTGTCGTTCTTCTGCATTCCGGCGACCAAAGCACCGGCCATCAACACGACCGCAGGTCTTCCCGGACCGGGCGCGCTCACCCTGCCGGGACGACAGGTCCGAACGGTTCGGCAGTAGAGTCAGCGCTGGCGGTGCGTACCGAAATCCGGTACGCACCGCCTCGACGTCATAGAAACGGCGCAAAGGCGGGGCTCGCGCTTCGCAGTCATTCTTCCACGCGTCATTGCATGAGGAGGAGGCTGTCAATGGAACGAAGAGACACCACGTCGTATCTCGTTCGCTCGCTGATCGCCGTCTTCACCGGCGGGACCGTACTCATGGCGGCAGTTCCCGCCTTCGCCACCCAGAAGTTCGGCCCCCTCGAGCTCTCCGGCAATGTGCAGAGCCAGAACATCGTCCGCCATCCGGACGTCGACGAGTTCCATTTCGTCCAGCAGCGGAACACGTTCCGGGCGCGGGTCGAGTGGAACTGGCTCTCGCGCGGCAAGCTGATCGACCGCTTCGACTTGCCGTTCATCGAAAGCTCGAATCTCTTCCTGCTGTATCGCGGCGTCTACGACAGCATCTACGACTACGTGCCGATCTTCCGCGAGCGCGATTTCCGTGGCCGCAAGCCGGGCCCAGCGGCGGCTCGCGACCTCAACGACCTACCGCGATCGGCCCTCGACTCGCTCAAATTCGAGAACCAGCTGCGCGAGGCCTACGTCGACCTCAGGCTCAGAGACGCGCCTCTGAGTTTCCGCCTCGGCAAGCAGCAGATCATCTGGGGTGAAGCCGACGACTTCCGCATGTTGGATCGCGCCAATCCGCTCGACACCTCGTGGCATTTCATCGAGGAGCTTCCGCCGCCGTCGTTTGGATGGGACGATCTCCGCATCCCCCAATGGATGATCAAAGGCCTGTGGGACCTCGGCAACGTCGGGCCGCTCTCGAACGTCTTCGCGGAGAGCTACTGGAACCCCGGCGATTGGCGGCCCGTCAAAGTCTCGTATCTGCCGCGGCCCTGGGGCCTCCGTATCGAGGACCCGCTCACCAACCGCGAGGATGGCGCGTTCTTCGCACCGTTCGCCGGCATGAAGCGCCTCTCCGACGGCACGAAGCTCTTCAAGCAAGGCCCCTACAGTCGCACCCCGATGGACAACAGCCAGGTGGGCGTGCGGCTTTCCGGCGTGTTCCCGGACGGCCTGCAGCTCGGCCTGCACTACTTCTATCAGCGCTGGTCCGGTGACGACGGGACGCCCTTCGCCCCAGTCCAGGGCCTCAAGCCGACCCCGTTCGGGATCAACAAGACGCAGGATCTCGTCGCCAAGCACACCTTACCGGTCAAGTACATCACGCCGTACATTCATACTGTGGGGCTTTCCGGCAACTACTTCGAGGGAAACTATACGCAGACGATCTTCCGTCTGGAGACCGTCTACGACTTCGGGATCCGCATGCTCGACCGCAATCGTCAGACGACGTTCGCGCCGCTCTTGCCCGGCACGATCAAGCGCGATTACTGGAAGGGCATGATCGCGTTCGACCGTCCGACGTGGATCCGCTCCCTCAACAAGAAGACGACGTTCTTCATCACCGGACAGTGGTTCATCCACCACATCATCCACAACAAGGACACGCTCACGACGGCGCTCGACCTGCCGACCGCCGGCGCGCGCTCGCGCCCGTTCTGCGGCGGCCCTCCCGATCGTCCGTGCACCGACCCGCGCGGCAACGGCAGCTTCCGCGACGACGTCCGCAGCTGGGAGTCGCTCGTCACGCTCGCCATCTTCACGTTCTACAAGGGCGGCTCCGTCGTCCCGCTCCTCGGCATCATCTACGATCCGGTGAACAGCAACAGCCTCTACCCGTTCTGGAATCTCGATTACCTCGTCACCCCGAACTTCATCGTCAATCTCACGCAGCGCTACTTCATCCCCGGCCAGTCCGACGTGCAGAAGGGCGTCTTCGATCCATGGCTCCTCGGCACGCAACGAGGCCGCTCCGAGACCGCGCTGCGATTGTCGTATCAGTTCTGACCGCGCGAGCGGCGAACGGTCGTCGGATCCGAGCGCGAGGGGGAGTCGTCGTCGACGACTCCCCCTTTGCTTTTGCGACACGCGACGACGTGAGCGTCACGTCGCCGCCCCGCGTTGAAAGCCCCACTGCCCGTCGATAAGATCAGCGCTTCATGGCGCGCAGAGGGGCGACGCGAACGAGCGATCCCGGACGCCGCCTCACGCCAGCGGTCGCGGAAGTTCCCGCGACGTCGCACCTCGAGTTGGCGATCGTCGGAGCCCTCGTCCTCGGCGCCACGCTCAGCGGCACGATCCTCTACATTCACGCGCGGCTCGCGACGAGCCAAGGCGCGTACACGAGCTTCTGTAACGTCAGCACGCGGGTGAACTGCGACGCCGTGCTGACGAGCTCGTATGGCATGCTCCTCGGCGTACCGATCGCGCTGTGGGCACTGCTCACGTATCTCGCGCTGGCGACGCTCGTGCTCGTCCGCGGACGATTGCGGCGGGACGCGCACGCGCGCGCGACGTTACTGCTCTTCGCGATCGCCGTGTGGAGCCTCGCATTCTCGCTGTACATGGCTGCGATCGCGGCGTTCGCCCTCCGGACGCTGTGCCTCTTGTGCAGCGGGCTCTATCTCTTGAACGTCGTGATCGCGGTCCTCGCCTGGCGGATCGCGCGCGTCACGAGTCCGCGGGGTCGGCTCCTGACGACGCGCCAGCTCGCGATCGGCGCCGGCGTGACCGGCGTCGCGCTCGCGACCGTCGCCGGGCTGCAGCTGCGCGCGAGCTCGGCGGCGCTTCGCCCGCTCACCGTCGACGAGGTCGTGGCGCAGCAGCCCGAATTCTATAAATGGTATACGAGCCGCCCCGTCGTCGACGCGCTTCCCGCCGGCGAGCACGTGCGCGGCCCCGCGGACGCCGCCATCACGATCGTCGAGTTCTCCGACTTCGAGTGCGGCTTTTGCGCGAAGGCGTTTCGCGACCTGCGCGATCTCGAGCAGCGGCACCGTGGAATCGTGCGGGTGGCGTTTCACCATTTTCCGCTCGATCCCGACTGCAACACCCAGGTCACGACGCGCGTCCACCGCTTCGCGTGCCACGCGGCTGTCGCCGCCGAGTGCGCGGCGCAGTTCGGCAAATTCTGGGAATATCATGATCAGCTCTTTCAAAATCAGGAGCGACTGACCCCTGACGATCTCGTCGCGACGGCGGTCGATCTCGGCATCGACCGCGCGGCGTTCACCGCATGTCTCGACGACCCAGCGGCCCGCCGCCGCGTCGTCGCCGACGCCGCCGCCGGCGCACGCCTCGGCGTCAAGTCGACGCCTACCCTCTTCATCAACCGTCGCGCCGTCGAGGGCGCGCCCGAGAGCGGCGCGTACGAGTGGATCATCGCGCTCGAGCGCCACGGCTAACTGAAAGGATACCGACGATGGAACTCAGCGAAGAGATGCGATACCGGCTATGCTATTTGACGCTGCGACTCGCGCTCGATCAGAAGCTCGAGCGCGACTGGGGTAAGAAAGACTGCGCCGGCGTCCTCGAGTTTCTCGATCTGATGTCGGGCAGCCATCTCGCGCAGGAGCAATCGAACGCGCCCGACGCCGAGCGCAAGTACGTGAGCCAGCGTGCGAAGCTCGAGGACTTCCTCGACGCGGAGTACGGGGAAGAGGTGCTCGCGGTTGTCACCCGCGCCATCACCGAGCTCGTTTGACGCGCCGGCGTCCGCGGCCGCGCGCGGACGCATTGCGCGCTGGGCCCCGGTCGTCGTCTGGGCGACCTGTATCTCGTGGTTCTCGACCGGGGTGTTTTCGGCGCAATCGACGAACTCCTACATCGATCCGGTCTTGCGCTACTTCTTCGGTGAGCTCTCGCCGGCGACCTTCCGCTTCGCGCACACGATCATCCGCAAGAGCGCGCACTTTCTGGAGTACGCCGTGCTCGCGATCCTGCTGTGCCGGGCGCTGACAGAGCCGGGCAGGCGGCCGTCACGCGCAGTGCTGGTGCGTGCGATCGTCTACTGTGCCGTCTACGCCTGCCTCGACGAGTTCCACCAGACGTTCGTACCGAAGCGAACGGGGTCGCCCTACGACAGCATGCTCGACACGATCGGCGCGTCGGTCGGCGCGCTGCTCTTCCGAGCGCGGCGACGCTCGACGGGCTCGGGCGCCGAGCCGATCGCCGCCGCGCCCGCGGAGATCAGTGTCCGGTCTCGAGGCTGAGCTTCAGCGACTTCAGCCGCTTCAGCTCGTCGTTGATGCGGTTCAGGCTGTCGAGGACGCGGTTGACCTCGGCGGCCGCCCAGTCGAGCTCGTCGTGCGACACCCGCTCGAGCGCGCTGCGCAGCTTCGCGTACAGTCCCATGACACCGCCGATGCCTTCGACACCGACCTCGGACATCCGGCGCTGCACCTCGCCGGAGAATCGCAGCACGGCCTCGGCCTGCTCGAGCATTTGTTCCATCGTCGGAGATCCTCCTCAGGAATCGGATGAGATAGGGGAAGAAAGGTGGTCATCGTACTTGCGACCATCCGGCCAGTCAACGCGGCGCTCCTTCAATTGACTTCCCGATAGAGACTTTCTAGATTCCGCGCCCATGTCGAAATGGGCGGCGGTGCTCGCTATGGCGTTCGCCATCATCGCCTGTGAGCGCGATCGATCCCCGCAGCAGTCGACGACAGCGGCCGCGACGGCAGCACCGCAGAGCGATGGGCGGGTGATCGCCACGTACGGGCGCAAACGCTTCACCACCGCGGATTTCGCACGCGAGGTCGAGCGGCTGCCGCCCCGCTCCCGCAGCCAGCTGACCAGCGCCGAGCGCCGCCGGCAGTTCGTCGACAATTACGTGTTGAACGACCTCCTCGCCGAGGAAGGCGCCGGCCGCGGCTATGACAAGGATCCGGAGATCACGCGCCAAGTCGACGAGTTGCGACGCCGCTTGATCGTGCAGCGCGTGATGAAAGATTTTCAGGAGCCGCCCGAGGTCACCGACGCCGACGTGAAGGCGTACTACGATCAGAACCGGCGGCTGTTCTCCGGCGCACAGATCCGCGCCAGCCACATCCTCGTGAAAGACGAGGAGCTCGCCAAGCGTCTGCGCGAGCAGCTGCGCCAAGATCCCTCGAAGTTCGAGGAGCTCGCCAAGACGAACTCCACCGACACGGCCACCGCTGCTCGCGGCGGCGATCTCGGCTTCTTCGGACAGGGTCGCATGGTCGCGCCGTTCGAGCAGGCGGCGTTCGCGCTCGACAAGCCCGGGGACATCAGCGACGTCGTGAAGACGCCGTTCGGCTACCACATCATCAAGCTCACCGATCGCAAGGAAGGCGGCGACCGGCCGTTCGACGAGGTGAAGGAGCGCATTCGCGTGAACCTCCTCAATCAGCGCCGCCAAGAGCAGACGCAGCGACGGATCGAGGATCTGCGCGCGAAGGCGAAGGTCACCGTCGACGACGCGGCGCTGGCCGCCGTGCAGGTGCCCGGTGCGGCACCGACGCCTGCCGCACCGCCGATACCCGGTGCCGCGCCGGCGATGCCGCCGCCGGGCGGCGCCAGCCATCCACGCGAGGCTCCCGAGCCCGCGCCCGACGCGATGCCCTGATCTAGCGTACCGTCTCGGGACCCTAGCGGCGCCGATCGCGGCCGGTCGTGTGCCCCTCGTTCGCGGGCGCGCCCGCTTTTGCCGGCGCCACGGTCGTCATCGAGGCGTGGTGATCGGACGACGCGCCCTCGCCCCAGCGGTCGCTCGTCCCGTCCTCGTACCATTGCGTCGCGTTCCACGTGAGCGCGCGCGGCGTGTTCGGGTTCAACGCGAGGAAATCGAAGCTCACCATCTCGCCCGGAGGGATGCGTCCGCCCGTCCAGCCCAGCGTCGCCGCGCCGATGGGGAACGGCCGATTCGATCCCTGCCACCCCGGCTTCGACTCGACCGCGACGACCTCGACGCCCATCGGGAGACGCAGCTCGACGCGGACCGTCGGCGATTTGCCCTCGGTCGGCACGACCACGCTATAGCGCTCGACGGCGCCTGCCGTGCTCGTCGCGGGCAAGACCATCACGTGCGCCGCTGCCGAGGCGGAGGAGACGACGACCAGGACGAGCGTGACGAGCAGCCGCATGCCCGTCGAATGCCACGGCACGGTCACCGCAACAAGAGCGTCGAACGCCCACGCCGGCGGTGGCCACACACGCGCCTTCGCGCTCCGGCGCGCATCGGCTAGCATCCGGTGCGTGGACACGAGGGACGCCGCGACCGCAATCGTGCGCCGCCTGCGCGACGCCGGCTTCGACGCGCTCTTCGCGGGCGGCTGCGTCCGCGACCAGCTGCTCGGGCGGTCGCCGAAGGACTACGACATCGCGACGAGCGCGCCGGCGGAGCGCGTCCTCGCGCTCTTTCCGAAGAGCGTGCCGGTCGGGCTGCAGTTCGGCGTCGTCATCGTGCCCACCGCAGGCCACCGCATCGAGGTGGCGACGTTCCGCCGCGACGGCGCCTACCTCGACGCGCGCCACCCGGTGACGGTCCACTTCGGCAGCCCCGAGGAGGACGCGCGCCGTCGCGATTTCACCATCAACGGCATGTTCTTCGATCCGCTCGCCGATCGCGTCATCGATTACGTCGGCGGCACGGACGACCTCCGCGCCGGGGTCGTGCGCGCGCTCGGCGACGCACCCGCGCGGCTCGGCGAGGACAAGCTGCGGATGCTGCGCGCCGTCCGGCTGGCGGCGCGTCTCGGATTCACGATCGAGCCGGCGACGTGGGACGCGATTCGCAACGACGCCGCCACGATCGACCGCATCGCGTGGGAGCGCATCGGCGAGGAGATTCGCATGATCCTCTGCGAAGGCGCGGCAATGCGCGGGGTCGAGCTGCTGCACGGCTCTGGGCTCCTCGCCTTCGTGCTGCCGGAGGTCGCCGCGATGGAGGGCGTCGCACAATCGCCGCTCCATCATCCCGAGGGCGACGTGCTGCGCCACACGCTGCTCGTCATCGACCAGCTGCGTGCGCCGACCGAGACGCTGGCGTTCGGGGCGCTGCTCCACGACGTCGCGAAGCCGGTCTGCGTCGGACACCGCGCCGCGCCGGAAGGCGACCGCATCACGTTTTACGGGCACCCGGAGCGCGGCGCCGAGATGGCGATCGCGATTTGCCAGCGCCTGAAGCGCAGCCGCGCCGTGTGGGAGCGCGTCGCGTATCTCGTTCGCAATCACCTACGCTTGGTGAACGCGACGCACATGCGCGCCGCGACCTTGAAGCGCTTTCTCCGCGAGGAGGGCATCAAGGAGCTCCTCGAGCTCGCCCGCATCGACGCCTGCGCCGCGAGCGGCGACCTCCAGTATTACGAGTTCTGTCGCGCGCAGCTCGCCGCACTCTCGCACGAGGAAATGCGGCCGCCGCGGCTGCTTACGGGCGACGACCTGATCGCCCTCGGCCACACGCCCGGGCCGCGGATCGGCGACATCCTACACGCGCTCGAAGAGGCGCAACTCGAGGGCACGCTCACGACGCGCGCGGACGCGCTCGCGTGGGTGGAGCGCACGTACCCGCCGGACCCGTCGGCACCGGAGCGCACGCCGGCGCGGCGGCGCGATCGCACGCGCGACTGACCCCTAGGTCGCGGGTCGCGGGCGGGCGGCGGCGGTCGTCGCTGCACGCCGCGTGCGCAAAAGGTTCAGTGCGCACAACGCGTGCTGCGACGACCGTCGCCGCCCGCCCACGACCCGGGAGCGCGCTGTCCGCCCCGCCGCTCGCAGCGTCGCTGACGTCAGTGCCCCTGGTCCGGACGCGTCGTTACTCGCGCGCGGCCACGGGCACGTTCGCGCGCATGACAACCTCCGCGATCCGTGCGACGAGCGCGCGGGGCGCCAGGCGGACCGACCACGCGCGCAGCTTGTTGGCAGCGCCGACGACGACCGATGGCTTGCGGCCGAGGGCCGCGAGCGCGACGCGCACCACCTCCGCGGGCGTGTCGCCGGGGTGCGGCGACTCGCCGGCGACCGTTTGAAACTCGGTATCGACCGGTCCCGGGGAGACGGCGAGCACATCGACGCCGCTGCCGCGGTTCTCCGCCCACAGCGCCTCCGCGAGCATCAGATCGAAGGCCTTCGTCGCGCCGTACGCGGCACCGAGCCCGAGCGGCTGGTAGCCGGCGGCCGACGACAGCACGATCATCGCGCCACGCCCACGCGCGCGCATCGGCGGCAGGAAGAGTCGGCTGAGCGCCGTCACCGCGACGCAGTTGAGTCGCACCATCTCGAGCAGGCGATCGTACGATGCGCGCTCGAATCGTCCCGCCATCCCGAACCCGGCGTTGTTGACGAGGATCCCGATCTCGACGTCGGCGACGGCATCGGCGAGCACGAGCGGCGCGCCTTCGGCTCCGAGATCGAGAGGCACGACGCGCGTCTCGACCGGCGCGAGCTCGGCGGCGAGCGCACGCAGCCGATCTTCGCGCCGCGCGGTGAGTACGACGTTCACGCCCGCCGTCGCGAGCGCACGCGCGAACGCAGCACCGATTCCCGACGACGCGCCGGTCACGAGCGCCCACGAACCGTACGACGTCAATGGTCGCATCCGAGCCTCCTGCGGTGGGTGGTGACATAGCCGCTCGACGAGCCCGTTGCCAATCGCGCCGCGCCTCGGGCATGCTCCCCGCACCCATGGCGGTCACTGCTCCCGCAACGTCGACTCCGCTTGTCGTGTATCGTCGCGACGTCACCGCGTCGCTGACGCGCATCTGGGAGAACGTCCTCGATTGGGAGCATCTGCCGTGGCTGCACCGCGACACGTTTCTCGGAGTTCACCTCCTCGAGGCAACGCCCGACGGCTGGCGCGCCGAGGTGCGGCTCCCACCGGCGAGTGCACCACGCACCGCGGAGATCGCGGTGCGCCTCGATCGTCGCGCGCTCCGCTACCATACGACCACGCTCAGCGGCTTCGGCGCCGGGAGCGACATCGTGACCGAGCTCGCGCCCCTCGACGCCACGACGACGACGATCACGGTGGCGTTTCACGTCCCCGGCGTCGACGCTTCCGTTCGCGACCGCGCCGCCGAAGCGTACACCGGACTCTATCGCCGCTTATGGGACGAGGACGAGGCGATGATGGTGCGCCGCCAGGCGCTCCTCGACGTCGCCGCACGCCGCGAGCGCGACACTGCCGAGCATCGTAGCGCCGTCGCGCTCGCCGCATCCGTCGCGGAAGCGAGCGAGGCGCCTCAGTCGCTCGTCCTCGGCCACGAGGACGCCGTCCGCGCCCGCCTGCCGCTCGTCGTCCCGTTCGGCGACGACGAGTTCCGCCTCGTCGACATCGCCGGCGCGATCGTCGCCCACACCACGATGTGTCCCCACCTCGGCGGCCCGCTCGCCGAGAGTCCGATCGACGCCGGCACGATCACCTGCCCCTGGCACGGCTACCGCTTCGACGTCCGCACCGGCGCGAACACCGACGGCCGCCCCTGCCGCCTCTCCCCCGCCCCGCGCGTCACAATCAACGCCACCACCCGCGAAGTCGCCTTGAGCCGCTGAGCGGCCGGCCCTGAGGAAGCGGCGGTAGGAAATGGGAGGCGCGCGAATTTACTTCGCGCGCGACGGCCATCGCCGATTACAGTCGCGGACTATGTAGTGGGAGCACCCGGGATTCACTCCCGGGTGCGACGCCTATCGGAGCACGACCCGGTCGTCGCGGACGGCGCGCGCCACGCGCGCGCCGCGCGCACGGGGGCGAAATCAATAACCGATCAATACCTATCAATCACCGTGACGCCGACCGTCGCGTACCGGTCCATCGTCTCGAGGACGCCGCTGACCTCTTCCAGCGAGACGCGGCGGTGGACGAGCTTCCCGGGGGCGAGCCTTCCCTGCTCGACCATGCGCAGCATGTGGCCGAAGCGCGGCGCCTGCATGCCGAGCGACGCGATGAAGCTCAGCTCCTTCAGCACCATGAGGTCGATCGGCACCGCGATCTCGCCCTTCTCGGCGGCGCTGGTGAGGCCGATCTGGAGATGGCGGCCGCGCTTACGGAGCGACATGATCGAGTTGCGACAGGTGGCGGCGACGCCGAGCGCGTCGACCGAGACGTGCGCGCCGCCGCTCGTCAGTCCCGCGATCGCCCCCGCGGGCTCGTCCTTCGACGCGTTCACCGTCGCGACAGCGCCGAGCTCCTTCGCGAAGGCGAGCTTGTCGTCGGCGACGTCGACGGCGATCACGTTGGCGCCGAGCGCGGTCGCGATCTGCACCGCGGAGAGACCGACGCCGCCGCAGCCGTGCACGGCGACCCACTCGCCCGGCATCACCTTCGCTTGGTCGACGAGCGCGTGGAACGACGTCATGAAGCGGCAACCCATGCTCGCCGCGTCGACGAAGCCGATCGACTCCGGCAGCTCGACGAGGTTGACGTCGGCGTACGGCACGCCGACGTAGCGGCCGTAGCCGCCCCAATAGACGACGCCCGGCGTGAGGAACGAGTCGCAGACGTTGTGGTGCCCCGTCCGGCACCACTCACAGGTGCCCTCGCCCTGGCTGAACGGCACCAGCACGCGGTCGCCTTTCTTCCAGCGCGTCACCTCGGGGCCGACCTCCTCGATGACGCCGCAGAACTCGTGCCCGAGGACGTGCGGCGTCGGTAGCGCCACGCCCACCCACGTCCAATCACCGGTCCAGAGGTGCCAGTCAGTGCGGCAGATGCCGTTGGCCTCGACACGCAGACGGACGCCGTTGGGTGGCGTCTCCGGGTCCGGCATCTCGCGGACGACGAGCGGTTGGCGAACAGCTTCCATCACGGCGGCTCTCATGGGAGGTCCTCCTTGCAGGGGCTCCCGCCCGCATACACGCCGGCGGCGACTGGGTCAATTTGCGTCGCGATACTTCGTTGCTCGGTCGTTCCGCTGCTCGGCGTAGCGCTGCTACGCCTGCGCTGCTCGCTTCTCTCGCGCCTCGTCTCGCTCGCAACTTGACCCAGTCGCGTCCGCGATGAAGAGGCGGACCGTCAGCGCGGCAGGATGTCCTTGCCAAAGAGGCTGCGCGCGATGATGAGCTTTTGGATCTGCGGCGCGCCGTCGCCGATCTGCCAACCGATGACGTCGCGCAAGCGCTGCTCGATCGGGAGGCGCTTCGTGTAGCCGAGATGCCCGTGCAGCAGCAGACACTGGTGGATCGCCTCGGCCGCGACCTTCGTCGCCCACCACTTCACCATCGCACCCTCGGCGGCACACGGAATCCCGCGCTCGCGCATCCAGAGGACGCGGTAGCACTGCCAGCGCGCGAGCTCGAGCATCGTCGCTGCCTCCGCGATCGGAAACGCGACGCCCTGGAACGTCGCCAGCGGGGCGCCGAACTGCACGCGATTTTTCACGTGCGCGATCGTCTCGTCGAGCGTCTGCAGCGCGGCGCCGACGCACTTGAGGCCGATGATGGCGCGGTTCACGTCGAAGAACTTGCGGATCATCGGAAACGCGGCACCGGGATCGCCGACCATCGCTGCCACGGGTACCTCGACGTTCGCGAGCCGCAGGATCCCGCGCGGCACGGCGCGGCATCCCATGTCGTCGTACGGTTCAGTGGTGAGGCCCGGCGTATCGGCCGGCACGAGAAAGGCAGAGAGGCCGCGCCAGTCGGTCGACGTCGAATCGGTGCGTGCGAAGACGTAGAAAACGTCGGCATTGAGGAAGCTCACCGAGGTCTTCTCGCCGTTCAGGACGTAGACGTCGCCGCGGCGCTCGGCGGTCGTCCGAATCGCGCCCATGTCGGAGCCTGCTTCCGCTTCGGTGAGGCAGAGGCCGAGCACGAGGTCGCCGGCGAGGAGGCCCGGCACCCAACGCGCACGCAGCTCCGGTGACGCGGCGGCGAGAAACTCGCGGTTCAGCGCCGGGCCGAGGCTCGGCAGGACGCAGTTGAAATCGCCGCGCGCCACCTCCTCGGCGGTAATGCCGGAGACGACCAGCGTGCGCTCCGCCTCGCGGCCGCGCCAGAAGCCGTCGGCGAAGGCGATGACGCGTCGGATCTGCTCGCGCGGATACGTGCCCGTCGCATCACCAGCACGGTAGCGCGGGAGGAGCTCGGTGAGCGCCAACGTTCGCAGCGCCGCGCGGAACTCCTCCTCCGCGGGTGTAAAGGTGAAATCGAGCAACCCTTACGCCCTCAGATCACACGCTGCGCGCGCAGCGCGGCGATCTCGGAAGCCGCGTAGCCGAGACGCGCGAGGATCTCGTCCGTGTGCTCGCCGAGCCGCGGCGCGCGACGGCGAATCGTGCCCGGCGACTCCGAAAGGCGGACCGGCGTGGCGCTGATCGGCGCCGGACGCGGCGTGCCTGGATACTCGATCGGCTGGAGAATGCCGGTCGCACGGACATGGGTGTCGTCGAGGACGTCTTGCGGCGAGTACACGGGACCGGCCGGGATGCGCGCCGCCTCGAGCGCGGCGAGCGCCTCCGACGTGCTGCGGGTCGCGCACCACTCGCGCATGCGCGCGCTCACGATCGCACCGTGCTCGCCGCGCGCGCGATCGTCGGCGAAGCGCGGGTCGGTGAGCCAATCGTCCTCGCCCACGAGCGCCGCCCAGCGCCGGAAGAGCGCGTCGCCGAGGACCTGCACGATGATCCACCCGTCGCGCGTCGGAAACGCGTCGGATGGGGCGGCGATCTGGCTGCGGTTGCCGCTGGCGACGCGGTTCGGCGCGACGAGCGCCTGCTCGACGACGTACGCGTTCGTGATCGTGAGCGCGGTCGCGAGGAGTGACGCCTGCACCTCCTGGCCGCGGCCCGTCGCGCGCCGGTGCAGGAGCGCGGCGAGGGTGCCGAAGGCGGCGATCAGCGCGGTCGCGTAGTCGACATACGGGACGAACGCCTTCATCGGCTCCTCGGGTGCGCCGGAGAGATACATCGCGCCCGACATCGCCTGCCCGATGCCGTCGAACCCGAGCTTGTCGTCGAGCGAGCCGCCGCTGCCGAACGCCGAGACCGAGGTGAGAATGACGTCGGGCTTGATCGCCGCCAGCGTCGCGTAGTCGAGGCCGAGCGCCCGCAGTGCCGGCGGCGGCACGTTGGCGACGACCACGTCCGCCGACGCGACGAGGCGGCGCACCACCTCGCGTCCCGCGGGCGCGACGGGATCGAGCGTGATCCCGAGCTTGTTGCGATTGACCTGCAGGTACAGGCTGCCGTCGCCCTCGGCGCCGACCGGGATCACGCCGCGGTCCTCGCCGCCGCCGATCTTCTCGACGCGGATCACTTCCGCGCCGAAGTCGCCGAGAAGGGCGGCGCAGAAGGGTCCGGCGATGTAGCGCCCGAAGTCGAGGACGCGAACGCCGTCGAGAATACCGGCCGCCACGTCAGCGCAGCCGCAGACGCACGCCGCCGACGGCGATCTCGTCGCCGTCGACTTCGAGGCCGCGCGCACGCGCCGTCGCGAGCGCCCGTGAGCGGTCGTTCATACGGACCTCGAGCGCCGCGACGCCCTCGCCGCGGCCGTCGCGCACCGGCGCGAAGCGGATCACGGAGTCGTCGAGCGCGATCTCGGGTGCGCCGCCGGCGCCGGTCGCCGGCTTCCGGCCGATCACCGCGCCCCAGCGCGCTGCCATCGCTACGGGGTCGTCCGCGTGGATTTCGACGCCGGCAAGCGCGGCGCTGACGCCGGTGCGCACCGCGGTCCGCCACGTCGGTCCGGCCCAGCGCCAGCTCTCCGGCGGACGCGCGACGTCGAGCGAGAGAATCGCGCCGCCGACATCGCGTGGATGCAGATGCACGGTCGCGACGTCGTCGAACGTGACCTCGAACACGATCCGCACGCCTGCCTCGGCAAGCCGGCGGCGCGCGGCCGCGAGATCGTCGATCTGCACGATGACCATGTAGCCGCCGTCACCGCCGCGGCGGTCGAGAAATCGGCCGGCGGTCGTGCGCTCGGCGACCGGCGACACGACCTCGAGGAACGTATCGCCGACGGGCATGACGGCGTTTCGCAGGCCGAACATCGCGATCTCGGGATCGCGGAACCCCACTTCGACGCCGAGGACCGCGGCGCAATCGGCGACGACCGGATCGAGCTCGCGCGCGGCCAGCGCGACCTGCCGCAGACGCATCGTCACGGCTGCTGGTTCCACTCCTTCGCGTAGTCGGTGGAGAGCCAGTGCGCGATGCGGATGCGTACGACGATGTTCTCGTCGGCCGCGTACATCTCGCGCGTCGCAGCGACGTAGCGGTCACCGCCCTTCTCGCCGAGATAGCGGTGCGCGATCGGCCGCACGTCGCGCTCGACGTCCGCCGTGTCGACGCTCACGACCACGCCTTCGACGGTGACGTACTTGTACGGCGGCGCTTCCTGCTGCGCGCATAGGCTGACGTGCGCACCGGGAACGAGACGCTTCCCCTTCCGCGAGGCGCGACCGGTCACCAGGCGGAGATCGCCGCCGGGCGCGTAGTCGTACCAGAGTGGCGCCGCGATCGGACCGCGCTCTCCGTCCGCAACGCTCAACACGCCGACGTGGACGCCGGCGAGGAACGCCTCGCGCTCCGCGCGGGTCATCGTCGTCACCGCCATCGCGCGCGCCCGTGCATGCGCTCTCTTCGCGCGTACATCGCTCTTCCGCAAGCGTCAGATCGAACGCGTGGCGACGCGCCTTCGGCAAGCGGAGCGCACGCGACGGTGCGCGTCACGGGTTGCAGGTGGCCGGGATCGTCGACGTGTTCGGGTTGGTGCACAGCGGGCCGAGACCGGTCGTCGCGTCGGGACGGCTGATGAAGGCGACCGGACCGGCCGCGTGGACGTCGTTGAACGGCGTCGAGCCCGAGAAGCCGCAGCCTGCCGCGGCGGCGGGATCGTCGAACCAGAGGCCGACGTGCAGTGTCTGCTTCGGCGTCAGACCCACGTCGGGATCGAAGCCGAAGATTTGATCGAGGAGGATGGTGTTGATGTCGACCTTGGTCGGGTGGCGCGACGTCGCCGCCTCGGATTGGTACCAGGCGAGCCCGAAGTTGGTGAAGCCGGCGACCGCGTTCCCGTCCGCGTCCTGATTGCTCCGTTCCACCGTGAAGAGATTCAGATGGAGCCCGGACTTGACGTGCTTCAACGTGACCCGCAGGTGGTCATTACGGAGACCGCGGTGGACGTGGACGGTGGCGGTCGGCGTCTTCCCGTCGTCGGCAGTGAGGCAGGCGAGGACCGCCGGGTTCGGGAAGAGCTGAAACGTGATCTCGTCGGTCGAGCTGCTCGCAGCGAGCGCGGTGCCGGATGCGACGACGGCCATGACGGCGAGCGACGAGAGGTAGCGAGCGCGGAACATGGGACCTCCTTTAGCTGCGAGGGTACCTCGTGGGGGTAAAACTCGATCATGCGCCGTTCGGCGGCGTCGCGCAAAGCCCGGGGGCGACGGCGTAACCGTCATCGCAGTGCCATCGGGAACCCGGTGACGGCCGCGGGGAGTGCTGCTAGGAGAGCGAGCGCGGCGCGACAGGGTGTCGGGCCGCGCTCCAGCATGCCGTCACGACAAAGCAGATCTCGCCCGCGTGCCCACGCAAAACGACGACATCGTATGCACGTGCTCACGACCTACCCGCTGCCTCCGGAGGCGCGCGCCGTGCTCGGCGACGTGCGGCTCACGACGTACCGCGGCCCGCAGCCGATGCCGGCGGTGCTGCTGGCGCGTCGCGCCCGCGACGTCGACGGCCTCCTCTCCCTCCTGACCGACCGCGTCGATCGCGCACTGCTCGCGCACGCGCCGCATCTGCGCGTCGTCGCCAACTGCGCCGTCGGCTACGACAACGTCGATCTCGGCGCGGCGGCGGCACGGGGGATCGTCGTCACCAACACGCCCGACGTCCTCACCGAGACCTCGGCCGATCTCGCCTTCGCATTGATCCTCGCGGCCGCGCGCCGCGTCTGCGAGGGCGACCGTCTCGTGCGTGCCGGCCGCTGGCGCGGCTGGTCGCCGGATCTTCTCCTCGGCCGCGACGTCCACGGTGCGACGCTCGGGATCGTCGGCCTCGGGCGAATCGGCGCCGCGGTCGCGCGCCGCGCCCGCGGCTTCGGCATGCGCGTCCTCTACCATCAGCGGCGGCGCGCCGCGCATCCGCCCGCGGCGGCGACTCGGGTGTCGCTCGCGCGCCTGCTCGCCATGGCCGACGTCGTGTCGTTGCACGTGCCGCTCACCGCGGCGACGCGCCACCTGATCGGCGCCCGCGAGCTCGCGCGCATGCGCCGCGGCGCGATCCTCGTGAACACCAGCCGCGGGGCGGTCGTCGACGAGGCGGCGCTCGTGCGGGCGCTCACAAGCGGCAAGCTCGCGGCGGCGGGGCTCGACGTGTTCGCGCGCGAGCCGCACGTCTCGCGCGAGCTCCGCGCGCTGCCGAACGTCGTCTTGACGCCGCACGTCGCGAGCGCGACGACGGCGACGCGCGCGCGCATGGCGGTCGTCGCCGCGCGCAACCTCGCCGCGGCGCTCGCCGGGCGCCGGCCGCCGAACGCGGTGCCGTTGCCGGCAGCGCCCGGCCTCAGAGCGGACGCACGCCCTGCTGCTCGGCGACGTTCGCGACGATCGTGATGAGCTCGAGCGGCTCGACGGGCTTCGGCACGTGCATCTGGAAGCCGGCGGAGAGGACGCGCAGACGGTCCTCGATGCGCGCGTAGGCGGTGAGCGCCACCGCGGGCACACGGCGGATCCGCTCGTCGCTCGCGCTCCGCACGGCGCGGATGAGCGCGTAGCCATCCTGCCCCGGCATGCCGATGTCGGAGATGATGACGTGCGGTAGCCACTCACCGAGGACGGCGAGCGCCTCGTCGGCGGAGCAGGTGCCGCGCACGTCGGCGTCGCATTGCATGAGAATGCTGCGCAACGCCTCGACCGTGTCCGGCTCGTCGTCGACGACGAGCACCCGCAACCCGGCGAGCGACGGCACGCGGTCCGAGTCGAGCGTCACCGGCGCCGCCGCCGGATGCACGCGCGGCTCGCGGCCGTGGCGTGGCGCGATCATGAGCGGCAGGCGAACGGTGAACGTCGCCCCTTTGCCGACGCCCTCGCTGTCGACGGCGACGCTGCCGCCGTGCTCCTCGACGAGATGGCGCACGATCGACAGGCCGAGCCCGAGACCGCCGTGCACACGGCTGGCGGAGGCGTCCGCTTGCCGGAAGCGCTCGAACACGTGCGGCAGGAATTCGGGCGCGATGCCGCAGCCGGTGTCGCTGACGGTCAGCTCGACGTGCGAGTTGACGCAGGCCAGCTGCACCTGGACGCGCCCGTCGCGCGGCGTGAACTTGACGGCGTTGGAGAGGAGGTTCCAGGCAATCTGCTGCAGCCGCTCGGGGTCGCCGCCGACGATGCCGCTCCGCGGGTCGAGGACGGCGTTGAGGCGGATCCCCTTGGCATCGGCCGCGGGACGGATCGCCTCCAGCGCCGCGTCCACGACCGGCGCGAGCTCCGTCGGCCGCACGTCGAGGCGCAGCTTTCCGGAGACGATACGTGACACGTCGAGGAGGTCCTCGACGAGCTGCGCCTGCGAGCGCGCGTTGCGCTCGATGCTCGCGAGCGCGTTCTTGACGCCGGTCTCGTCGAGACCGCCGAGGTTCAGCATGCGGACCCAGGCGAGGATCGGCGTGAGCGGCGTACGCAGCTCGTGCGACAGCGTCGCCAGGAACTCGTCCTTCACGCGGTTCGCGGTCTCGGCCTCGTTGCGCGCGGCGCGCTCCGCTTCGTAGAGCCTGCCGTTCTCCTCGGCGAGGCGGGCGAGCTCCGCCGTCCGCTCCTCGACGCGACGCTCGAGGTCGATACGTGCGGCGCGCAGCTCGGCCTCGGCGCGCTCGCGCTCGGCGATTTGCGCGCTCAGCTCGCGATTCGTGCGCTCGACGAGGCGGCGGTTCTCCTCCGTCCGCTTCGCGGCGGCGATCAAGTCGAGGGCGCGCGGCACCAGCGGCGGCAGCGCGACCGCGGTCGTGACCGATGCCGCCGCCGTCACGAGCTTGACGTCGCCGGCGAGCCAGTAGACCGGCGTCCAGAGCGTCCACACCTCCATGAAGTGCGTCATCCCGCACGCGATGATGAAGAGCCCGAATGCGAGCAACATCCACCCGAACGGCACGTCCTGGCGCGCGCGGTAGACGAGGTACGCGAGCGTCACCGAGATCGCGACGTACGAGATGCCGATCAGCGCGTCGGACGTGACATGCAGCCACACGAGTGACTGGTTCCACAGATAACAGTGGCCGTGCGGCATGAAGCCGTAGCGTTCGAGTGGATTGTGCAGGATTCCGAGGGAGACGATCGCGAGCGCCACGAGCACGCTCAATGCGACGGCGCTCGACCTGGGGACGGGCGAGCTCTTGGCGTCCATTTCGACCTCCGCGCGGCGTTCGATGCAGGCGCAGAGCGACGTTAGCATGCACTGTTGCACGCGCGGAATTCGTTTCCTGCGCGGTCCGCTACGGCCCCGCCCGCACCGCCGATCGTTTGACGGTGCGCGGCGGCTGCGCTTAGGTTCCGCGACACCACCGGAGCGGGCGTGGCATCGTACTGGCTCTTCAAGACCGAACCGAGCAGCTACTCGTTCGCGCAGCTCGAGCGCGACGGACGGACGACGTGGGACGGCGTCGCGAACGCGCTCGCGCGGAAGCACCTCCGCGCGGTCACGCGCGGCGACCGCATCTTGATCTACCACACCGGTGACGAGAAAGCGGTCGTCGGCATCGCCGAGGCGACGTCCGATGCGTACCCCGATCCGAAAGCGCGCGGCGACGCGCGCGCGGTCGTCGTCGACGTCGCGCCGAAGCGACCGCTGGCGCGGCCGGTCACGCTCGCCGAGCTGAAGGCGCGCCCCGCCCTCGCCGCGTTTCCACTCGTCCGCCTTCCGCGGCTCTCGGTGATGCCGGTCAGCGCCGCCGAGTGGAAAGAGATCGAGCACCTGGCAAAAACGTGATCGCCCGCCGCACCGTGCGCGGCGGGCCGGCGAGGACCCTGACGCTGGCCGTGATCCTCGCTACGACCGCGAGCGTCGCTCACGCGCCGGCCGCGCGCGCACGCGCGCCGCGAAACACCGCGACACGAGCGTCCCGCAGGGCGCGAGCGAGCGCCCGACCGACCATGGCGCGCTACCGCGTACGCGACGGCTCGACGATCGACCTCGGCTGGACCGGCATCGCGCATCGCCAGCCGTGGCCGAGCGAGCAGCGGATCGCGCTCGCGCTCGACTGTCGGTCGGCGACGTCGTGCACGGTCGGCGGCGGGGTCGCGGGCGCGATCTTCGGCGCGCCGATTCCGCTCTCGACGGGCGGCGTGCCGGCATGTGTCGTGAGCCGGCTGCGGGCGCCGCTCGCCGGCAGCGTCCAACCGGCGACCGGCTGCGGCGAGCTGCGCCTCGCGCTCACGTCGACCGTCTACATGGGCCGTGAGGTGGCGCAGCCCTGTCCACGTTGCGTCGGCGACGGCGGCGCGAACGACGGCCGTAAAGACGGCCGCTGCGACACCGGTCCGAGCGCCGGGCAGCCCTGCGACGCGAACGCGGCGAGCACGCTCTTCGGCACGACGTCGAACGACTGCTTGCCGCCGCCGGCGAGCGCCGTCGGCACGCTCGCGATCGACCTCGCGCCGCTCACGACCGGCGGCGTTCGTCTCGCCGCCGAGCGCCAGTGCGCGTTCCGCCGCCCCGGGCTCGCCGACCACTGCGCGTGCGCCGAGCAGCGCCAGCCGAACGACTGCGCCTCGGGCACATGCGGCACCGACGAGCGTTGCGAGGCGCCGATCGAGGGTGTCTGCGCCGGCGCGCCGTTCCGCGGCTGCACGTTGGGAAGCGGCTCCACGGAGTGCGCGGCAGCCGGCGCCGGCACGTGCGAGCCGCGCGTCCGCCCGTGCTTCGGCGACGTCATCGACGCGATGGGCGCGTGCGATCGTGTGCACCCGACGTACGTCGCGATCTTCTGCGCGCCCGCGACGCAAGCGCCGGCGATCAACGCGACGGCGGGCCTGCCGGGCCCCGCGCGCCTGCGCCTCGAGCTCGAGGCCCTGCCACCGCTGGGCGCGGTCAAGTGAGACGCGCGATCAGCGCCGCCTGATCCGGAAACTGGCGCAGCAGCGTAGCGCGATCGGCGAGGTCGAAGTCCGCATAGTCGAAGCCGGGAGCGACGGTGCAACCGGCGAGCGTGAACGACCCCGAGTCGCGCACACGCGCGCCGAACCACGTTCCCGCCGGCACGACCGCCTGGAGCGTCTCGCCGCGATCGGGATCGCGCCCGAGGACGATCTCGCGGGCACCGCTGCCGGGCTCCAGGATTGCGATCACGAGCGCGCTGCCGGCGTGGAAGTGCCAGAGCTCGTCCGAGCGCAACCGATGCAACCGCGACACCTCGCCGCTCGGGAGCAGGAAGTAGATCGCCGTCGAGAATGCGCGCGCTCCGGGAAATCGCTCCGGGAGCGCGGCGCGTGCGACGATCTCCAACGACCGGTAGGTCTCGCGAAAATAGCCGCCCTCGGGGTGGGGCGCGAGCCGCAGACGCTCGATCCAGTAGGCGGCGCTCTCGGGGAACGGCATGGATCGTCTCCTCTTGACGATCGTTATGGGATCGGGGAGCGTGCGGTGCAAGGCAGATCCTCATGGCGACGCGCTTCGACAGCCACTCTCTCGACCGCAGCTCGCGTAGTCGCGCGCGACCGTTGCGGGCCGCCTCGTGACCTCCGGCGCACTGCAACACGGGGCCGAGCCGCTCGCCGCGATCGCGCCGCCCGTCCTCGTGATCTTCGCGCCCGGTGATCGAAGCACGACGCGCGTCGCCGGCGTGTCGCTCGTCGAGCGCGCGGTGTTTGCCGGGGCGCGCGCCGGTTTCGCGCGCATCATCGTCCTCGCCGACACCGGGCGCGCACGCCTGCAGCGCATCGTCGACGATCCGCGGACACGCGGCGCGGCGGTCGAGGTCCGTGAGCATGTGGACCTCTCCACCGACGCGCAGGTCACGATGGTCGCGGCCGACGTGCTCGTCTCCGTCGAGGCGTTGCGATCCTTCGCCAGCATGGCCGGCGAGCGGCCGACGATCGCGCTCGACGGCGAGCGTCCGCTGCTCGCGTGCTGCCGCGGCCGCGATCTCCTCGGCGCGGCCACGGGCCGGTACCGTCCCGCGGCGGTGCTCGGCGCCGGCGATGCGTCGAAAGCGTTCGCCGCGGTGCTGCCTGCCTCGGCGGAGCAGCAGCTCGGCGCCGACGCGCCGTGCATGCACGTCGCCACGCGACGCGACACGCTCGCCGCGGAGAGGGCGCTCTGCGCGGAGCTGCGCGCCGCGAGCGCGGCGACCGACGGCGCCCTCGCGCGCCTCGTCGACCGTCGCGTCTCGTGCCGCTTGAGCCGTTGCATCGTGCGCGCGACGCCGCTTCGACCCAACCACGTGACGCTCATCGGCACGGCGATCGGTCTCGCCGGCGCCGCGCTGCTCGCCCGCGGCACGTACGCGAGCGGCGTGTGCGGAACGCTGCTCTTCCTCGTCGCGGCGATCGTCGACGGCTGCGACGGCGAGGTCGCTCGCCTCACCTTCCGCGAGTCGGCGTTCGGGCAGAAGCTCGACGTCACGACGGACAACCTCGTCCACCTCGCGATCTTCATCGCGCTCGCCGTGGGCTTGCAGCGCCGCGCCCCCGACGGCCACGTCGTGGCGCTCGCGGCGCTCCTGCTCGGCGGCTTCGCGCTCGACGGCGCGCTCTCGTACTATTTCCTCGTGATCCGCACCGAGTGGCGAACGCCGAGTCCTGCCGCGGCATCGTGGCGTGCGCACCTGCGCGATCGCGTACTGCACGGTCTCGAGGCGCTCATGAACCGCGACTTCGCCTACGTGCTCGCGCTGCTCGCCCTCGTCGATCGCCTGCAGTGGTTCCTCTGGGGCGCGGCGGTCGGGAGTTATGCGTTCGCGGCGGTCTTCCTCGTCTTGTACGCGGCGCGCGGCTCGACGGAGGAGCATGCAGTCGCCGGCTGAGACGCTGGACGACGCAGCCCAGCCGGCGCCGCGGCGACCGTGGCGCATCGTCGAGCGCACGCTCGTCGTCGCGGGCCTCGTCCTCCTCGCCGGTCTCGTGCGCGGCCTCGGCGGCAGCGCGCTCGTCACCAACCTGCGCCTCGTCGGCTGGGGCATCGTCGCGATCATCGGCCAGGAGATCCTGGCGATCGTCGCGAACACGCTCGGCTGGCGCGCGGCGTTTCCCGCCGGCAGGCCGCCGCCGGCCTTCGCGCAACTCTTGGCGGCGCGCATCGCCGGCGACGCGGTGAATTACGTCACACCGACGGCGACGCTCGGCGGCGAGTTCGCGCGCGCGCGGCTGCTCGAGGGACGCGCCTCACGACTCGACCTCGCGACGTCGATCGCGGTCGCGAAGCTCAGCCAGACGGTCGCCCAGGTGGTGTTCGTCGCCGCTGGACTCGTGCTCGTGCTCGCGGCGGTCCCGCTCGCGAGCAGCGTCCGCATCGGGCTCGTGACCGGTACGGTGCTGCTGTCGGCGCTCGTCTTCTCGTTCGTCGTCGCGCAGCGGCGCGGCATGTTCACGCCGCTCGTCCGCATCGCGACGAAGCTCGACCGCCGCGGGCGCCTCGTCGATCTCACCGCCCGCATCCGCCGTCTCGACGACGAGATCGCGCGTGTGCACCTCGAGCGTCGCGGTCCCTTCCTCGTGTCGTGCGCGTGGTTTTTCGTCGGTTGGGCGCTCGGCGCGCTCGAGATGGGCCTCATGCTGTGGCTGCTCGGGATGCCGGTCACGCTCACGGGGGCGCTCTCGATCGAGGTGCTGTCGGTTGCGATCGACGCGACGCTCTTCTTCGTTCCAGGAAAGCTCGGCACGCAGGAAGGCGGCAAGGTGCTGATCTTCACCGCGCTCGGCCTCGATGCGACCAAGGGCCTCTCGGTCGGCGTGCTGCGCCGGATCCGCGAGCTCTCCTGGTCGCTGCTCGGCCTCCTGATCCTCGGCCGGTTTCAGCTGCCGGGAGGGCTCAGGAAGCAGCCGGCAGCCGCTCCACCGGCTCCGTTGCCGGCGGAGTGACGGCGGCGGCCACGGCAGGGGGAACGGCGACGCGCACCAGCCGCCCGTTGTCGCCGATGCGATATGTCCGTCCGCGCCACTCGACGCGGTCGCCGGCGAAGCTCGCGATCCAGAGCGCGGTGCCGACGAGGTCACGCAGCGGCACGAGCCAGAGCGTCCAGCCGAGCCGCGCGTCGATCGCGCGACCGCCGACCGCGGCGGCGACGAGACGCGATGCCAGCACGGCGCCGACAGCGCCCAGTCGCAGCGTCACCGGCAGGCCGACCGGCAGGATCGCGACGAGCGCGAACGTCGTGCCGTGCGTGACGACGCTCGCGGCGTAACCGACCGGCGCGCACACGCGCGTGGTGCGCGCCCAGCGCAATTGATGGCGCACCGCCGCGGCGACGCCGCTCGGATTCGGATCGGTCTCGACGACGCACGGCGCGACGACGACCCGCTCGCCGTGCGCGATGACGAGCTTGGCGAGCCGATGATCGTCCGCCAGATAATCGGCGAGCGTGGCGAACCCGCCGATCGCGTCCAGCGTGTCGCGCCGCAGGACGAGGCTCGCCCCGAACGCGAGATCGCCGCGCCCGAGCGCGGTCGCCACCATCGCCGACGGGATGAAATCCGCGTTGATGCACAACGCCTCGAAGGCTTGCGCCAGCGAGTGCGGGCGCGGCGTGCGATAGTAGCACGTCACGAGTCCGACGGACGGACGCTGCAGGGCGCTGACGACATGCGTGAGGTAATCGTCGCCGACGCGGACGTCACTGTCGACCGCGGCGACGACCGGATGCCGCGCTTCGTGCGCGAGCGCCTCGAGCAGCACCGCCTTGCGATTCGCGCCGCCGTTGCCGACGGCGGTGACGACACGGAAGTCGACCTGCGGATGGTCGCGCTGCACGGCACGCGCGACGGCGAGCGCGGGATCGCCGGCATCGAGGCTGCCGGCGACGATTTGCACCGCTCCCGAGTATCGCAGTCGACAATACGCAGCGAGGTTTCCGGCGAGCGTCGGCTCAAGGCCGGCGAGGGGCACGAGGATCGACACGCCGGGGGCGGCATCGATGCCGTGCACGCGCGAGGCGTCGGCGGCGGCGGGCGCTGCGGTTCCGATGCGGCGCCGAAAGCGCGCCGCGACCACCGACACGGCGACGTTGTATGCCGCCGACGTCGCGAGCAGCACGCCGAGGACGTCACGCGCAGCGCCGGCAGGAGTCAGCACGCCGTCACCTCAAGCCACCGGCGTGGGGGTCGCCGCGGCCGACGGGCGCGACGTCTGATCCGCACCCATCGTGCGCGCGCCGTTCGCCGCGCGACGACGGCGCCACATCGTGCGCAGGAAGTCGCGTCCCTCGCTCAGCATCCGACGTCGCTCACGTGGATCGCGCATCATCTTGCGCACGCTGCCGACGATGTACGTCGGCCGGAAGTAGTAGCTGCGGTAGAACCGCTCGACCGCCGCGTAGATCTCCTCGCCGGAGAGCGACGGATAGCTGACGGCGCATTTTTGGTAGCCGCTCGTGTCAACCATTTGATCGACGGCGAGGTAGCCGTGATCGCGCACCCAGTCGTAGAAGTGCGTGCCCGGGTACGGCGACGCGAGCGACACTTGGATCGTCGACGGGTTCATCTCGCGCGCGAAACGCATCGTCTCGGCGATCGTCTCGCGGGTCTCGCCCGGGAGGCCGAGGATGAAGGTGCCGTGGATCATGATGCCGAGGTCGTGGCAGTCGCGCGTGAATCGCCGCGCGCGCTCCACGCCCACGCCTTTCTTGATGTTGCGCAGGATCTCCTCGTTGCCGCTCTCGTAGCCGATCACGAAGAGCCTGAGGCCGTTGTCCTTCAGCACCTTCAGCGTCTCGCGATCGACGTTGGCGCGTGAGTTCGTCGACCACGTGATGCCGAGCGGGCCGATGCGCTCGGCGATCGCGCGCGCGCGCGGCGGATCGGCGGTGAAGGTATCGTCGTCGAAGAAGACCTCGCGCATCTCCGGGAAGAGCTGCGGCATCCGCCGCACTTCCTCGTAGACGTTTTCCGGGGAACGCGTGCGATAGCTGTGCCCCGTCGTCACCTGCGGCCAGAGACAGAACGTGCAGCGCGCCGGGCAGCCGCGGCCGGTGTAGAGCGACACGTACGGATAGTGGCAGTATGGACTGTTGTAGCGCTTGTAGTCGAGGTCGCGCGCGTAGACGTCGGTCACGAACGGCAGCGCATCGAGCGCGGCGGAGTCGAGCGGCGCCGGCTCAGGATTGTGCACGACGCGACCTGCCCTCGTAGGGTCGCGATGGCTGAGCCCGGCGATCGCATCGAACGGTCGCCCCTCCGCGAGCGCGACGACCGCGTGGTCGAACTCCTTGCGCACGACGACATCGACCGCCGGTGCCTCGCGCAGCGAGCGCTCCGGCTCCGCCGTCGGATGGCCGCCGACGAACGCGATCGTGACGTCGGGCCGCGCCGCCTTGATCGCCGCCGCGGTGTCGGCGTCGACGCGAAAGGACGGTGTGCTGGTATGCAGCACCACGAGCTCGTACTCGCGCGCGATCGCGACCGTGTCGGCGACGCTGAGCGCGAGCGGCGGCGCGTCGAGCACGCGGCTTCCGGGGATCATTGCCGCCGGATAACAGAGCCACGTCGGGTACCAGAACGACCAGACCTCGCGCGTCGCTTGGTAGCGCGAGCCGGCGCCGCCGTCGAAGTCGTCGTACGATGGCGGATTCAGGAACAGCGTTCGCTTCATGCGTGGCCCCCCGCGCGGAGAGGTACGCCGCTGGGCTTCACGCGTCAATCGGGGCGGCCATACCTTTTTTGCGTGATGAATCGCTCGACGCACGCTCAAATCGCTCGACGTCGGGCTGACGTTGACGGCGCCTGCGGAACGTGGCGTGACGGCGGCGTGCGCCAGCTCGCGATCACCGCCGACGACTTCGGCATCTCGACTCGCGTCAACGCGGCAGTCGTGCGCGCGGCGCGCGACGGAGTCCTCACCGGCACCAGCTGGATGGCGGGCGGCGCCGCCGCCGACGACGCGCTGGCGCGCGCCCGTGACTTTCCCGAGCTCGCGGTCGGCATCCATCTGACGTTCGTCATGGGACGCGCCGTGCTGCCAGCGGGTCTCGTATCCGAGCTCGTGGATGGCGACGGACGATTCCCGGCGAGCCCGATCGGACAGGGCCTGCGCCTCGCCACCTCACGCACGAGCCGCGACCAGCTGCACGCCGAGCTGCGAGCACAGATCGAACGGTGCCTCGCGGCAGGGCGCGTACCGCGACATCTCGACGCGCACCTCGACTTTCAGGTGCATCCCGCGGTGTTCCCGATCGTCGCCGCGCTGGCGCGCGAGTACCGCGTCCCGGCGGTCCGCATCCCGCGCGACCCGCTCGGTCCGGCGCTCGCGTTCGACCGCCGCCATGCACCACGAAAGCTCGTCGAGGCGGCGATCTTCTCGATTCTGTGCCGTCGTGCCGTCAGGATCGCGCACGACCACGGTCTGCGCGTCGCCGACCGTGTCTACGGTCATCATCAGACCGGCGCCGTCGACGAGCGGTACGTTCTGAACGTGATTCGCGCGCTTCCACCCGGCGTGAGCGAGCTGTACTGCCATCCCGGCGCGCATGCCGGCGCCAGTCATGCCGGCGCCAGTGAGGACGACCGTGAGCTCGCCGCGCTTCTCAGTCGCGATGTGCGCGCCGCGTGCGAGCGTGCCGGAATCGAGCGTCGCCACTACGACACGTGACGGTAAGGCGGCGGGCGAGACGCGGGGGCCGTCCCCTGCACCCGTTGTGCGCACTGAACCTTTTGCGCACGCGGGGTGCAGGGGAC
>JBGPOW010000016.1:0-38080 GCA_041488235.1 Binatia bacterium
ATCTTCGACCAGCGTCTGCTCGCGGAGGAGCCGCTCACGTTGCAGGAGATCGGCGACAAATACGGCATCAGCCGCGAGCGCGTGCGCCAGATCGAGAGCCGCGTGAAGCGCCGCCTGAAGGAGTACCTCGCGACGCAGTTCGAGGATCTGCGCGACATCAGCATTTCGTAGACTCAGCGCGTGAGAGTTGGCGCGCGGACCTCGCGTCATTTTGGCGCGAGCATGGGACGAGATCGACTCGCCGCTTGCTGGCGCACGAGGAGCCTCTTATCCTCGCCGAATTAGCCGCTCCGCCACTACGAAGACGGGACTGATGGCTGAAACCCCTGAACAGAAAGCCCGGCGCGAAATCGACGCCGACTTGACTGCCGCTGGTTGGCTCGTGCAGGACCGCGACGACATCGACCTTACTGCCGGTCGCGGCATCGCGGTGCGCGAGTTTCCGATGAAGCCGGGATTCGGGTTCGCCGACTACCTGCTCTACCTCGATCGCAGAGCGATCGGCGCTGTGGAGGCCAAGGCGGAGGGCACGCTGTCCGGTGTCGAAGCGCAATCGGCGAAGTACGCCGCCGGGTTGCCCGACAATCTCCCGGCCCACACGCGTCCACTCCCGTTCCTGTTCGAGTCGAACGGTTCGGTGATCTTCTTCACGAACGGTCGCGACCCTATCCCGCGCAGCCGGCAAGTGTTCAACTTCCCCCGGCCCGAGACGCTCGCGGAGTGGATGGCGCAGCCGACGCAGCTTCGCGCCCGTTTGAAAGCGCTGCCGGAACTCGATGCGTCGCATCTCTGGAAAGTGCAGACGCGGGCCATCGGCAAGCTCGAAGAGTCCTTCGGCGCGGCCAACCAGCGGGCCTTGATCCAAATGGCAACCGGCTCGGGCAAGACCTTTACCGCCGTCAATGTCGCCTACCGTCTGCTCAAGTTCGGCGGGGCGAAGCGCATCCTGTTTCTGGTGGACCGCGGCAACCTCGGCAAGCAGACCGAGGACGAGTTCGCCAACTTCGAGCCGCCCGATGATCCGCGCAAGTTCCCGGTGCTCTACACGCTCCAACGGCTCAAGACGAACTCGATCAACCCGGCCGCGAAGGTCGTCATCACCACCATCCAGCGCCTGTACTCGATGCTGAAGGGCGAGGCCGAATTCGATGCCGGCAACGAGGAAGGCTCTGCGTTCGACTCCGCCAAGCCCTGGCACGGCGCACCACCCGACGTCGTCTACAGCGCCGGCATTCCGCCGGAGTTCTTCGACTTCGTCATCGTGGACGAGTGCCACCGCTCCATCTACGAGCTGTGGAGTCAGGTGCTGCTGTACTTCGACGCCTTTCTGGTCGGCCTCACCGCCACACCCGCCGGCAAGACCGTCGGCTTCTTCAATCAGAATCTCGTCATGCAGTACGGACACGACGAGGCGGTGACCGATTGCGTAAACGTGGACTTCGATGTCTACCGCATTCGTACCCGCATCACCGAGCGGGGCGCCACGATCGAAGCCGGCGACACCGGCGTCTACGTGGACAAGCGGCACAAGCTCACCCGCGCCGAGCGGCTGCAGCTGCTCAACCAGGATCTGACCTACACCGCCACCCAACTCGACCGCGATGTCGTCTCGGAAAGCCAGATTCGCACCGTGCTTCAGCAATTCCGTGACAAGGTGCTGCCCGACGCGTTCCCTGGCCGCGCCGAAGTACCGAAGACCCTGATTTTCGCCAAAGACGACTCCCACGCCGACGACATCGTGCGCCTCGCGCGCGAGGTGTTCGCCGAGGGCAACGACTTCTGCCAGAAGATCACCTACCGTACCGGTTTCACCAAGCTCACCAAGAAGGTCAAGAACGACGACGGTAGCGAGTCCGACGTCACCGAGTGGGTGAAGACCGCGAGCCTCACTCCGGACGAAATTCTCGCCAACTTCCGCAACAGTTTCTTCCCGCGCATCGCTGTGACCGTCGACATGATCTCCACCGGCACGGACGTGAAGCCGATCGAGTGCGTGTTCTTCCTGCGCAACGTGAAGTCCGCCGGATTCTTCGAGCAGATGAAGGGGCGCGGGGTGCGCGTCATCTCGCCCGACAAGCTGCGCGTGGTCAGCCCCAGCGCGAAGGTCAAGGATCGCTTCATCATCGTCGACGCCGTCGGCGTGTGCGAGCATGACAAGACCGATTCGCACACTCTGAATCGCCAGCCCTCGAAGACACTCGAACAGGTTCTCGAATACGTCGCGCAGGGTGGCACCGATCCCGAGGCGCTAACCACGCTCGCCGGACGTATTGCCCGACTGGAGCGCGAGTTCGGCCCGTCGCAGCTTGCGGAACTGAAGGACTTGGCGGGCGGCAAGTCCTTCCCCGATCTCGCGCACGCGCTGTTGAGTGCCTGCGACCCGGACGCGCAGATAGAGGCTGCAAGGAAGCTGCCCGGCGTCACGGATGAGCCGAGCGAAGAACAGACGAGGCAAGCCGCCGAGCAACTGGCGCAGGATGCCGCCACGCCGTTCCTCAAGGCCGCCTTCCGCCGCCGCATCCTCGAGATCCGCCAGCAGAACGAGCAGACTATCGACCGCCACACCATCGACGACGTGCTGTATGCCGGCTTCGACGCGGCGGCGGTGGAGAAGGCCCGCAACAAGGTGCAGGAGTTCCGAGCGTGGATCGCCGCGCACAGGGACGAGCTTACGGCTCTCCAAGTGATCTACGCCGGCACCCGCCCGCTCAAGTTGTCACTCAAGGACTTGCGACAGTTGAAAGACGCGCTCGCCCGCCCGCCGCTCGGCGCCACGCCGGTCCAGCTCTGGCGGGCGTTCGAAGCTACGGAAGCTCTCAGCGTGGCGGAATTGTCGCCTGCGTCGCGGTTGGCGGGCGAGTCGCTCGCCGACCTCGTCAAGCTCGTGCGGCATGCCATTGAACCGGCCGTCACTCTTCGATCGTACGCGGAAGAGGTCCGTCTCAACTACGCCGTCTGGAAGGCTAGGCAGCGGCAGATCGGTGTTCGGTTCACCTCGGAGCAAGAGCAATGGCTCGACCGCATGGCCGAGCACATTGCCACCAGCCTCGCCATCGAGCCGGCGGACTTCGAGACCGGCTGGTTTAGCCAGCAGGGCAGCCTCGGCAAGGCGCATGCGTTGTTCGGCGTGCAGCTCAAGTCGCTGCTGGCGGAGTTGAATGAGAAGTTGGCGGCATGACGGAGGACTTGAAAGCACAAGTCGTTGGTAATGGCGCGGTCCCCAGTGGCTGGCTGTTGGCGGATTTCATCGAGACGTGCCACCCAGTGCCCGACGGTGGCCGGAAGCTTCTGCGAAAGTATTATCAGAAGAATGGGATGTATCCGGTTGTTGATCAAGGCGAAGACCTTGTGGGCGGATTTTCAGACAATCCTTCGATGCTCTTTCAGGGCAAGACCCCGGTCATTGCCTTTGGTGACCACACACGTCGCTTCAAGTTGATCAACTGGCCCTTCGTCGTCGGCGCCGATGGCGTAAAGTTGATCGGCTCGACCGCTGCTTGGGATCCGAAGTGTCTCTGGTATTTTCTGCGCGCCCTCAAGTTCGAGGATCGAGGATACAGCAGGCATTTTCAATTTCTTCGGAAATCGAAACTCCCGCTTCCGCCTCTCGCCGAGCAAGCCCGCATCATCGACGCGCTGGACGAACTCTTCTCCGACCTCGATGCAGGTGTGGCGGCGCTGGAGCGGGTAAGCGAGAAACTGAAGCTCTATCGCGCGTCGGTGCTGAATACGGCGGTGAAACACTGGACCTTTCAGCAGGCCGGCGAAGTGCTGCTGCGTCCGTTGTCTGATGTGATCGGTGAAATCGGACAAGGGTGGAGTCCTCGATGCAGCTTGACGCGTGCACCGCGTGCGGACGAATGGGCGATCATCAAGACTACGGCGGTCCAATCGATGCGATACCTCGACGAGGAGTGTAAACCACTCCCATCCCACCTGAAACCTCGGGCGGGAATCGAGGTCAGGCCGGGGGACATGCTTATGACGCGCAAGGGTCCTCGGCAGAGGGCTGGCGTAACCTGCCTTGTGACGAGGACGCGTCCTCGTTTAATGGTGTGCGATACGGTCTACAGGTTTCGGTGCAACGAGTCGGTCATAGTACCGGCATACCTTGAGCTGGTGCTCAATTCGCCGTCGATCGTCGCTGAAATAGACAAGCGAAAGTCGGGTATCAACGACAGTGGTGTTAGCCTCACCCACCGGAAGCTGTATTCTCTTCAGCTCCCAGTTCCAGTCAGCAGGCGCGATCAAGAAGCCATCGTCGAAGCCGTCGAAGATCAGCTCTCCGTGATCGACCACCTCGAAGCCGACCTCGACGCCAAGCTGAAGAGCGCGCAGAGCTTGCGGCAGGCCATCCTACGCCATGCTTTCACCGGCCAGCTCGTTCCACAGAATCCGAACGACGAACCGGCCTCGGAACTGCTGAAGCGCATCGCCGCCGAGCGCGAGGCCCGCCGGGCACCCGTCAGTCGTCGTCGCCGCGCCGCTTCATAGGCGCTCCTTCTTCGGCGCGCGGAAGCGATTGCGGCCCCGCTTGGCCGCCTCGATTGGCTCAGTGTCGATCGTCGGAGATCGACCTGATACTCTCTTGACGTGAAGGTGCGTGAGGTCATCCGCCGACTGGAGGCGGACGGCTGGAGATCGGTCGCGACGGAAGGCAGCCATCGACAGTTCAAGCATCCGACGAAGCCGGGCCGCGTCACCGTCAGCGGCCATCCCGGTGACGACATGCCCCAGGGGACTTTGGCCTCCGTCCGGCGGCAGGCCGGCGTGAAGGAGCTTCGATGAAGAGGGTTCAGTACCTGGTTCGGATCAACAAGGAGACGCGGAGCGACTGGGGGGCATCAGTTCCCGACCTGCCCGGGTGCGTTGCGACTGGCAAGACCATCGACTCTGCCCTGCGGCGCATAGGACAGGCGATCGAGATGCACCTCTGCGGGATGCGGGAGGATGGTCTCAAGATTCCCGCCCCGCGGCACCGTGCCGTGAAACCGCGCCGGACCGCGGGACAGGTGGATTTCTACGCGATGGTCGAAGTCGCTGCCTGACGCCTCCGAGACCGCATCATGGACGCATCCCAGATCGGCAAGCGCGCGTGGAGCTACGCCGGCGTCCTGCAGGACGCCGGGCTTTCCTGCTTCGAGTACGTTGAGCAGTTGACGTTGCTGCTCTTCCTCAAGATGGCGGACCAGCTCACCGATGAGCCGTACAACCGGGCAGCCATCGTCCCGCCGGATCTCGGCTGGAAGGCGCTCTTGCCGCTCGACGGCGCGGTGCTGGAGGATCAGTACCGGACGAGCTTGGAGAAGCTGGGGGTCAAGCCGGGGATGCTCGGCGTGATTTTCAAGGGCGCGCGCTGCGAGATCCACAATCCGGCGCTCCTGAAGCAGCTCATCGTCAACCTGCTCGACAAGGTGGATTGGCTGTCGTTGCCGGTCGACGTGAAGGGCACGATCTACGAGGAGCTGCTCGCGCGCTCGGCGCAGGAATCGTCACGCGGGGCGGGGCAGTACTTCACGCCGCGGCCGGTGATCCAAGCCATGTGCGAGGTGACGCGACTCACCCCGCAAGACACCGTCTGCGACCCGGCGGCGGGCACCGGCGGTTTTCTCTGCAACGCGTATCAGTACGTGCTCGACCGCTTCGCGGCAGATCTCGACGGCGATCAGAAGCGGGCGCTGCAGGAAGAGTTGGTCGAGGGCATGGAGCTCTCGCCCAAGGTCGGCCGCATGTGCGCGATGAACGTCTACCTGCACGGTATCGGCGGCGACAAAGTCGTGGTCCGTACCGGGCACGACAGCCTGGCTGCGGCGTGGAGCCGCGAGTATTCGGTCGTCCTCGCCAATCCACCCTTCGGCAAGAAGCAGAGCCTGCTGTTCGTGAACGAGGAAGGCGACACTGAAAAGGAAGATCAGGTCGTCGTCCGCGAGGATTTCTGGACCTCGACGAGCAACAAGCAGCTGAACTTCGTCCAGCACATCTACACGCTGCTCAGGATCGACGGTCGCGCGGCGATGGTGGTGCCGGACAACGTCCTCTTCGAGGGCGGTGCCGGTGAGAAAGTACGCCGCAACCTGCTGCAGAAGTGCCGCGTCCACACGCTCCTGCGCCTACCGACCGGCATCTGGTATTCGCCGGGCGTCAAAGCGAACGTCATCTTCTTCGACAAGAAGGAGGGACGGGCGGAGGCATGGACCGACACGCTCTGGGTCTACGACCTGCGCACCAACCAGCACTTCACGCTCAAGCAGAAGCCGATCCAGCGTAGCGACTTCGACGAATTCGTCGCCTGCTACAAGCCCGGCCGGATGCACGAGCGCCAGGAGACCTGGAGCGCCGCGAGCTCTGAGGGTCGCTGGCGCCGCTACGAGTACGACGAGCTGCTCAAGCGCGACAAACTGAGCCTCGACCTCTTTTGGATCAAGGACAAGAGCCTCACCGACACCGATTCGCTGCCCGCCCCGGATGTCATCGCGACCGAGATTGCGGACGATCTGGAGGCGGCGTTGGAGCAGTTCACGAAAATTGCCGCGCGGCTCACGACGCGAGCGTGACAACCCTCGCGAATGCCGGCAGCAGCGCCGTGCGCCTCACGCCTCGAGCCACCACCGTGCGAGGTCGAGCTCAATCGCATCGAAGGGCTCGACACGGACGCGTGCCACGCCGCCGTGCGTGCCCGTGACGACCCATCGTTCGCCCTCGCGGCGGTACACCTCGAGGGTTCGCGCGAGCGGGTCGACGAGCCAGAGATGTCCGACTTCCTCACGGGCGTAGATGCGCATCTTGCGGCCGCGATCGATCTGCGCGGTGCTCGCCGAGAGAACCTCGCAGATCCAGTCCGGCGCCTGCTCGAACGCGGCGACATCCGGCACGACTGGCATGCGTTCATGTCGCCATCCGGCGAGGTCGGGCACGATCACGTCCGCGCCCAGATGGAGCTCCGGTTCGTAGAGAATCCACCAACCCCCGAGTCGACCTGGGGCGCCGGGTCCGTGGAACTGGCCCATGAGATCGCTCAGCACCACCGACGATGCGAACGCGTGACGTGACGCGGGGCGCGGGCTCGTGACCAACTCGCCCTCGATGATTTCGGCCACCATGTGCTCCGGAACTTTCCGAAGATCGTCGTAGGTCGCCGGTCGACGACGCGCTGGCTTCATGATCGATGCATAGCACGGCGCCGAAGCACGCCGAAGCAAGACTCGTAGATGTTGGCGACCACCTGGGCGAGTGCCTCCGCCGCCTTGCCAGGCGCGGAAACCCGTGAATATAGTGCCGCGGTTGCATCGCGGACCGGGAGCGTTTTCATGAGCCAACTACACGGTGGTCGGATCGTTGCGCGCGCGCTGAAGAACGAGGGCGTGTCGCACGTCTTCACGCTCTGCGGCGGGCACGTGATGTCGATCTACGACGGCTGCATCGAGGAGAACATCCGCGTCGTCGACACCCGCCACGAGCAGACCGCCGCCCACGCCGCCGACGGCTGGTCGCGGGTGACGGGCCACCCCGGCGTCGCGATCGTCACGGCGGGACCGGGGCTCACCGACGCGGTCACCGGCGTCGCGAGCGCGTGGCGCGCCAACATCCCGATGCTGATCATCGGCGGCCAAGGGCCGCACGCGCTCTGCGACAAGGGCTCGCTGCAGGACATGAACCACGTCGACCTGATGCGGCCGATCACCAAGTGGGCGCACTCGGTGCCGGAGTCGCGTCGCCTCGCGGAGTACGTGAGCACCGCGTTCCGCGTCGCCACGACCGGCGTGCCCGGCCCGGTCTTCCTCGAGATGCCGGTCGACTTTCTCTTCGACAGCGTCGACGAGGCGAAGGTCGATTTCCCGACCGGCTCGCGCACCGAGGCGACGATCGGCGGCGATCCGCTGTACGTCGAGCGCGCCTACGAGCTCTTGCGGAACGCGCAGCGGCCCGTCGCGCTCGTCGGCAGCCAGCTCTTCTGGTCGAAGCGGCGCGACGCGTACGAGCCGTTCGTCGAGCGCTTCGGGCTTCCCGTGTACGTGAACGGCCAAGGGCGCGGCTCGCTGCCGCCCGATCACCCCTACTACTTCCATCGCACGCGCAAGGACGCGCTCCGCGCCGCGGACGTGATCCTCATCTTCGGCACACCGCTCGACTTCCGGCTCGGCTACGGACGGTCGAGCCACCTGAATCCCGACGCGAAGCTCATCCAGGTCGACCTCGACGGCGGCGAGATCGGCCGCAACCGCCACGTCGACGTCGGCATCGTCGGCGACACCGGCCTCGTGATGGCGCAGCTCACCGCGCTCGCGAGCGGTTCCGGTGGCAGCGCCGCGGTCCGTGAGTGGGTGCGCGAGCTACGCACGAAGGAAGCCGCGCGGCTCGAGCAAATGCTGCCCGAGATGACGTCGGACGTGTCGCCGATCAATCCGCTGCGGCTCTGCAAGGTGATCGACGACGTGCTCGACGACGACACGATCGTCGTCGGTGACGGCGGCGACTTCGTCGCGACGGCGGCGTCGGTGCTGCGCATCGCCAAGATCGGCCAGTGGCTCGATCCGGGCCCGCTCGGCACGCTCGGCGTCGGTCCCGGCTATGCGATGGCGGCGAAGCTCGCCCGTCCGGAGAGCAACGTCCTCATCATGTACGGCGACGGCGCGTTCGGCCTCAACGGGATGGAGTTCGAGGCCTGCGTGCGCCAGAAGATCAACATCGTCGGCGTCGTCGGCAACGACGCGGCGTGGATGCAGATCCGTCGCGGCCAAGTCGAGTTCTACGGCGAGGAGCGCGCGGTCGCGACCAAGCTCGACTTCACGCGCTACGACCGCGTCGTCGAGGCGCTCGGCGGCCACGGGGAGTACGTCGAGGAGCCGGACCAGATCCGACCCGCGCTCGAGCGCGCGCTCGGTGCCGGCAAGCCGGCCCTCGTCAACGTCCGTCTCGGCGTGAGCGAGTTCCGCAAGGGCGCGATCTCGATCTGACGTCGCATGGCCGAGCTCACCGCCGCCGCCGTCATGATCGGCAACGAGATCCTGTCGGGTAAAATCACCGACACGAACTCGCCGTTCCTGGCAGGTGAGCTGCGCGGCCTCGGTGTGGCGCTGAAGCGCGTCGCGGTCATCCCCGACGAGCTCGATCTCATCGCGCACGAGGTGCGTACCTGCCACGAGACGTACGACGTCGTCTTCACGTCCGGCGGCGTCGGGCCGACGCACGACGACATCACGATGGAGGGCGTCGCGCGCGGCCTCGGGCGCAAGGTCATTCTCCATCCCGACATCGAGTCGAAGCTGCGCACGTTCTACGGTGACAAGATCAATCGCGCGCGACTCAAAATGGCGGAGGTGCCCGAGGGCGCCGAGCTGATCGCCGACGTCAACTTGAACTTTCCGACGATCAAGGTGGAGAACATCTACATCCTGCCGGGGATCCCCGAGATCTTCCGTCAGAAGTTCCTCTCCCTGAAGCCGCGGTTCGAGACGACGCCCTATTGCCTGAAGGTGGTGTATACGGGAGTGGGGGAAGGGACGATCGCGGAGTTCCTCGATGATACCCTACGGGAGTTTCCGGATTTGATGCTGGGATCGTATCCGAAGATCGGCGATCCCGATTACATGGTGAAGGTGACGCTCGAATCGAAGGACGCCGCCTACGTCGAGCGCGCGCTGCAGCATCTCTTGCGCGTGCTCCCCGCAGGCAGCGTGGTGCGTACGGAAGGATGATCACGACGGGAGGAGGCCAAATGATGGGCGTGATGGAAACAGCGGAACATCGGATCGAAGGAATGGATCGAACGGCAGCGGGCATACCGGGCGTGCAGCGCGGACGCGAGGTCGCTGTTGCGCGGCGCGGGACGTGGCGGGGGGCGCGGCGATTCGCCGCGATGCTCGTCGTGACGATGGCGCTCGCGACACCGCGCGCAGCGACGGCGGCCGAGCCGCCGCAATACGCCAACGACTTCGGCATCGGCCTCGGCGCCGTGCTGATCGATTTGGTGTACATGCCGGTCAAGGTCGTCTATGCGACGCTCGGCGGGATCACCGGCGGTTTCGCGTTCGTGCTCACCGGCGGCCGCACCGACATCGCGACCTCGATCTGGCGGCCGTCGCTCGGCGGCACGTACGTCGTCACGCCGTCGATGCTGCGCGGCGACGAGCCGATCAACTTCAGCGGCGGCGGCGACGACAGCGAGCCGGCGCGCGACGAGTACCGGCCTCCGCCGCGCGAAGAGCCGCTGCGCGAGCGGGACCACAGTGGACGCGGCGAGGCCTACTGAGGCGTTTCGCCAACGAGAGGAGACGTGCATGGAATCGACGACACTCGAGGGGACAGGACGGCGTATCGGACGGTGGCTGGCGACGGCGGCCGTCGTCGCGCTCGTGGTCGCCGGATGCTCGCCGAAGCTCGAGGAAGGTGACGTCCTCGAGAAGAACGGCGATACGTTCACCATCCGTCTGACGAAGAAGGTCGACGAGCCGATCGACAAGGTGTGGCAGGGCTTCCAGACGCCCGAGCGGCTCGAGAAATACAGCGAGCAGTACCAGCAGACGAAGCTCGTGAAGGACGAGGGCAACACCAAGGTCGTCGATTACCGCGTGTCGACCCTCGGTCAGATCCAGGCGTTCACGATGGAGCTCACGATGCAGCCATCGACGAAGGTCGTGAAGTTCAAGACGCTGGAGAGCTCCCTCGCCGACATCACGGGTGAGTACGATCTCGTCCCGACGGACGGCGGCAAAGCGACCTTGATCACCTACAAGGCGACGCAGAAGGACAAGGTCAACATTCCGGCGCCGGTGAGCGTGCAGAAGACAGCCATCAAGGAAGCGTTCGACAACCTCGTCGCCGGCATCGACAAGGGCATCAAGTCGGGCGACATGGGGGCGCCGAAGGCGTCGTAGGCGAAAGCGTCATAGAAGGCCTCGTGATTCCGGGGCTCCAGGCAGCCCTCCGCGAGTACAACGCCGGGCGGTTCTTCGAGTGCCACGAGGCGCTCGAAGAGCTGCTCGACGAGACGGACGGGGCAGACTGGGATTTCGTCCTGGGGCTGATTCAAATCGCCGTCGGGTACCACAAGCTGACGGCCGGACATCCGGGCGGCGAGAAGCTCCTCGGCATGGGGCTCGCCAAGCTCGCTCCGTACGCCGACGACCATGGCGGCGTCGATCTCGCGGCGCTGCGGCGCGGAGTCGAGGCGGATCTCGCGCGCCTCGCCGATGCGCGACGTGCAGGGCGACCGGCGGCGCCCGAGCCGCCGCGGCTTTTGCCGGTCGGCGCACGGCGATGAGGAGCCGCGAGATGTACGTGGCGCTGCGTACGCGTCCACGCCGTCGCGCTGCCGCGCCGCCGCGGCCGAGGACCGCTCGTTCGGAGACACGATGAAGGTCACGCGCGCAGAGTTCGTCGGCGCCGCGACCGAGCCGGGCCGCTTCCCGCCGCCACGCCTTCCCGAGGTCGCGTTCGCCGGACGCTCGAACGTCGGCAAATCGTCGGCGATCAATCGCCTCCTCGGACGGCGCGGCCTCGCGCGCACGAGCTCGACGCCGGGGCGGACGCAGCAGCTCAATTTTTTCGCCGTCGACGATCGTTTCGCCGTCGTCGATCTGCCCGGCTACGGGTATGCGCGGGTGTCGAAGACGTCGCGCGCCGCGTGGCGCCCGCTCGTCGAGAGCTATCTCTCGACGCGCGGCACCCTCGCCGGCATCGTCCTCCTCGTCGACGTACGTCGCGGCCTCGAGGATGATGAGCACGCGCTTTTGGACTTCGTCGCCGAGCTCGAGGTGCCGGCGCTCGTCGTCGCGACGAAGATCGACAAGTTGACACGCGCCGAGCGCACCCGCGCCGAGCGCGCCCTCGACGCCGCGCCGGTGCCGGTCGTGGCGTTTTCCGCCGTCACCGGTGAGGGGGTCGACGAGGTGTGGCGCGCGATCGCGACGTGGACGCAGGCACCGAAGCGATGACGCTCGACGCGAGCATGCGATGCCGAACGTCGCCGTCGTAATCCCCGTCCGCGACCGCGCGGCGATGGTCGTGGAGGCGATCGCGTCGGTGCTGGCGCAGACGTATCGCGATCTCGGCATCGTCGTCGTCGACGACGGCTCGGAGGACGGCTCCGCCGCCGCCGCGGAGGCGGCGCTCGACGGCCTCGACGTGTCGGCGCGCGTCCTGCGCCTCGCCGCCACCGACGGGCCGAAACTGCCCACGACCACCCGCCGGCCGCCGCGCGGCGTCGCCGCCGCACGCAACGCCGGCGCCGCCGCTCTCGACGTGCGCTGGGTCGCGTTCCTCGACTCCGACGACCTCTGGCTGCCGGCGAAGCTGGAGCGACAGATCGCCTGGCTCGCGGAGCATCCCGGATACCGTCTGGCGCAGACCGAGGAGCGTTGGATCGACGGTGACCGCCATCGCAACCCGCGCGCGTGGCATCGCAAAGAGGAGCATCTCTTTCTGCGCGGCCTCGAGCGCTGCCTCGTGAGCCCGTCGGCGGTGGTGATGTCGCGCACGCTCTTCACGGAGCACGGCGGTTTCGACGAGGCGTTTCCCGTCTGCGAGGACTACGAGCTCTGGCTGCGCATCACCGCACGCGAGCGCGTCGGGCTGGTGCCGGAAACGCTGGTCGTGAAGCGCGGCGGCCATCCCGGCCAGCTCTCGCGCTCGACGTGGGGTCTCGATCGCTGGCGTGTCGCCGCGCTCGCGAAACTGGTCGCGACGGTGCCGCTGGCGGACGAGGAACGCGCCGCGGCGGTCGCGGTCGCGCGCGCGAAGTACGCCATCCTCGCCACCGGGGCCGAGCGCCGTGGCAAGCGCGACGAGGGCGAGCGGTATCGGCGGCTCGCTGATGCGCTCGACGTGTTCGTCGATTCGACGGCGGTCACATCGGTCGCTCATCGCGCCGGCGGGGCGTCGGGAGCGCGGACGTGACGTGTCGCCGGTGGCAACGCACGAGAGCGCGCGGCGGTTGCCGGCGGAGGCGGTCGTGACGCGCGACGAGCTCTTGGCGGCGCGGACGGCGACGTGGGCCGCGGATGCGCGCGGGGCGCTCGCCGCGATCGTCGACGCGTTCAAGCCGAGCGCGCGACACCTCGGCGACATGCTCGATTGGTTCGACGACATCGCGGCGCGTGACGGGATCTCGCCGGGGGTGACGCTCGACGACCCCGAGCTCCGTCGCATCCTCGCGGGCGGCGGGTCGGCGCCGGAGCGGTTGAAACGCTGGAAGGAGCGCCTGCGGCGGCTGCGCTACCCGCGACTCGCCGCGCGCGAGCAGGCGATCGCCGCGCAGCTGCGCGCGATGGACTGCGGGGCGTCGGTCACGATCATGGCGCCGCCGGCGCTCGAGGGCGGCACGGCGACGGTGACGATTCGCGCCCGTTCGGCCGCCGAGCTCGCGACGGCGCTCGAGCGCCTGCGGGAGCGCATCGATCGCGGCGACGTCGAGCGGCTCTTCGCGCTGCTCGACGAGGCGTGACGATGCCGGCGCGCGATGCTACGACGACGTTCGTGTTCGTTCCCGAGGAGATCCTGATCGAGCGCGGTTGCGAGGACACGGCGATGGTGCGTCGCTGTCGCGGCCGCGCGCCCGAGGTGCCGGTCACCGTCGTCGACGACCCGCACTTCGGGCGCGCACGCGCGCGGTTCGGCGGCGACTTCGCAGCGGCGAAGCGTCGCCTCGTTTTCGCCCGCCGCCGCGGCACGTTTCTCGAGCACTGCCCGGCAGGCACGCGCGGCATGGCGTGCTGCAACTATCTCGTGCTCACCTTCGCCTCGAATTGCCCGATGGATTGCCGCTACTGCTTTCTCCAGGAGTATCTCGCCGACAACCCGGCGCTGACGGCATACGTCGATCCGGAAGCGGCATTGGCCGAGGTCGCAGACCTTCTCGATCGCCACCCGGAGCGGCAGTTCCGCATCGGCACCGGAGAGCTCGCCGACAGCCTTGCCCTCGACCCGCTGACCGGCCTGAGCCTCGACCTGGTGCCGTTCTTCGCGTCGCGGCGGAACGCCCTCCTCGAGCTGAAGACGAAGACCGATGCCGTCGACGATCTCGTCACGATGGACCCGCGCGAGCGCGTCGTCGTCTCGTGGTCGCTCGCGCCCGACGGCGCGGTGGCGATCGCGGAGCACGGCACGGCGTCGGTGGCGGCGCGACTCGCCGCCATGCGCCGGGTCGTCGCAACGGGATACAAGGTCGGCGTGCACCTCGATCCGCTGCTGGAGCATGCGGGATGGGAGGAAGGCTACCGCGACCTCGTGGAGGCCATCGCACGCGCGGTGCCGGCGACGCGCCTCACCTGGGTCAGTATGGGAGCGCTGCGGCTCTCGCCGGCGTTGCGGACGGTGATGCGTGCGCGTTTTCCGTCGACGCCGCTCCTCGCCGGTGAGCAGGTGCCCGGCGTCGACGGCAAATGGCGCGACTTCCAGCCGCTGCGCGTACGTATGTATCGGACGATCCGACGCTATGTCACGGAGGCGCTCCCCACGGTGCCACTCTACCTCTGCATGGAAACCCCCGACGTTTGGGAGCGCGTCTTCGGCGCGCCGCCGGCGCGCGAGCAAGCGCTCGGCGCAATGTTGGCGGCGCGATGAGCGCAACCGAACGCGGACAGGACGCGATGGCGACGAAGAGCGACGGGCGTGCCGCCGCGGGGATCGGCATCTTCGACTCCGGCGTCGGCGGTCTCACGGTGCTGCACCGCCTCCTCCACAGCGTGCCGCGCGAGCACCTGCTCTACCTCGGCGACACCGCGCGCCACCCGTACGGCACGAAGTCGGCGGCGGTGGTCACGCGGTACTCGATCGAGAACACCGAGTTCCTCGTCGACAAGGGCGTGAAGATGATCGTCGTCGCCTGCAACACCGCGTCGGCGGTCGCGCTCGACGCCGTCCGCGAGCGCTTCGACCTGCCGGTGATCGGCGTCATCGAGCCCGGCGCGCGCGCCGCGGTCGCGGCGACGCGCAACCGCAAGGTCGGCGTGATCGGTACCGAGGCGACGATCGCGAGCGGCACCTACACGCGCGCACTCCGCGCCCTCGATCCCGACCTCGAGATCTACACCCGCGCCTGCCCGCTTTTCGTGCCGCTCGCCGAGGAGGGCTGGGTCGACAACGACGTGACGCGACAGACGGCGGCGCTCTACCTCGCGAGCCTACGTCAGAGCCGCATCGACACCCTCGTTCTCGGCTGCACGCACTACCCGCTGCTCGCGGCGACGATCGCGGAATATCTCGGCCCCGAGGTGCAGCTCGTCGACTCGGCGACGGAGACCGCGCGCGAGGTCGAGCGGACGCTTGCCGCGCATCACCTGGCGCGCACCGAGGGTGTTGGCTCCGCGTCGTTCTTCGTGACGGACGTGCCCGACCGCTTCACGAAGATCGGCGGCCGCTTCCTGGGCGCCGCCGTCGACTCGGCGGTGCGCATCGAGCGCTGATGGCGGGGCCGCCGTCGGCGTCACATCGTGCAGTACGCGCCGTTCTGACACAGGAAATCGTCGTCGAGTCGGCCCGAGTCTCGGCCACGGTGCCCACATCGATCACTTTTCGCTTGACGACCTCCATTCGATTGGCGCATCGGTCGGCCATCGCAGCTTGCGCGCCGGACGCTCCGGCGCCGAAACGGTCGACACGAGTCCCAACCAGCATCGCCGCCGCCGCGGCGTGCCGACCGGAAGGGACGCTCATGAGCATCGCTCTCGCAGAGTCCGTCGCCAAGATCTCCCGTGTGAAGCTCGGCGTGTCGCCGAGGACGCGAGTCGAGGTCATTCCGACACGATCGATCAAGTGCCTCTTGTGCGTCGTCCTGTTCGCGACGGCGCTGTGGCCGCAGCGTGCGCACGCCGTCCCCGCGGGTGCGATCTGGGTGAGCGGCGCCGAGATTCAGGCCTTACCATACGAAACCGCGGATTCCCTGGACGTAAACATCGATACCACGACGAAGCACAGCGGTGCCGCGGCGTTTGCGATCGTCGGTAAAGGTGCCGGCCCTGGCTTCTCGACCCCGACCTGGGGATCACCGGTCACAAGCGGAACCGTTTACATCAGCGCATGGGTGTACATTGGGAGCTCCTGTCCCGGGTGCGCCGGCAGCACGTTCATGATGGCACGCGCCGGCGGGAACGTCCTCGCATCGTTCGGGTACAACCAGAGTGGAAGCTCAGTGACGTTTCGTAGCGGAGTGAACCAAGTCGGCACAGGCTACACGATCACCACCAACGCGTGGCACCTCTATGAAATGAAGATCAGCATCGATGCGGATGCGACGGCAGACGACGTCGTCGAGGGCCGCATCGACGGCGTCGTACGAAGCAACCAAACGACCAACAGTGTCGATACGGGAACGGCTCCAGTGGACAGCCTGCGTTTCGTAACGCCAAACATAAGCAATTTCAACGGTGACCCGCTGCGCGTCGACGACATCATCGTGACGAGCGACGGGTACGTCGGGATGGACGGGCACGTCATCATGCGCACCGCGGACGGCATCGGGGCCTATACGAATTCCGACGCCGTAGTCTTCAACAATTGCACATCGTACGCGACATGCTGGAGTGACGTTCCGCCGTCATCGACCAGCTACGCCAACGACGGAACGAGCTCTACCGGCAAATTCCTCGCCACGATCGGCGATTTCAGCAGCGGCGCCGACGCGATGACGGGCAGTGATACGCTCTTCGGTTGTCGTGGTACGTGGACGATCGCCAAAGGGCCGAGCGGTGTGAACAGAAACTGGGAGATGCTTCGGCGCATCGACCGAACCGCGAACGAGGTCAATATTCCGAGCTCGGGGGCGCTCAATCTCACGACGAGCTTCGATCGGTGGGACGATCTCGAATGCTCGCTGACGAATTGTGGCCCCTGGGGGTACTGCTCGACGCCGCCGTGCACCGCCGACGTCGACAGCGTGCAGCTCGGCGGCTACCGCAACAATCCCACCCAAGCGAAGGTGGAAGAGATCGGCGACGTCTATGCGTCGTGCGCCTACAGAAGGTTGCCCACTCCGACGGTGACGCCTCAGCCGCCGACCGCCACGCCGACGCCGACCGTGACGTCGACGGCAACAGTCACGGCGACTGCGACACCGACACTGACGCCGACGGTGACGCCGACGCGGACATCGACGCCGACAATCACCGCAACACCTACACCGACGACGACAGTGACGGCGACGGCGACACCGACGCGAACGCCAACATTGACGCCGACGGCGACGACGACCCCGACGAGGACCCGCACACCGACACCGACGCCGACAGGAACCCTGACACCCACGGCGACGCCGACGCCGACATCGACCGTATCGCCCCCGCCGACGGGCTACGTCGCCCTAGTGGTGGATAACCCCGCGACCGGCGCCGAAGGAGGGATCAGCCTCGACGATGGCTCATTCGTCTTCGAAGGCAACATCGGCGTGAACGATCCAGTGCAGGGCCAAACCCTCAAGCTCGGGAACACCGTGTTCATGCCCGACGGGTCCGCGACCGTGTCCGTCGACATGGACATCAGTAACCCGCCGTCGGGGACGAGTAGCACGAGCATTTTCAATCTCTGGACGTCGACGTCGGACTTCGACGGGTTCGTTCGGGCGTGTCCCGACGGAGAGTCTTGCCCGAGCGTGTACCCTGCTCATCGGTACATGTTCACGAGCTCGGCGAATCCGATCCTGAGCCCCGCTCCGCTGCCGACGTTCAACCCCGATCTGAATCTCAAGATCTGCAGCGGCGGCAGCAACGACAACGCGACGTGCACGGACGATTCGGCGTGCCCAGGTGGTGGCCACTGCGTCCCCGGTACGCTGCAAGTCGGCGCAGACCCGGAGCCCATCGAATGCGTCACGAACGGTCCCGGTCCCACGCCGCCGTCGTCCTGCACGCTGCTCCCCGGCCGATACAACTCGATCACCGTCCAGAAGAAGGGAGAGCTCGATCTTCCGTGCACCGGAGGTGACGACAGCCACACGTACGAGTTCGAAACGCTCGTTCTCGACCGATTCGCGAAGGTCCGGGTCGGCGCCGTCCCGTGCACGATCAACGTCGACGCGACGGCGCAAGGGAGCCAATTCTACCTGCAGGAGTTCGCGAGCTTCGGGCCGGCGCCCGGTTCCGCCATCAACCCGAACGACATCATCGTCAATACCCAGTGCGGCAAGGAGGCGACGGGGTGCACGAGTGTCATCTTCAATCCAGCCACCCACGTCGCGATGGCCCTGAACGCGCCCTATGCGGATCTCCGGATGCATCGAAGCCTGCGGGCAAAAGGCAGCTACGTCGCGAACAACATCGTCGGCGACCAGACGCTGCTTCTGCGGCTCGCGAGTGCCGACGCGCCGACGCCGTTACCGACGCCGCTGCATTTCAACACCGTCACCCAGGAGGAATACGGCGATTCGACCCTCGCGCGAGTCAATGGCCCGAGCGGACTCGTCACCGTGAATACGATCCTTCCGGTCACGATCGGCGCGCCCGGCATCCGCTCCCTCACGATCGAAGATCAGGCAGCGCTCGAGTGCTTCTTGCCGGCGGTGTGTGACGACGGATCGACGTTATGCGTCGCGGGTTGCCACGATACGCATTCGTGCAACGACCCGTCGTGCAACAGTGTCGACCCGGCCGTTGCTGGCTACCCGGCTGCCCTTTGCGGCCATCCGGATGCGAGCACGGACTTCTGCCAGCCATCGCCTGCGATCACGCCGACGGCTCCGGCGACGCCTCACCCGCCGCTTCCGACGTACTATCCGACGTTCATGACGATTCGGAACGATTGTTCCAGAGTCTTCGACGAGGCACCGCAGACGTGCGCGGGCGGGACGAACGATGCGGCGCCGTGCTCGACGACGAGCGAATGCCCCGGCGGCGCGTGCGACGGGAAGTCCGGCGGTCAGGGCGCGGGCACGCTCGCCGGACAGGCGATCGCCGCCAAACTGAACGTCATGCTGTCGGAGGGCGGACTGACTCCAGCTGGTTTCGGCGACTTCGTGCTCCCATCGCGACTCTGCACGTGCCTCGAGAGCACGACGAATCGCGGACAATGTGATCCGAGCCCGAGCGCCAGTCTGCCGTACCTGAATTGCCAGTCCGGCTGGCGGTGCTCCGGGGGGACGAGGAACGGGCTGATATGTACGGGAAATTCGCAATGCCCAGGCGGCACGTGCCCCGCGGCGCAAGGCGGTGGTCGTGTGATCGACAACAGCTCACAACAACAGCAGGGCGCAGCCGCCGGTTTGGAGGACGGCCTCACCACGGTGAACGATCTGATCGCTCAGACTGATGAAGCCCTCAGCGCCGACTGTACACGATCCGGAGTCTGCAGCGACACGTGCGGTACGGCGTTCACGGCACCCGATCCCATCCGAATCGGCGAAATGGAGTTGGCGCTCCAAGCGATCAACGAGTGCTTCGATAGTGGGGCGAACGATAGGACGGTCATCCAGGACAAGACGGATCCGAGCGTCGATGGGGGCGCGCCCGAGGACACTCCTTGCAACGTGAACTCCGATTGCTGCTCGAACAATTGCGACGACACCACCAACCGCTGCGGGGCAGCGTTCTATTGAGCCGTCGAACGGGCGGCGACATTGATTTCACGCTGGCGGCTGCCGTGACGGGCGCTGGCGGACGAACGGCAGGGCGGCGGCCTTCGTGATCGTCACGTCCGCCGCGCGCGAATAGGCAGGTACGATCGTGATCGCCTCCTGCGGCACGTCGTCGCGGAACGTCCCGTGGACGCATTCCGACGGTACCACTCTGCCTCTGCATAGAGACGCCCGACGTCTGGGAGCGCGTCTTCGGTGTGCCGCCGGCGCGCGAGCAAGCGCTCGGCGCACGGCTGGCGGCGCGATGACTGTCTCAGCGAAAGACCGCATCGACACGCTCGTCCTCGGCTGCACGCACTACCCGCTGCTCGCGGCGACGATCGCCGAGTATCTCGGCCCCGAGGTGCAGCTCGTCGATTCCGCCACGGAGACTGCGCGCGAGGTCGAGCGGACGCTCGCCGCGCGCGGCCTCGCGCGCGCCGACGGCGCCGGCTCGGCGTCGTTCTTCGTGACCGATGTGCCCGACCGCTTCACGAAGATCGGCGGCCGCTTCCTCGGCGCCGCCGTCGACTCGGCCGTGCGCATCGAGCGCTGACGCGGAAGGAAGGCATCGCGCTCTCGGCACTGCGGTGGTCTCGGCCCGCGGTTCCCGATTGGCGCAGGCCGTTTACTCGATCGAAGGCGCATCAGGTGCGGAGAGCCGATCGCACCTCGTACGCGGACGACGATTCACAGATCCGATCGCCCACATACGTGAGCAACGGCGCCGCGCCCCACCGAACGCCGAGCTGCCACTCGACGTGGTCCGGCGCCGTGCCGGTGGCGCGAATCGTGGCGTCGTGAATGCCGTGCAGATGATGGGCGGCGCAGATGGCGATGCGATTCCAGCGCGCGTTGGTGCCGCCGCGGGAGCGGAACAGGATGTGATGATCGTTCAGGTTGCGGCGCGAGCTGCACGCCGGCACGGCGCACCGCCAGCCGTCGCGTGCGAAGATCGGGTCGCGGTGCCGCGGCGTTGCTTCCCAATATTCGATCACGTGACGCAACAGGCCTTCGAGCGCGGCCCAGCGCGGCGCTCCCGGCGACGCGAAGGCGTCGAGGACGTCCCGAAAAAGCGCCACGACGGACGCCGGAGCTCGGAACTGGATCTCGACGTCGCATACTTCGGATAGCTGCCGGAGCATACGAGCGTCGAAACGCGCGCCGATTTGCAGTGCGGCCCCGGATGATGCTGCGGCCGGCGTCGGCGGAGGCGCATCGACAGGGAACGTCAGACGACTGTCGAGCGGCGGCGGGTCGAGCGACATGTCGGTGCCGACGGTGTCGCGCGCCTGGAGCACCCAGCTCACCTCGTCGCAGAGACGGCGGACGGTGACGGTCTCTGCACGGCCGACCCACGCCGCGGCGTTCTCGCGATCGACGACCGGGAGGAGCGCCAGCGCGCGCGCCCACGGGAGCGTGCCGTCGTGGTAGGCGCGCGCGAAGGCGTCGCTCCGGCGCGTCGCCTTCTCGAGCTTGAGGAGCGCCCACGCCTTGCGCGTCGAGATTCCGAGGCGCTCGCGGACGTAGGCGTCGACGGAGGCAAAGCCGAAGAGGCGATAGAAGCGGTGGCCGACGACGATGCGGAGGAGATGGCCGATTTGCGGCTCGTTCGTGCCGACCGCGCGCGCCGCGGCGACGAGGCGGGCATCGAGGGCGAAGGGATGGGCGTGCGTCGGGGGAACGAGCGGCGGGGGTGTGACCGCCGGATCGGCGGCGGGCGGCTCTGTGGCGGTCGGTTCTTCGGCGGTCGGCTCTTCGGAGATGACCGCCGCATCGACGGCGGCCGGTCGATCCGTGACGCTGCCTTTTTCCGTCGAGCGACGCTCGCGCGCCGCGCGCCGGATAGAGGCGAGGAGCGCGCGCTCGCCGAGGGACGCGCCCGCCGGACGCCCGGAGAATCCCTCGGCGGCGATGATCTCCGCGGCGCGCCAGTCGGATAGCGGCTCCCCCGCGGCGCGCGAGGCGAGCTCGAGCGTGCGCCGCCAAAGGGCGCGCAGACGGGCGGGGCAGGCGAAGCGCAGCCGCAGCGCGGGCTCACCGTCGAGCTGGTCGGCGTCGTCGTCGGGATCGGCGGGGACGTCGCGCGGCGGGCGGGTGGACTCCACGAGGCGCTTGAAATCTTCCACGCTGCACTGCCGGGCAAGTGCCAGCCAGTGGTCTTCATTGTCGGGGGAGGCGACGCCGCAGAGCGCGCGTGCGCGCGTCCACGAGATGTCGGAGCGGTTGAACGCCGTCGCGACGGCGGGCAACGCGTCGAGGTGCGTCGCCACCCAGGCCGCCTCCTGTACGGTGCGCGCGGAGACTCCCAGCCGCTCGCGCGCGTAGTCGCTCAGACGGACGAATCCGAGACTGCGATACGCGCGCCGCTGCAACAGGCCGCGCGCGGCGTCGCCGAGCTCGCGGCGCGCCGCGGCCTCCATCCGACATGCGACGCGCAGCTCGATGTCGATCTGCGTCGCGACGCGGCGGCGCTCGGTCATCCGCTCGCGCTCGATCTCCGCTTCGATCGCGCTGCGCGGCGTCGCTGCGGCTGCTCTGTGCGGAGGCGATGGGCTCGTCGGCCGCACGCGCGGCGCGTGACCGCCGCGGCGCGACATCTTTGGTCGCCCGCGTCGCCAAGAGGTGAAAAGCATAACGTGCTCGGTTCGCTGCGAGTTCTATACGGAAATATAATCGATCCCGATCAGAACCAGTGAGGCGAAGATAATACGAAAGACTGCCGAAGTCAAATTGTTCTGGACTCGATCGCACCTGACCCGCGTGGTTTGCGAGTCGACCGCTCACCTCGCGGCGACGGTGACTACGTCTGGTCCGGCGAAACCTTCACGTGTGATGTGCCGGCGGTTGCCACGACGGTCGCTGCGGGACGAACGGCAAGACGAGGACCTTCGCAACCGTCACGTCGGCGGGACGGGGGTAGGCCGGCACGCCGATCGTGATCGCCTCCTGCGGGACGTCGTCGCGGAACGTCCCGTGCAGGCGGTCCCAGATCGCGAGGCCGCTCGACCAGTTCGAGTCGGTGTGCTCGCGGACGGCGGAGTGGTGGATGCCGTGCATCCGCGGCGTGACGAGGACGTAGCTCAGCGCGCGATCGAGCGTCGCCGGCAGGCGGATGTTGGCATGGTGGAAGAGAATCGCTCCGAGGACGCACGTCTGCCAAAGCAGGAGCACGTCCGGAGAGACACCGATCACGAACACCTGCGCGGCGCGCCACGGCACTGACGCGACGAGCTCGGCGGCGTGAAAACGGAGCGCGGTCGAGGCATCGAGGTCGCGGTCGACGTGGTGCACGACGTGCAGGCGCCAGAGCCACGGTACGCGATGCGTCAGCACGTGCCAGACGTAGAGGGTGTAGTCGAGGAGGAGGAGCGCGACACCAGCGGCGAGCCATGAGGGCAGCGAGAGTGCACTCGTGACGCCCCAGCGACGCTGCTCGGCAAGGATCGCGAGCGGTCGGACGAGCGGAATCTCGATCGCCTGCACCGTCAGGGCGGCGAGGGCGGCGAAGGTGAGATTTCGCGACACCCGTAGCGTTTTCGGCTCGACCTCGCCACGCAGCGGACGGCGCTGCTCGAGCCACGTGAGAAGAAGGAAGAGTGCGGCGACGCCGATGAGTCGCACCGTTGGGTCCTATTCGGCCGCTCTGGCTTCGGCGACGATGGCGCTCAATGTGCTCGCATTACCGCCGATCCCGATCCACACGAACGTTCCCGACCTCTACGAGGGACGGGTCGCGACCATCAGCGTCACTCGCTGCGTCAGAACGGTCTCTTCACTCGCGTTGGAGAGGGTGTCGCGGACGACGACAATGCCGTTGCCTGCGCGGCTCCGCGACGGCCGCTTGTCCATGCATTCCGTGTAGTAGCGAAGCTCCTCGCCGGGGCGCGCGGCCTTCGGAAGCCTGACTTCGTCTTTCCCGAGCATCGCCGTCACGGCGACGGGATCCGGCTGCTGGAGAAAGAGTCGGGTGCAGATCGCGAACAGGTGGAGCGAGCAGAGCGTCAACCCGCCGTACACCGAGTCCGCGGCGGCGCGTTCGTCGACGTGGTATGGCTGCGGCTCCCAACGGCTCGCGAGCTCGATCGCCTCCGCCTTCGAGACGACGTACGTGCCGACCAGCCAGTGGCTCCCGACGTGCAGGTCATCGTAGTACGTCACATCGATTCGCAGTGACGACCGCGTACGCGGTCGCCAGCTCGGTCTCGATGGCACGCGTGGCTTGATCGGTCAATCGTGGCACGCCGACCATGATCGTCTCCGGCGCCCCACTTTGCGGCAGTCTCGAGCCTGCGTTATGGTGATCGGCTGATGTTTCAGTCCATCGTCCGCAAGATCGTCGGCTCGAAGAACGACCGCGACCTGAAGCGCCTGTGGCCGCTGGTCGAGGAGATCAACAAGCTCGAGCCCGGTCTCGAGCCGCTCACGAACGACGCCCTCCGCGCCAAGACGGGCGAGTTCCGCGAGCGCGTCGCGCGGAACGAGGAGCTCGACGACATCTTGCCCGAGGCGTTCGCGGTCGTGCGCGAGGCGTCGCGCCGTGTCCTCGGCATGCGCCACTTCGACGTGCAGCTCATCGGCGGCATGGTGCTCCACAACGGCAAGATCGCCGAGATGAAGACCGGCGAAGGAAAGACGCTCGTCGCGACTTTGCCCGTCTACCTGAACGCGCTCCAAGGCAAGGGCGTGCACGTCGTCACCGTCAACGACTACCTGGCGCGCCGCGACGCCGAGTGGATGGGCCGCCTCTACACCTTTCTCGGGCTGTCGGTCGGCGTGATCCTGCACGGCCTGAACGACAAGGAGCGCCAGGACGCCTACAACGCCGACGTCACCTACGGCCAGAACAACGAGTTCGGCTTCGACTACCTGCGCGACAACATGAAGTTCAGCCTCGACGAGTACGTGCATCGCCAGTACCCCGCGCGCATGACCGACTCGAAGGGCAAGGAGGTCGACAAGCTCTTCCACTACGCGATCGTCGACGAGGTCGACTCCATTCTCATCGACGAGGCGCGGACGCCGCTCATCATCTCGGGCCCCGCCGAGGAGTCGACCGAGAAGTACTACGTCATCGACCGCGTGATCCCGCGTCTGCAAAAGGAGACCGACTACACGGTCGACGAGAAGACGCGGAACTCGATTCTCACCGAGGAGGGCATCGCCAAGGTCGAGAAGATCCTCGGCGTCTCGAACCTCTACGACCCCGGTGAGATCGACACGCTTCACCACGTGAACCAGGCGCTACGCGCGCACGCCATCTACAAGCTCGACGTCGATTACGTGGTGAAGGACGGCGAGGTGCTGATCGTCGACGAGTTCACCGGGCGGCTCATGCCCGGGCGGCGCTGGAGCGACGGACTGCATCAGGCGGTCGAGGCGAAGGAGGGCGTCAAGATCGAGCGCGAGAACCAGACGCTCGCGACGGTCACCTTCCAGAATTACTTCCGCATGTACAAAAAGCTCGCGGGCATGACCGGCACCGCCGACACCGAGGCCGTCGAGTTCCACCAGATCTACGACCTCGAGGTGATGGTCGTGCCGACCCACAAGGACATGATCCGCGACGACCTCGCCGACGTCGTCTACAAGACCGAGCGCGAGAAGTTCAACGCGGTGGTCGACGACATCCGCGAGCGCCACGAGAAAGGCCAGCCGATCCTCGTCGGCACGATCTCGATCGAGAAGTCGGAGCGCGTGGCCGCGATGCTGAAGAAGGAAGGCATCAAGCACCACGTGCTGAACGCCAAGCAGCACGAGCGCGAGGCGGAGATCGTGGCGCAGGCCGGACGCTTCAACGCGGTCACGATCTCGACCAACATGGCGGGCCGCGGCACCGACATCGTCCTCGGCGGCAATCCCGAGTTCATGGCGCTGACCGAGACGGGTACGAAGGATCCCGACGACCCGACGTACCAAACGGCGCTCGAGAAGTATCGTGCGCAGTGCGCCGCCGAGCGCGAGCAGGTGCTCGCGGCGGGCGGTGTCCACATCCTCGGTACCGAGCGCCATGAGAGCCGCCGCATCGACAACCAGCTGCGCGGCCGCTCCGGCCGCCAGGGCGATCCGGGGACGTCGCGGTTCTTTCTCTCGCTGGAGGACGACCTGCTGCGCATCTTCGGCGCCGAGCGCATCCAGAAGATCATGGAGCGCCTCGGCATGGAGGAAGGCGAGCCGATCGAGCATCGCTGGATCAACTCGGCGATCGAGAACGCGCAGAAGAAGGTCGAGGCGCACAACTTCGACATCCGCAAGCATCTCCTCGAGTACGACGACGTCATGAACAAGCAGCGCGAGGTGATCTATGCGCGCCGCCGCGAGACGCTCTCCTCGGAGAATCTGAAGGAAGACGTCCTCGAAATGGCCGTCGGCCTCGCCGAGGAGACCGTCGCCGCGCACGCGCCGACGGACGAGCGTCCCGAGGATTGGGATTGGAAGGCGCTCGACGACGCCCTCTTCAAGCAGTTCAATTTCCGGCTGAACCTCCCGCAGGCGGAGCGGAGCGAGCTCTCCTCCCAGGCGCTGCACGAGTTGGTCGTCCAGCACGTCGAGAAGATCTACACCGACAAAGAAGAAGCCTTCACACCGCCCGTCCTTCGCCATCTCGAAAAAGTCATCATGCTGCAGACGATCGACACCCTCTGGAAGGACCATCTCCTCGGGATGGACCATCTGAAGGAGGGCATCGGTCTCCGCGGGTACGCGCAGCAAAACCCGTTGCAAGCGTATCAAAAAGAAGGCTTCGACATGTTCGAAGCGATGATGGGTGGCATCGAGAGCGACGTCGTCGAGAAGCTCTTCACCGTGCAGCTCGCGCGTGAGGAGGACGTCGAGCGCATCGAACAGAAGCGCCGTGCCGTGCCGGTGGTGATGAGCCACGGCGGCGAGGCCGCGGCGGCGAAAACGGAGACCGTCCGTCGCGAGGGCGTCAAGGTCGGCCGCAACGATCCGTGCGTGTGCGGTTCCGGCAAGAAGTACAAGAAGTGCTGCGGTAGCGCCGCGAAGTGACGGTGCCGTGAAGCTCCGCGTGCGCGAGATGCCGATCCGCGTACCGGGGTTTCGGTTTGCGGGCGTGGCGTGCGGGATCAAGGGCCGCGGAAAGCTCGATCTCGCGTTGATCCACTCCGAGGTCCCGGCGACGGTCGCGGGGATGTTCACGCGCAATCGGGTGAAAGCGGCGCCGGTGGTGATCGCGGCGCGTCACGTGCGACGCGGACGGGCACAGGCGGTGCTCATCAACAGCGGGAACGCCAACGCGTGCACCGGCGCGGCGGGGACGCGCGTCGTGATCGCGGCGTGCCGGCAGACGGGGATCGCGCTCGGGATTTCGCCGTACGACGTGATTCCGTGCTCGACGGGGAAGATCGGCGTCCTCTTGCCGGCGGTGCCCATGGTGCGCGGGATCGACGCGGCGGTGCGGGCGCTGGATGCCGGCGGGCTCTGGCGCGCCGCCCACGCGATGCGGACGACGGACGCGTTCCCGAAGGTGGCGATGCGAAAACTACCCATTGGTGGCCGGACCGTGACGATCGCTGGTTTGGCCAAAGGCGCCGGAATGATCGCGCCCGATATGGCGACGCTCCTCGTCTGCATGCTCACGGATGCGTGCGTGGAGGCGCCGGTGCTGCGCCGCCTGGTGCGCGACGCCGTTGCGACGTCCTTCAACGCGATCACCGTCGACGGTGACATGAGCACGAACGATACGGTCATCACGCTGGCGAACGGTGCCGCGGGGAACGCGCCTTTCAGCGTTGTGAGCAGCCACGGCCGGCGCTTCGGCGCGGCACTGACGGACGTCATGCGGACGCTCGCCGACATGGTCGTCGCAGACGGCGAGGGCGCAACGAAGTGCGTGCGGATCGAGGTGAGGGGCGCGGCGACGGTCGCGGCGGCGCGGCGGGTGGGGCGCAGCATCGCGCAGTCGCAGCTGGTGAAGACGGCGCTCTACGGCGGCGACCCGAATTGGGGGCGCATCGTCTGTGCGGCTGGGTACGCCGGCGTGGCGCTCGAGCCGCAGCGGCTGCGCGTCGCGATCGGCGGCGTACCTGTGCTGCAACGAGGCGAGCCGGCGCGTGACGCGCTCGTCCGCCGCGCCGCTGCGGCGATGTGCCGCACGTCGTTCACGGTGAGCGTCGATCTCGGCGGCGGTCGCGCCACGGCGACGATCACGACGAGCGATCTCACGCCGGCGTACGTTCGTTTCAACTCGGCGTACAGCACGTAGGATCTTCATGAGACGCCCGCGAACGGCCGGGGCGCATGTGGCGTCGGCGCTGCGGGACAGGGTGGGGAATCGGCTCCGCGCGAGGATCGCTCGCGCCGGCTGCCGGACACGCATTAGATCTTCCGTACTCCGCGGCGTCCTGACCGAAGTGGCTCGCTCTTTATGCGCGCTCCGCCGATTCCCCACCCTGTCCCGCGGCGACCGGCGTTCGTTGAGTCGGCCCGTCTCGGCGGCGTCTCCTGCGCTTCCCCGAGCGCCTTGTGTCCGCTACACGCTTCCGCAGCGTCAACGGAGGTTCTCATGACGATCGCGACGATTTGTATCGGGCTGCTCGCGTTCTTGCTGTTCGGGCTCGGTCTCGCGGTGTCACTGAGCCGCGGGTCCACGCAGAGAGTCATCGGCCACAGCGATGACCCGACCGATCGCCTGCACAAGCTCTGCCGCGCCCACGGCAATGCCGCCGAGTACGTGCCGATACTCGCGCTCCTGATTTACGTGCTCGGCGCGCGCGGCCCAGCGCCGTGGGTGGCGTGGACATTCGTCGCCGCGACCGCGTTCCGCTACCTACACGCCGCCGGCATGATCCTGCCGGCCACGCTGGCGACGCCGAACCCCATGCGCTTCGTCGGCGCCCTCGGCACGTACGTCGCCGGCTTCATCCTGGCGATCGCAGTCCTCGTCGGCTGAGTGGCCTGCGGCGGCCGCGAGCCGCCGCGCGGCCGCCCGCCGCGCCGGAACAGCGCCGGCGCCTTCCGCGTCGCCGTCGCGGGCGACCCCCGCGTGTCTCCGCCCGCAACGCCGGCGCGAATTACGCTGCTCGGTTCCGCCGCGGCGTGCCTGCCTTCAGCTTGCGCAGCAGCGTGCTTCTCCCGATCCCGAGACGGCGTGCGGTGAGCGTTTGGTTGCCGTCGCAGAGCGCGAGTGCGGCGACGATGTAGTCGGTCTCGATGCGGTCGAGCGGCAGCACGTCGACGGACTGTGCGCGGTCGACGTGGTGACGCAGCGCCTTGCGGACGATCTCGGCGGTGATCGTGCCGGAGTGCGTCTCCAGGCGCATGCGCGTGAGCGCGATCACGAGCTCACGCACGTTCTCCGGCCAGGCATAGGACACGAGCTCTCCGAGCGCGCTCTCGCGAATGCCGAGCGGCGACTCGTCGGAGTGCGCGCTGGCGTGCCAGAGGTAATCCTCGACGATCGCGGCGACATCGTCGATCCGCTCCCGCAGAGGCGCGATCGTCAGCTGGAGGAGCGCGAGCCGCTGAAAGAGCGTACGCGAGAACCGTCCGAGGCGCACCTGCGCGTCGAGCGGCACCCGGCTGCCGGCGATGACGCGTACGCTGCCCGCGTTCTCGCCGCCGAGCCACTGCGCGAGCCGCTGCTGGACGGGTGGCGAGAGCGTGTCGATTCCGGCGAGGTACACGGTCGAGCCGCGGCCTTGCGCAAGCACGCCTTCCTTTCCGGCTTCGCCGAAGAGGCGCCGTTCGACGCGCGGGTCCGGCATCGTCGCCAGGGGGACGACGTGGAAGGCGCGGGTCGTACGGCCGCTGTGCAGATGGATCGCCTGCGCCCACTCGGACTTTCCGGTGCCGGACTCGCCGGTGATGATGAGCGGCACGTCGGCGTGAGCTAGGGAAGGGAGCGCGTGCTTGAATCCGCGTACCGTCGCGCTCGTTCCAACCAGGGCGGCGGACCCGGCGCGTACGCAGTCGCGCGAGCCGTCGAAGGAAATCTGATTCCCGGGGGTCGTCATGACGCGACGACCGAGCAAGGCGCACGCCAGTTGTGTCAGTCCGATACGGACTATGCTAAACGCGAATATCCCGCCGGTTCACTGTGTACTCTGGAGGACACCCGCAGTTCCGAGGCGTCCTTCAGAAAGGACGGTGGCAGCCGAAGTGTGGTGATCGCGATGGTCGCGCCGACGACGAATGCCCCCGACTCCGAGCTCGCACGGATACGTCGCGAGCGCGATCTTTACCTCCGTCTTCTCGAGCTCGGCGCGCAGTACGATCTGACGAGCTTTCTGCGTGATGCCCTGGCGCTCGTCGTCGAGGCGACGCGCGCACACCAGGCGTATTTGGAGCTGCACGACGAGCAGGAGGGCGGCAGCCCGACGCGGTGGTCGATCGCACACGGCTTCACCGACGCCGAGCTGGAGCCGATCCGTTCCGCGATCTCGACGGGCATCATCGCCGAGGCCCTGGCAACCGGCCAGACGATCGTCACCCCGTCCGCGTTTCTCGATCCGCGCTTCCGCGAGCGCGGCAGCGTCAAGATCGCGCACATCCAAGAAGTTCTCTGCACGCCGATCGGCGTCGACCCGCCGCGCGGCGTCCTCTACCTCCAGGGCCGCGCCTCGGCCGGGCCGTTCTCGCCGGAGGACTGCGCGAATGCCGAGATCTTCGCGCGCCACCTCGCGCCGCTCGCCGACGGGCTTCTCGTCCGCGAGCGGCATGACCCGGATCCGACGCGTCCTTTCCGGGAGACGCTGCGGCTCGACAATGTCATCGGCCGCAGCACCGCGCTCGCCACGTTGCTGCGGCAGGTGGCGCTCGTCGTGCCGCTCGAGGTCACGGTCCTGCTGACCGGCGAGTCGGGGACGGGCAAGAGCCAAATTGCGCGCGTCATCCACGACAACGGGCCGCGCGCCGGGGCGCGGTTCGTGGAGCTCAACTGTGCCGCGATTCCCGAGTCGCTGGTCGAAAACGAGCTTTTCGGCGCGGTTCCAGGGGCGCATTCCGGGGCCATCCGCCGCGTCGAGGGCAAGGTCCTGGCGGCCGAGCACGGCACACTCTTCCTCGACGAGATCGGCGACCTGGCGTTGCCGGCGCAGGCGAAGCTCCTGCACCTGATCCATGCCAAGCAGTACTATCCGCTCGGTAGCGCGCGGCCGGTGCAGGCCGATGTCCGCGTCATCGCGGCGACGAACATCGACCTCGCCGCCGCCGTCGCCGAGCGCCGGTTCCGCCAGGATCTCCTGTATCGGCTGCAAGTCCTGCCCGTCCGCGTTCCTGTCCTCGCCGAGCGTCGCGAGGACATCGCCGAGCTCGCGATCCACTTCTGCGCCGCCGCGTGCGAGCGCCACGCCCTCGGACGGCTCACGTTGTCGCGCGGCGCCCAGCGCGCCGCCGAGTCCGCGGAATGGCCGGGCAACGTCCGCCAGCTCGCGCACACGGTCGAGGCCGCTGCCATCCGCGCGGCGGGCGAGGGCGCGCTGCAAGTCGAGCCGCAACATCTCTTTCCGGACGCCGTCGATCGCCAGGCCGATCATCACGCTCTTACGTTCCAAGAGGCGACGCGGCGGTTCCAAGGCGAGCTTTTGCGCCAGGCGCTGCAGGACGCCGGCTGGAACGTCACCGAGGTCGCGCGCCGCCTCGACGTGGCGCGCTCGCACGTCTACAAGCTCATTCGCGCCTTCGGCCTCGAGCGGAAGTAGGCCGCCGGCAGGGCCGATCGCGGCCACGGCCGTGCGCCGCCAGGCTCAACCGCCCGGCAGCTTGGCGCCGAGGAGGCGATTCACGAGCGCGGGGTTCGCCTTGCCCGCGGTCGCCTTCATCACCTGGCCGACGAAGAACCCGAGCAGCTTGTCTTTGCCGGCACGGAAGTCGGCGACCTTGTCGGGGTGCGCGGCGAGGACGCCGTCGATCGCGGCGGCGATCGCGCCCTCGTCCGAGACCTGCGTCAAGCCTCGGGCGGCGACGATCGCCCGCGGCAGGTCGCCGCTCGCGACCATCTCCTCGAACACCGTCTTCGCGATCTTGCCGCTGATCGCGCCCTCGTCGATGAGCGCGATCAGCTCGCCGAGGTGCGTGGCGGCGACCGGCCAGTCGGCGATCACGAGCGCGTCGTCGAGCTTCCGCTCCTTCACGAGACGCAGCACGTCGCCCATCACCCAGTTGCTCGCCGCCTTGGCGTTCGCGTGCGCGCCGACGACGGCCTCGAAGTAGTCGGCGAGGTCGCGCCGCGAGGTGAGGACCTCGGCGTCGTACTCGGGAAGCTTGAGATCGGCGACGAAGCGGGCGCGGCGTGCGTCGGGGAGCTCGGGCATCGCGCGCTCCACCTCGGCGACGAGCGCCGCCGAGACCAGCAGCGGCGGCAGGTCGGGGTCGGGGAAGTAACGGTAGTCGTGCGCCGACTCCTTGCTGCGCATCGTGCGCGTTTCCTCGCGGTTGGCGTCCCACAGGCGCGTCTCCTGCACCACCCGGCCGCCCTCCTCGAGGACCCGCGCCTGGCGCGCGATCTCGTAGGCGATCGCTTTCTCGACGGCGCGGAAGGAGTTCATGTTCTTCACCTCCGCCTTCACGCCGAGCGCGCTCGTCCCGCACGGCCGCACGGAGACGTTGGCGTCGCAGCGGAAGCTCCCTTCCTCCATGTTGCCGTCGCAGATCCCGAGGTAGCGCACCAACGTCCGCAGCGTCCGCAAGTAGGCGCCGGCCTCCGCGGCCGACGACATGTCGGGCTCGCTCACGATCTCGAGGAGCGGCACGCCGCTGCGGTTGAAGTCGACGAGGCTCTCGCTGCCGTGCGCGTCGTGGATGTTCTTGCCGGTGTCCTCCTCCATGTGGATGCGCGTCAGGCGCACCCGCTTCGTCGTGCCGTCGACGGCGACGTCGAGCCAGCCGCCGGCGCAGATCGGCAGCTCGTACTGACTGATCTGATAGCCCTTGGCGAGATCGGGATAGAAGTAGTTCTTGCGCGCCCAGCGGCTGCGCTCGGCGATCGTGCAATGGGCAGCGAGTCCGGCGCGGATCGCGAACTCGACGACGCGGCGATTCAAGACCGGCAGCACCCCCGGCATGCCGAGGCAGACCGGGCAGGTGTGCTGATTCGGCGGGCCGCCGAATCTCGCCGAGCAGCCGCAGAAGATCTTCGACGAGGTGAGAAGCTCAGCGTGCACCTCGAGACCGATCACCGCTTCGTAGCGGTCGCCGGCGCTCACGACGTGCCTCGCGCGCGCGGCGGCCGGCGCATGTGCCAGTCGGTCGCCGCCTCGTACGCGCGCGCCGCCCGCAGCACGACCTCCTCGCCGAAGGGCGGCCCGACGATCTGCAGCCCGATCGGCATACCGGCCGCGTCGACACCGCACGGTAGCGAGATCCCCGGCAGGCCGGCGAGGTTGATCGAGATGGTGAAGATGTCGGAGAGATACATCTGCAACGGATCGGCGAGCTTCTCGCCGAGGCGGAACGCGGTGGTCGGCGCCGTCGGCGTGACGATGACGTCCGCCTCCTCGAAGACGCGTGCGAAGTCCCGGCGGATCAGCGTCCGCACCTTCTGCGCCTTCAGATAGTAGGCGTCGTAGTACCCGGCCGAGAGGGCGTAGGTGCCGAGCATGATGCGACGCTTCACCTCGGCGCCGAAGCCCGCGGCGCGCGTACGGCAGTACATGTCGAGGAGCGAGCCGCCGCCGTCGACGCGGCGGCCGTAGCGGACGCCGTCGTATCGCGCGAGGTTCGAGCTCGCCTCGGCGGTGGCGATCACGTAGTAGGCGCCGACCGCGTACTCGGTGTGCGGCAACGAAACCGGGACGACGTGCGCGCCGCGACCGCTGAGCGTCTCGACGGCGGCGCGCACGGCGCGCTCGACCTCGGGCTGCATGCCTTCGACGAAGTACTCGCGCGGGATCGCGATGCGGAGGCCGTCGACGCCGCCGAGCGCGGCGGTGTAGTCGGGGACCGGCCGGTCGACGGACGTCGAATCACGGGCATCGTGACCGGCGACGACGCCGAGGAGCAGCGCGCAGTCGTCGACGGTGCGTGCGAACGGCCCGACTTGGTCGAGCGACGACGCGTAGGCGATCACGCCGTAGCGGCTCACCCGCCCGTACGTCGGCTTCATGCCGACGACGCCGCAATAGCTCGCGGGCAGGCGAACGGAGCCGCCGGTGTCGGTGCCGAGGCTGCCGAGCGCGAGGCCGGCGGCGACGGCCACCGCCGATCCGCCCGACGAGCCGCCGGGCACGCGCGTCGGATCCCACGGGTTGCGCGCGCTGCCGTACGCCGAGTTCTCGTTCGACGACCCCATCGCGAACTCGTCGCAGTTGGTCTTGCCGACGATGACCGCGCCCGCCGCCTTGAGGCGTGCCGTCACCGTCGCGTCGTAGGGCGGGATGAAATCGCCGAGGATGCGCGACGCCGCGGTCGTCCGCACGCCCGCGGTCGCGATCACGTCCTTGACGGCGACGGGAATGCCGTCGAGCGGTCCCGCCGGGGTGCCGGCGGCGAGGCGGGCGTCGGACGCCGCCGCGGCGCGCAGCGCCTCCTCGCCCGCGACGGTGATGAACGCGTTCAGGTTGGGATCGAGCGCCGCGATGCGGTCGAGGACGGCACGCGTCAGCTCCGTCGCCGAGAGCTCGCGCGCGCGCAACCGACGGGCGGCCTCGACGATCGTCAGCGCATCGAGATGGGCCTCGCCGCTCATCCGATGCTCATTCGATGATCTTGGGCACGCGGAAGAAGTCGCCGTCGCGGGCGGGCGCATTGGCGAGGAGCGCGTCCGAATCGGGCGCGTTCGTCACCACGTCCTCGCGCCACGGCGTCGGCAGCTCGAGGATGTGCGCGGTGGGCTCGACCGCCGACGTGTCGAGCTCTCCGAGCTTTTCCATGTAGGTGAGGATCGCGTCGAGCGTCGCCATCATCGCCTCCTCCTCCGCGGGATCCAGCGCGAGGCGGGCAAGGAGAGCGACGTGGCGGATCTCGTCGCGCGAAATTTTCACGGCGGGGAAGTGTAGCAAGCACCGGGGGTACCCGCCACCGCGTGCTGCGCTCGCGGCAGTCACTCCAGTCGCGACGGCGGGATGACGTAGAGCGCGCGGGTCGCGACCTCCATGCGGCGCGATCGCGAAGGCGCTCGCTACTCGGCGCGATGCGCGGCACGCACACGGTTGGTAGCGCCTCGATCATGACGCGCGAGCGACTTCGCTGCGGCGCCGAGGGCGAGGCGCTCGCGACGGCGTTTCTTCGCGCGCGGGGTTATACGATTCTCGCCCGCAACTATCGGTGCGCCGTCGGTGAGCTCGACATCGTGGCGCTCGACGCGCGCACCATCGTATTCACCGAGGTCCGGACGCGCCGCGGTTACGCGCACGGCAGCGCGTTGGAGTCGGTGACCGCGCTGAAGCAGCATCAGGTCGCGCGCGTGGCCGCCGCGTATCTCGCGCGTCACCACCTCCACACGCATCCGGTGCGATTCGACGTCGTCGCCGTCGAAGTGCGCGGCTGGACCGTCGCGCTGGCGCATCTCGTCGACGCATTCCGCGCCGACTGACGAGCGACACGGGGCCGCGTCTCGAGCGCCTGGTACCGCGCGATCCCCGATCTTCCGCCGCAGCTTGCTCTGCCGCCGGGCCCGCGAGCCCGGCGATTCATGATCTGACGCCGTCCCGTCCGCGAGCCCGCGCACGCACCCCGGCGCCCCCGCGCGCACGCATTCCCCGCGCGCGCGTCCCCGCGCACGCACCCCGCGCACGTATCCCCCTCGTGCGCACGCATTTCCCCGCAGGCATCCCGCGTGCATTCGGTGTCGGCGCTTCGCGCGCGGCGCCCCTCCTAGACTGCGCGGACGTTCAAGCCACGGGCATTCAAGCTTGACATTACCTTCCGCTGCCGGTATAAACATAGCCGAATTCAAGATGAGACACAGCCATTCATCCCAGCTCACACTCGCCCTGTCGGCGTCGCGCGGTTGGGGCGGACGGCGACCGGGCGCCGGGCGTAAGCCGGGACCGAAGCCTGGAGTGCCGCACGCGACGCGCGCTCCGTTCCGCCGGCTGCCGGCGCACGTCACGCTGCGGCTGCGCCCCGACATGCCCTCGCTACGCACGGTCGCCATCGTGCGCGAGCTCGAGCGCAGCTTCGCTGCGGGCTGCGCGCGGCCGGGTTTTCGCCTCGCGCACTACTCCCTGCAAGGCAATCACGCGCACCTGATCGTCGAAGCGACGGATCGCGACGCGCTCGGGCGCGGGATGAAGGCCATCGGCGCACGTGTGGCGCGGGCGGTGAACCGGATCGCGCATCGCAGCGGTCGCGTCCTCGTCGAGCGCTATCACCTGCGGCTCCTCCCGACGCCGAAGGAGGTGCGCGGCGCCCTCCGCCACGTGCTCTTGAACGCGCGCCGCCATGCTGCCAAGGCAGGCGCGGCGCTCAGCAAGGGCAGAGTTGCGCTGGATCCGGCGTCCTCGGCTCGTTGGTTTGATGGCTGGAAACGCTGGGGACCGAGCGCGCGCGACCACCAGCCGCCGGCAGCCGTTCGGAAGCCCCCCGTGGCGCGACCGAGGACGTGGCTCCTGAGGATCGGCTGGCGACGCCAGGGGCTACTCGATCCCGCCGACGTGCCGGGTGCCGATCATTCGAAGCCCGCGCTGCGTTCGACGACGAAGTGACGCCTTGAGCGCCACCTTCGGCGCCGCCGATCGCGACGCTTCGAAGACGTTGAAGCTATCGTCTGCGGTCGCGAATCTTCTTGCTGCGTGACGAGAGGGCTCCCGGGCGCAGCCTGCGCTCGTCACGCATGACGTAGACGATGTAGACGCGGGCGCCATCGTACCGGTAGAAAACGCGGCACGGCGCTTCGACGATCTGCCGGTAGCGCCACCCGCGGATCTCCGGCGGCTTGGAGCCGCTTTCGGGGTGTGCCGCAAGCTGCTCGACGTGACGCACCACTCTGCGCACGAGCTCCTTCGCGGCGGTTGGATTTTCGAGCGCGATGTAGTCGGCGATCGCGTCGAGGTCGCTGAGCGCGGGTTCGGTCCAGACTACTTCAGCCATCGGGCCATGCGTTTCTTGGCCTGGCTGTGCGAAACGGTGCGGCCGTCCGCGATCGCCTTCTCGCCCCGCGCGAGTCCTTCAAGCAGACGCATCCGGCGCTGCTGCGTCTCGTAGGTTTCGACATCGACGAGATACGCGCTCGGCAAGCCGTGCTGGGTGATGAGAATGGGCTCCCGGTCGCGCTCCAGGTCCGACAGGAGCTCCGTAGCCTGACGCTTCAACGTGGTCACCAGCTCGCTACGCATGGAGTGATACTATAGTGACACTCTGGCTAGGTGCAAGCGTCCGCCCCAATGTTCCAGCGCGACGCGACGCGCGCTCCGTTCCGCCGGCTGCCGGCGCACGTCACGCTGCGGCTGCGCCCCGATCTCCCCTCGCTGCGCACCGTCGCGATCGTGCGCGACGGACGCCGCGAATTGCCGGGGTCCGAGGTGCGTGGTACGACGCGGCGGTGCTCGACATCCGCCTGATTCGCGAGCAGCCGGACGCCGTGAAAGCCGCGCTGCGCACTGTCGGCGTCGACGCGGCGGAGATCGACGCGCTCCTCGCCCTCGATGCCGAGCGCCGCGCCGCGATCCACAAGCTCGAGACCGCGAAGGCCGAGCGCGGCGCCGCGTCGCGCGCGATCGGCGCGCTGAAAGACGCCGCCGAGCGCGAGCGCGCGATCGCGGCGACGCGCGCGCTCGGCGACGCGATCGCGGCGGCCGAGGAGCAGGTCGCGGCGCTCGACGCGCGCTTCGAGGCGCGCATGCTCGAGCTGCCGAACATGCCGCATCCCGACGTGCCGATCGGCGCCGACGAGCGCGACAACGTCGTCGTGCGCCATGTCGGCACGCCGCGCACGTTCGACTTCACGCCGCGTCCGCACTGGGAGCTCGGGGAGGCGCTCGGCATCCTCGACTTCGAGCGCGGCGCGAAGGTCTCCGGCTCGCGCTTCTACATCATGCGCGACGCCGGCGCGCATCTGCAGCGCGCGCTCATCAACTGGATGCTCGACCTGCACGTGCGCGAGCACGGCTACCGCGAGGTCTACCCGCCGGCGATGGTGCGCCGCGAGTGTCTCGTCGGCACCGGCAATCTCCCCAAGTTCGGCGACAACCTCTACCGCGACGCCGAGGAGGACATCTGGTTCGTGCCCACCGCCGAGGTGCCGGTCACGAACATGTATCGCGAGGAGATCTTCGAGGCCGGCGTCCTGCCGGTGCGCCACGTCGCGTACACGCCGTGCTTTCGCCGTGAGAAGATGTCGGCTGGGCGCGACGTCCGCGGCATCAAGCGTGGCCACCAGTTCGACAAGGTCGAGATGGTGAAGTTCGTCGAGCCGGCGACGTCGGACGCGGAGCTCGCGTCGCTGTTGGACGACGCCGAGGACGTGTGTCGCCGGCTCGGCATTCCGCATCGCGTCGTTCAGATGTGCACCGGCGACCTCAGCTTCGTCGCCGCGATGAAGTTCGACGTCGAGCTCTGGGCGCCCGGCTGCGGCGAGTGGCTGGAGGTGAGCTCGTGCTCGAACTTCCGCGACTTCCAAGCGCGGCGCGCGAACATCCGCTATCG
>JBGPOW010000017.1:0-37984 GCA_041488235.1 Binatia bacterium
CGTGAGCTCGGCGGCGCTGAAGCGGTACTCACCGAAGACGAGCTTCAGGCCGGCGCGACGCTTCTGCCAATCGCGCAGCCGGCGCAGGTGATTGATGACTGCGCGGCGAAACGAGTTGTTGTAGGGCACGGCCACGAGGGCGACGCCGCCGGGACGCAGCACGCGTCGGAGCTCGCGCAGCGCCGCCACCGGGCCGGCGGGATCGTGCTCGACGACACCGAGCGAGATCACGGCGCCGAGCGCGCCGTCACGAATCGGCAGCCGCATGGTGTCGGCGGTGAAGAGCGGCACGTCCGCTTCGCGGCGCGCTGCTGCGAGCGCGCTGTGCGCGCGATCGGTGCCGACGACGTCGTAGCCGCGGGCGCGCAGAAAGATGACCCAGCGCGCGAGCCCGCAGCCGGCGTCGAGAATGGGCTCGCCCTTCGGCAGCTGCGCAAGAAAGACCGGCAACGTCGTCTCGAAGTCGCAGAGCTCGACGTGATCGGCGACGCCGTCGAAGCTCCAGAAGACCTGGCTGGTCTCGATGCCGGTGTCGACGCTGTAATACGTGAAGCTCACGAAGCGCCGCACCTTCGCTCGGCGCTCGCCGCCGCGTCAAGCGCGCGTCATTCGTCCTCGGCCGGGTCGGGACCGTTCGGGTCGGAGTCGACCGGCCAGTTCGAACGCAGCTGCCGCAGTCGCGCCGCCATGTTCGTAATGCGGACGGCGTGCTGCGGATCGCTCGCGACGTTCGTCAGCTCGTACGGGTCGTTCAGCAGATCGTAGAGCTCGCGCTGAAAGAGCGTGTTCGGGTCGCCGGGGGTCACGGGAATCTCGGTGTACTTCCACTGCGACTCGCGGATGAGCGCCCACGGATGCGTCCCCGGCCACGCCTCCGCGAGGAGATCGCTCCGCCATGGCGTCGGCTCGGTGCCGTCGAGCACGCGGACGAGGCTGCGCCCATCTTGGAAGAGCGGCACGCCCGCGCCGGCGAGCTCGGCGAATGTGGATGCAAAGTCGATGTTGAGCGCGAACTTGCTCTCCTTTCGCGGCAACGGCGCGAGTTTCGGGTAGCGCACCATCATCGGCGCGCGGATCGATTCCTCATAGGGCTGGTTCTTCGCGCGCAGGCGATGCTCGCCCCACAGCCAGCCATTGTCGGAGAAGTAGAGCACGAACGTGTCGTCGGCGACGCCGAGGTCGCGCAGGAGCTGCATGATGCCGGTGATGCCGAACGTCGTGCTGCCGCCGATCGCCTCGTCGACGGCTTGCAGCATCTCCAGCTGGTCGATGCGGACCTGGTCGAGGTCGGCGGAGTTCTGCGGCTGCGTGTTCTGCAGCCACGTCGGCTTGTCGGAGACGTCGGCCTCGTTGTAGCTCGGCGGCCGCCACGGCGCGATGCTCTGGAACATGCCCTCGTGCCGCGGCGCCGGCACCTGCGGCAGATGCGGCGCCTTGAACGCGAGGTAGAGGAAGAACGGCTGGCCTGCCGCGACGGCGCTCGTGATGAACGTCTTCGCCTTCTCGCGCAGGACGTCGGTCGAGTAATCGGCCGGCGTACTGCCGTACGCGTTCTCGACGTAGCCGCCCTGCCCGTCGGGCTCGACGATCTTGTAGTTGTAGTAGTTGACGGTCTTCATCCCATGCCACTCCATCCATCCCGGTGGCACGTATGGCGGATTGCCCGTCGTCCAGAGGCCGTTGTAGCCGTTCAAGTACTTGCCCATGAGCGACGTCCGATAGCCGGCGCCCTGCAGCCAGGTGGCGATCGTCGAGCTGTCGTTGAAGTCGTCGGCGCCGCCGTTGTTGCCGTCGTTCTTGTAGACGCCGGTGCGGTGCGAGTACTCGCCGGTCAAGATGCTCGAGCGGCTCGGGCAGCAGAGCGGCGTCGTCATGAATGCCTCGGTGAACTCCACGCCCTGGTCCGCGAGCTCGGCGCGCGTCCGCTGCATCACCGACGTCGTGCCGTCGAGGGAGTGCGTGGTGCCGGTCGTGTCCCAGCGCTGATCGTCGCTCAAGATGAAGAGGATGTTCGGTCGGAGCGGCTGCGGGTTCGGTCCGAAGCGGTCGACCCACACGTGCAGCAGGGTGACGAGACAATCGCGGAGCGGCGCGCCGTTGACGGGGTTGCCGCTGCCGCCTACCGCCGCGCCGCACTGCGCGCCGACCGCGGGTACGAGCAGTTGGCTCGCGACGTCCTGCCCGACCGCGACGATGCATTTGTCAGGCAGACGATCGAGCTGGCGTCGCGCCTTCAGCTCGAGCGTCGCGGGATCCTGCTGGCGGATGAGGCCGCCGAGCTTCTTCCCGACGTAGACCGCGACGCCCTTGCCGATGCGCTTTTGGCAGCGCAGCTGGTCGCGGAGGACGCCCTTGTCCACGGCGGAGGTCGGAGGATCGTTGGCGCCGTAGGCGAGCGCGACCGCGTCGTCGACGAGCGTCCCCGCGCACGGCGGCGGGTCGCTCAGCCGGCACTCGGTTGCGGGACCGCTGCGAAAACGTTTGTCGTTGCAGCGGACGTCGCGGCTGATGCTCCGACGCACGGCGCTGGCTTCATCGCGCAGCGTACAGCCCGCGGAGACCGGATGCGGAGACACCAGGACGGCGAGGAAGCAGACGACCGCGGAACGACGCGCGACGACACGGCACGAACTCGACACGCGCATGACGACCTCCGGGAGGGGGAAGGTTCAATCCATCGGTAGCAGAGTGCCGTGCCGGAACGCAAAGAATTTCGCGGGTGCCGAGTGGCGACCGCCGCCGCGGCGCGCTAAGCAGCGCGCATGTCGCACATACTCGAGATCGCCGAAGACCTGTGGACGGGGCGCGTCACGACGGCGGAGCGCCACCCGGTCACGGAGCCGTTGCAAGAGCTCGCAGAGCTCGGGCACGGCGTCGCCTTCGTCTCCAGCTTCGCGAACGTCACGGCGATCGAGACCGACGCGGGGCTGGTGCTGATCGACGTCGGCGGCTTCGTGGTCGCGCGCCAGGTCCACGACATCGTCCGCGCCTGGTCGACACGGCCGCTGCACACCGCCGTCTACACCCACGGCCACGTCGATCACGTGTTCGGCGTCCCGCTCTACGAGGAGGAGGCGCGTCGCGCCGCGTCCGCGCCGCCGCGTGTCGTCGCGCACGAGGCCGTCGTCGCCCGCTTCGACCGCTACCGTCTGAGCGCCGGCTACAATCAGCATATCAATGCCCGACAATTCGGGCTGCGGCGCTTCCAGTGGCCGACCGACTACCGCTACCCCGACGTGACGTATCGCGACCGTCTCGAGCTTCTCGTCGGCGACATTCGGTTCGTCCTGCACCACGCGCGCGGCGAGACCGACGACCACACGTGGGTGTGGGTACCGGAGCACAAGCTGCTCTGCACCGGCGATCTCTTCATCTGGGCGTCGCCGAACTGCGGCAATCCGCAGAAGGTGCAGCGCTACCCGCGTGAGTGGGCGCAGGCGCTACGGACGATGAGCACGCTCGGCGCGGAGACGCTCTGCCCGGGGCACGGATTTCCCGTGCTCGGTCGCGATCGCGTCGCGCAAGCGCTCGTGGAGACGGCCGAGCTCCTCGAGTCGCTGCACGATCAGACGCTCGCGCTGATGAACGCCGGCGCGTGTCTCGACGAGATCCTGCACACGGTGCGCGCACCGGCGCACCTCCTCGCGCGACCGTACCTGCGGCCCGTCTATGACCAGCCCGAGTTCATCGTGCGCAACGTGTGGCGCTTGTACGGCGGCTGGTACGACGGCAATCCCTCACACCTCGAGCCGGCGCCCGACGCGGCGCTGGCGCAGGAGCTCGCGACGCTCGCCGGCGGCGCGGCGCGAGTCGCAAGCCGTGCGCGCGACCTCGCGGAGCGCGGCGAGCTCGCACTCGCCTGCCACCTCGCCGAGCTCGCGCTGCGCGCATCACCGGACGATGCCGCCGTTCGCGACGTCAGGTGCGACGTCTACCGGCACCGCGCCGACGCCGCGGAGTCGACGATGGCGCGCGGCATCTATCGCGCCGCCGCCGAGGAGCGCGACGTGTAGCTACGGCTCGACGACGATGCGCACGGCGTGTCCGGTGCCTTCGAACGACGACAGGAAATTCCCGTCCGGATCGGTGAGATCGACGTGGAACGCGACGGCCGCGGTCGTCGCCCTGCGATCGAGCACGTACGTGCCGTGCACCGTCCCGATGCGTAGCAGCTGCCCCGACGCGTCCGAGACGAAGTACACGTTCGTGATCGCGAACCGCCGGTTGCCGGTGCGCACCCACGCGCCGTGGCCCGCGCTCACGAACGGCAGGAAGACGGTCTCGACGAGCGCGCCGTCGCGCGTGAACGTGATGAGACCTTTGAGCGGCGGCTCGCCCTCGACGGTGGCATCGACGATCCACGAACCGTCGAGGTGCTGGCCGTCGCCGACGGCACTGCTCGGCGGAAGCGCGCCGACGCGCGCGGGAACGAGCGTCGCGATGGCGCCGCACAAGAGCGCGCCGACGAGACGTCGCGCGGTGAGATGGGTGGTGAGCATGGTCGCATTCCTCCTCGATCTGGGGGCGGTGAAATCCAAGATGAACGCTGCGTACGAAGAGCTGCGCTGTGCATTACCGCACGACGCGCGCAGTCTGCGACGTCTGCCCCGCCGGCGTCAAACGATCGCCGGCGCGCGCCGACGATTTTTTCTGGAACTTCGGGGCTCATCTCTGCGATCAGGATCGGCAAGGGCAGCTGCTATCGGCTGCCGGCCGACATCGTCCTTGCGGACGCCAACACCACCGCGCTAAAAATCCTCGCCGATGACGTGCGACTGAACCTCCGAAGCACCTCGTCATTCGTGACGGCTCGGTGCGCGGCATGGGAGCCCACGGCGTTCGGCTCGGACATCATTCGCAGATCATCAACGTCACGACGTCGGAGCACGCGCTCACGGGCTTTTTCGGAGGCGACTTCAATGTCTTCGAGCGCGTCCTGACAGAGGCGAACGGCGGGCAAGCGATCGTCGCCGGTGACGACAGTCTCTTCAAGGAGTCCAACGGCGCGAACGCGCGACGCTCCCATGGCGTGGCAGATGGAGCTCAGCCGTCGCGACGCGTTCCGTACAGCGCCACGTGTCGAATCATCGTCGCGGCATCGTTCTGCACCTGGTCGTCGCGGGCCGCGATAGCGACGTAGAACAGCATCTCCTCGGCCCGCGCGGTGTCCATTCCCTCGACGAGCGCGCCGAAAATGCCGCCGTCCATTCGCGGTCGTGCGCCGAACATCGCCGCGCGGAGATCCGGGTCCGCTTGCAGTGCCTCGACCAGCTCGCGCATCGCCCTCGAGCGGACGGCCGGGTCGGCGTGGCTGATGCCGGTCTCGAGCAGCCGCCGCAACGACATCGTCGGGATACCGACGGCGGCGGCCAGCGTGTCGCTGAGGGCCAGCGCCGGCCGCTCGTCGAGCATGGCCGCGATCGCCTCCGCGGGCGGCGCTGTTGCCGGCGGCGGCGGCTGGTTTTTCGGCAGGGCGACGCCGCGCGACGCCGTCCGCGGCGTCTCCAGCACCTCGAGCGTATGCGGCCGCGTCCCGTCGTAGGTCAAGAGGAAATTGTGCCCCAGCAGTCGCCGCAGCGCGTCTTCGAACGGCACGTCGTCGAACGCGACGCTCACCTTACGCGTATCGCGAGCGCGCGCGTGAACGGTCACTCCCGATTGCCTGCCGATCTCGTGCAGCACGTCGGCGAGCGGCGCGTTCTCGAGCCGCACGCTCAGCAGGTTCCGCGAGTACCGGACCGAGATCAGCGGCTTCTCCTCGTGCGACGGCGCGACGTCCGCCGGGCTCGCCGCCCGAGGGACGGCCGTTGCGACCGCGTCGGCGCGACCCGCCGTGCACGGCGCCGCAAGGCGCGGCGGCATCGCGGGCGGCGCGGTGCCGCGGCCGCCGGCGATCGTCCACACGCTCGCCACTGCGGCGACGACGATCACCGCCGCCACGACGGCCGCGCGCACGATGCGATCGACGGCGCGCGATCCATGCGGCCGCACGGCGCGGCGCGTGGCGAACAGCTCGTGGAAGCACTCGCCGCAGCCGCCAGCGATGTGTTGTCGCACTTCGGCAGCTGTCGCGAGATCGAGCGCGCCGACCGCGTACCTCGCGAGGAGCGCACGCGCGTTCTCGTGCGTCACGCGCCAAAGCATACCCGGTGGGCCATGCCGGGCAAGCCGTCGCGGGTGTCCCGGCGGTCTTCCGACGCCCGTCGCACCGTCCGCTGCATCCTCGACCGCACCGGCGGGGCAGCGGCCAATGCCGCAGGCTCACGCGACGGACGCGCGCACGCGCAGGCCCGCCGGAAGCGACTCGTCGAGGAGCCGCCCTTCCTCGGCACGGTCGAGCGGCACCGGCTCGTGCAGCATACGAGCGGCGCGCGTCCCGCCGGGCAGATCGGCGAGACGCGCCGCAACGCGATCGCGCAGCGCGGCGGGAAGGTCGCGCTCGCGGTCGTCGACGACGCGGGCGAGCTGCACGAGCGCGAACGCGACCGCCTCGGGCAGCGGCCATTCGCGAAGCGCGAGCGCGCGCTCGATCCACCGGCTCACGACGTCGGCGGCGACGACGCAGTTGAGCGCCCCTGCGATCGGCTCGCGCGCGCCGAGACGCGACCACGCCCAGAGCTGCTGCGACGTCACTTTGCCGCGCTCGACGTCGGCGACGATCACCTCGCCGAGCTCCGCCTTGAGCCGCGCGTCGAGACGCTCACAGGCGCCGATCGCCTGCCACATCTCGCGGATCTCTTGCGACGCCGGCTTGCCGCCGACGCGAGTCTTGACCTTCGCCTTGCGCGCGAGTCGCGGCACCAGCCACGGCCCGACCTCGCCGTGCAGACGCAGCTGGTGCGCGCGATCGAGACCGCCGGCGATCCGCTTCCAGAGGTTCCACCATTCCGCGCGGTTTTGCGGCGCACGCGGGAACTGCACGCCCGCCGAAAGGAGCTGCGACAGCTGACGGATGCGCCAGCCGTCGAGCTCGTGGCCGAATCCCGGCCGCAGGAGAAACCCGCACACGTTGAGCCAGCGCGCCTCGTGCGCTGCCGTCGCCGTCCGCGCCGCCGCACCCGCCCAGAGCGCGTCCCAGAGCGCGCGGATGACGGCGAGCGGCCACGCGTCTTTGCCGGCGCCGAGCGCGGCCTCGAGCGCGCGCGGCAGCGCGTGCGCCGCATCGGGACCGACGGGAGTCGGCGGTGCGGGACGCATCGCCGGTGCGCCGGCGGGTGTCTTCGGCGGGGCGCGCGGCGGGAACACGGACTCGATCGCGGCGACGGCGGCCGCGAGCTGCTCCGGCGCGACCGCGAGCTCCGCGCCCGCGCCTTCCGTCGCGGCATCACCGAGTAGCGGCGCATCGCGCAGCTGGAACTCCAAGCGCCAGCGGTGGCCGCCCTCTTTCGCGGCGCACCAGAGCTCGAGCGTGCCGAGGGCGGTGCGTCGCGCCTCGACGTGCACCGGAATCGTGCGCGCGGCGAGCTTCTTGCCGTGCCGCAGTACGGTGCGGATCGGCGGCAGCGACGCAAGCTCGTCGCGCGCCGCGTCGACGATCGCTCCCGGCGTCTCGTGCTCGCGACTGCTCGATGTATAGAGCTGGAAACTCACCGGCGCGTTCGCCAACACCTCGAACTCCGGCTCGCGCAACACGACCGCGTGATCCTCCTCCATGCCGCGCGGCACGAGACAAAGGAGACGCTCGCGCGCGCCGTCGTCGGCGACGGCGCCGAGGCCGAGGTAACACGCGCGTGCGCTGCCCGCGGAGACGCGCACGCCGTCGCCGCGGCGGACGAGTCCGTAGTACGCAGCGCCACGCGCGACCGCGGCGTCGAGGTCGACGGACGCGAGCGTCGCGGGCGCGCTGCCGCCCGCCCACGCCGCGAGTACCGCCGTCACGCGCTCGCGGAGCGCCGCCGGCGTGAAGACGCCGCCGTTGTAGAGCACGGCGTCCGCGCCGCCGATCGTCGCGTGGTGGCGCTCGAGAAACGCGGCGAGGTGGCGCGGGATCTCCGACTCGCTCGCGAACGGCAGGCCCCACTCGCGCAGCCCGGCGCCGCGCCCGGCGCGCGGTCGCGCGTCGGCGGCGACGAGCGGGAAGAAGCCTTCGAGCACGAGCTCCTCGACGTCGGTGCGCGTCACGGTCTCACTGAGCGTGCCGCCGACGACACCGCGCCCGCGGCCCGCGAGCTGCACGCTTGCCGTCTCACCCGCGCCACCGAGAAGCGTCTCCTTTGCGACGCGACACTGCATCACGAGGCTCTGCCAGCGCACGCTGTCGAGCGTGCCGGCGCGCTCGCCGAGCCGCGCTTCGACGCGGCGTGCGAGCGCGATGTCCATGTTGTCGCCGCCGAGCAGCAGGTGGTCGCCGACGGCGACGCGCTCGAGCGCCAGCGTCGCGCCGCCGAGCCGCGCCTCGATGAGCGTGAAGTCGGTCGTGCCGCCGCCGACGTCGACGACGAGGATTCGCTTCTCGCCGCCGAGCGCGTGCTCCCAGTCGCGCTCGTGCGCCGCGAGCCAGGCGTAGAACGCCGCTTGCGGCTCTTCCAGGAGCGTGAGCGCCGTAAGCCCTGCCTCTGCCGCGGCGGCAACGGTCAGCTCGCGCGCGACCTCGTCGAACGATGCCGGTACGGTGAGCACGAGCTCCTGCTCGGCGAGCGGCGCGTCGGGATGCGCCGCGTCCCACGCGGCGCGGAGGTGCGCTAGGAAGCGCGCCGACGCGGCGACCGGGGAGACGCGGGGCACGTCATCGTCGGACGCGCCCCACGGCAGGATCTTTGCCGTGCGGTCGACGCCGCCGTGCGTGAGCCACGACTTCGCGGAGGTGACGAGCCGTCCGGGCACGCGCGCGCCCTCGACGCGCGCGAGCTCGCCGACCACCTCGCGACGATCTTCGCCCCACGGCAACGCCAGCGCACCCGCCGGCACGTCGTGCGTCCCCGCGAGGTAGAGCGCGGACGGCAACGTCGGCCGCTCGCCGATCCTTCCCTCCGCCACGAGCTGGGGGACCGGGAGCGACGTGATCGCACGCCGGCGCGCCTGGAGGTCGATGGCCGCGATCGCCGCGTTCGTCGTGCCGAGGTCGATGCCGACCGCGTAGCGCGCGCTCATGAACCGCGCTCAGGCCGGGTCGGGCGCGCGCACGCCGAACTCGAGCTTCCAGCGCCGCTCGCCGTCGCGCGCGACGCACCAGAGGTCGAGCGTGCCGATCTCGGTCAAGTGGACGCGTAGACGCACGGGTACGATCGTCCCCTCGTGCGCCGGCCACGGTAACGTCGTCACGAGCGGCGCCAGCTCCTCGAGGTCGCCGTTCCCGCGCTCGAGCTCCGCACCGAGGGCGTCGCCCTCGCGCGTGCTCGAGCCGAACATGCGAAACTCCGCGGGCTCGCCGACGCAGAGGCCGAACTCTTGACGCGGGAGATCGGCCTCGGTCCCTTCCTCCATGCCGCGCGGCACGACGCACACCGCTTTCATCGGCGGCGGCAGGCCGGGCACCGCCGGCATCGCGACCTCGACGCCGATGTAGTACGCGCGCGCCGCGCCGCCACGGATGCGCAGCCCTTGCCCGCGCCGCGCGAGACCGTGATACGCGGCGCCGCGCGCCACCGCCTGGTCGAGGTGGGTGCCGGTCAGCTCGCGGACGTCGGCACCGAGCCACTCACGCACCACCTCGAGGACGCGCATCCGCATCGCCGCAGCGTTGAAGACGCCGCCGTTGAAGAGAATCGCCGTCGGCCGCCCGGCGTCGGCGTGGCGCGCGAGAAACTCCGCGAGATGCCCGGTGAGACGCGCGTCGGCGGCGTACGGCAAGCCCATCTCCTGCAGCCCGACACGGCGCCCGCGCTGCGGCCGCGCGTCGGCACCGACGCGCGGCAGGAAGCCGTCGACGAGCACGTGCTCGGCGTCGCCGCGCGTCAGCTCGACCTTGAGGGCGCCGCCGACGACGCGTCGTGAGCGGCCGAGGACCGCGAGCGGCACCCGCTCGGGTGGATCGGCGCCGAGGAGGCGCTCCTTCGCGCCGCGACATGCGTGCACCAGGCCGCGGAGCTGCCAATCGTCGAGGGACGTGCCGCGCTGCGCGAGCCGTTCGCGCAGCGTGTACGCGAGGGCGAGATCCATGTTGTCGCCGCCGAGCAGGATGTGGTCGCCGACGGCGACGCGGCGAAGGGCGAGCGCGCCGTCCTCCTCGCTCACCGCGATGAGGCTCAAGTCGGTCGTGCCGCCGCCGACGTCGCAGACGAGGATCACGTCGCCGACGCGCACCTGCCGCCGCCATTCTTCACCGGCGCCGGCGATCCAGGCGTAACACGCCGCTTGCGGCTCCTCGAGGAGCACGACGTGCTCGAGCCCGGCGTCGGTGGCGGCACGCACCGTGAGCTCGCGCGCCGAGGCGTCGAACGACGCCGGCACCGTCAAGTAGATCTCCTGCACGGCGAGACGCGCGCTCGCGTCGGCGTGCGCCCGCGTCGCGTCCCAGACGTCGCGCAGGTGGCGAAGGTAGGCGGCGGTCGCGTCGAGCGGCGAGATGCGCCTCGTGTCCTCTGCTGCGCCCCACGGCAGGATCGCCGCCGTGCGGTCGACGCCGGCGTGGCAGAGCCACGATTTCGCCGACGCGACGAGCCGCGCCGGCACCTCGGCGCCGCGGTCGCGCGCGAAGACGCCGACGGCGAAATCGCGGCCGCTCTCCCATGGCACGTCGAGCGCACCCTGCTCTTCTGGTGACGCGAGGTAGAGGAACGACGGCAGCACCTCGCGCGCCTCGACCTGCTTCGGCGCGACGACCTGCGGCACCGGCACGACCTCGAGGGACGCGCCTTGTGTCGCGGTGTCGGCGCACGCCAGCACGCAGTTCGTCGTGCCGAGATCGATGCCTACGACGAACCGAGACGGACGGCGGCTCAAAGCACCTCGACCTCGGCGGGCGCCAGAATCGACGCGTCACCGTCGCCGGTTCTCTCCGGGAGCTTCACCCCATCCGAGCGCCACCCGGGATGGCGGACGACGCCGCGATACGGCGGCTCGCCGCGCACGTTTCCGGTCACGCGCACCGCGGCGGGATCGAAGCCGCGCTCCACCGTCACCGTCGCGCCTTCGGCCGCGGCGAGCACGGGGCGCAGCTCGAGACGATCGTGCAGCGCGCTGCGACAGCCGTCGTGGATCGAGCGCACGGCAGCGCCGATCTGCTCGTCCGAGTAAGACGTCAGATCCTCCTCGATGAAATCGACGAAACGGCCTTCCTGCTGCAAGACCGCGAGGAGCTGGAGCGCGGCTGCCCCAGACGGCGGCGCCGGACTTTTGTCCGCGCGCGTCCCGCTGACGGTTTGCGCCGCCGCATCGCTCGCCGCCGCTCGTCCGGGCGCACCGCCGGACGTCGTCCGCGGCGCGCGGACGACGAGCGCAGCGAGCCACGCCACGAGAAACGGCAGCGCGAGCGCCGCCGCCGTCGGCACCGGCGCCGCCGTGAACCTGTCGCGGACTCCGCTGCCGTCGCCCGCGCGCAGGAGCCCGTCCATCGCGAGCGCCAGCGCGCCCGTGCTCGCGATCGCGAGCAGCGCGACCACGAACCAGCGCATCGGCGAGACGCCGTGTCCCTTCTCTGTCATGCGCCTCTCCTCGATGGGTATCGAATCCCGCCGCGCTGCGAGCCGTCCGTGCCGGCGAGAGAAGCGGAGAGGGTGGGATTCGAACCCACGGTAGGTGTTACCCTACACACGCTTTCCAAGCGTGCTCCTTCAGCCACTCGGACACCTCTCCACGGAAGTACTCTGATCTATCGTACGCGACTGCGGGAGGCCAGGCGGTGCGATTACCGATTGGAGGGTCGCGGCGAGCCGTGGTACGCACGACGCGTGGGACTCACACACCTGACAGTCGAGGTAGCGAATCCGGCCCGACCATCGCGGCGGACGCGCCTGAAGATGCTGGTCGACTCGGGCGCCGCGTACTCCATCGTCGACCGGCTGACGCTCCATCGCCTCGGCATCCGCCCCACGGGCACGCGCACGTTCATCCTTGCCGACGGCACCGAGATCACGCGCAGCACCGGCGCCGCGCTGTTCCGGTTTCAGGGGCGTGAGGGCGCGTCGACCGTCATCTTCGGCGAGCCAGGTGACGCCGCGCTGCTCGGTGTCGTCACGCTGGAGGAGATCGGCCTCATTCTCGACCCGATGCGGCGGGAGCTCCGCCCGATGCCGATGTCCCTGATGCCGTTGAGCTGAGCGCGACCGTATCCATCGCATCGACTCTGGATCGACGTTTCACGCGCGACGTGAAAGGCGTTCAGCTGACGCAACGCCGCACCGCAAAGAGACGGTGAGCCTCCGTCGTTGTTCAGGGCAGCGCCGCTTGCTCAAGCTCTACTGTCCCGATGGGTGGTGACGCAGGCTCCCACATCGACGGGTCCAGTGTCGAGGGAAACCGGTGGATTCGGACGCGCTGGCGGCAACTCGGACGTCAAGGTGTGTCATCGTGATGAAGTCTCCTGGCCGACGCCGGGCTGTCACGACCCGGCGCTCCCTCGCCGCGAGCGCCGGGTATCCTCGAAGAGTCAGTTACACTGGCCGCCGGAGCAAATGCCGCTCGTGCAGTCGGCGCCGGCGGCGCACATCTTACCCGTCGCGCACGTCGGGCAGGCGCCGCCGCCGCAGTCGATGTCAGTCTCGGTGCCGTCCTTGATGCCGTCGGTGCAGCTCGGTTGGCACTGCCCGAACATGCAGACGTTCGAGCAGCACTGAAAATTGCCGGCGCACGATTGACCCACGGTCCCGCAACCGGGCGTCGGCGTCGCGGTCGGCACTTGCGGGGTGGGCGTTGGCGTCGCGGGACACGTGCCTGATCCCGCGTCCAGCGCGCACACCACGTCGTCGACGAACGCGTCGACCTTCGTCTCCAGTGCTCCCGTGTCGCCGGTCGTCAGACATCCGCCGGGAAACTTCGCTTGGAGCTTGGCGAAGCAGCCCTTTGCCGGGTTGAGGCCGCCATCGAATTTGTCCTTCGCTTTTTGAATGCACGTGGCGAAGGCTGCCGGAGTGAGGCCGGCGGGCGGCTTCTCGTTCTTGCTGTGGCACTTCAGGAGCGCCGCTGCCTTCTTGGCGACGCACTTCTTCTTACCCGCCGAGCACGCGTTGAGCGTGGCGTGTGACGGCGTCGCGAGTGTGAGGGCGATCAGAGCACCAACAAGAGCGAGCGCGATGCGTTGCATGGACGAATCCTCCTCGTTGAAGGGCCAGAGGCGCCGGGTTAGCGAGATAGGGGCAGCACAGGTTGTCACGACGGGCGCCGCGCCGTCGAGCGAAATCCGAAGGAAGCGGCCACCGTGGCGCCAAGATCGATACGAAAGTGGCCATCAACACGACGCCGGTACAGCTGCACAGCTGCACAGCCCAAAGATGCGCCTTATTGGGGCAGTCGGCCTCTCGTTCGCAGGTAAAAGTACTGCGGATGAGGGGTTGACAGTCGGCCGTGTTTTCGTCTATTGTTCGCCTACGAATTACGCATCACATTCTGCTTTGAATTGGTCTAGATGAAGTATCATCCTCATTGTCGTCTGAATGGCGGTGCGGCATCGCCATGGGACGCCCCAGGGAACGACTGGTTCACGGCGCCGTCGAGAGACCCGGCGATCCCAACTTCGAGCGCGAGCGCCAAACGGAGCGCGCACGTCTCGCGCGTTCTATCGATATCGAGCTGCGGGTCGCCTGTCGTGACGAGGCGGCGGCGCGGCGCGAGGTCGGCTGCGCGGCGCACGAGCTGCTCGCGTGTCGAGGATACCAACGTCTCGGGTTCGTGCGACTGAGTGACTATGCGCGTGAGCGTCTCGGCGTATCCGCGCGGACGTTGCAATCGGCGGCCTGGGTAGCGGTGCGACTCGACACGCTACCGCTCGTCGGAACGGCGTTCGATCGAAGTGAGATTTCCTGGGCGCAGGCGCGCGCGCTCTGCGCGGTCGCGTCCACCGACGACGAGGCGGAATGGCTGCGACGTGCCCGCAACTGCAGCGCTGAAGAGCTCGCGGCCACAGCAAAAGCGATCGATCGTGACGGCGCCTCCCATCCCGATCCGGATACCGACGACGGCTCGATTGACGGCGAGCCGGCGATTCGGCTTCGCATCGCGTGCCCGGCGCGCGTGCGGGCGCTGTGGCGTCACGCGCTCGAGCTCGCGAGCCGAGCCGCGGGCCAGCCGCTCGTTCCCTGGCACGCCGCGGAAATCATCGCCGCGGAAGCCTCGTCGGGACGGCCGCCCGGCGTGCGGTTCGGCGATCGCGCATTGGTGGCCGCGATAGGGCTCGCGCGCCGCGCGCGCCGGGTGAGTAAAGACGCCGCCGGATCTTCGGCGCCGGGCGATGGGACATCACCAGCCCTCGGCTATCGAGCGTCGGCGGATCGGGATGTCCAGTTGAGAGACGAGGTGTGCGACGCCGAGATTCAGTTCACGGGTCCGGCATCCGTGGTCGCGCTGCTGCGTGACACGATGGACGCCTTCGAGGCCCGGTCTATTGGCATCTCGGCGTGCGTCCCGGCCGGCCGCCGCTGCTGTCGTTCGTCGGCGATCGGATCTGGAACGGCGATGTTTCTCACGACGACGATCGGAGGGCCGCAGCCGCGGGAACTTAGACGCCGCGCAACGGAGGTCTGCCAGAACGACCAGGCGAACGTACAGACGAAGCGGAGAGGGGGGGATTCGAACCCCCGGAGGCCGAAGCCTCACACGATTTCGAGTCGTGCCGTTTCAACCGGGCTCACGCACCTCTCCGTGGTGTCGTCGTCGCGCGGATGAATGCGTTCTCCTACCGTGGATGACCGTCGATGCCAAATCCGGGGGCGGCGCAGCGCTCACCGCGCAGGGATGAGACGTTTGCCGGGGTCGCGGGCTCCTCTCGCAGTTCTGCAACGTGACGGAGGACGAGGGTCGTCGAGGAACGCCTGAGATTTCGCTGCTGATCGGCGCGTGCACCTCACGCGTGAAGGCAGGATTCTTGCACGGTGGGTCGCTGCCGTTCGGTCATCGCCACACGCGCCCTCCGTGCTCGCGTGACGAGACTCGGCATTGCAGCGAAGTTTCGTAGGCGCGCTACGCGCCGAACCCGCCTTCCCACGACGACGACGGGCGTCTCCCCCCGCCCCGTCCGACCGCACGGCACGCGCTCTGGTACGCGGCGCGTGTCGTGCGGTTTCTTCAACGGCGCTTCGCGAAGAACGCCTGCAGCGTGCGGGCGCACTCCTCGGCGAGAACGCCGCTGCGCACCGTGAGCCGATGGTTCCACCCGTCGCAGGCGAGCGCGTAGCGCGAGCCCGCGGCGCCGGCCTTCGGATCCGGGCAGCCGTAGACGAGCGTGCGGATACGGGCGTGCAGCATCGCGCCGACACACATCGGGCAGGGCTCGACCGTGACGTAGAGATCGCAGCCGGCGAGCCGGTAATTCCGTACCGTCCGCGCCGCAGCGCGCAGCGCGAGGATCTCGGCGTGGGCCGTCGGGTCGCAGTCGTGCACCGGCGCATTGCCGGCGGCGCCGATCAGCCGTCCGTCGGCGACGACGACGGCGCCGACCGGCACCTCGCCCGCCGCTTCGGCCCGCGCCGCCTCGGCGAGCGCCGCCCGCATCCATCGCTCGTCGGCGGCGACGTCGACCATATCCATCGCTCTACGCGTGCCCGAGCGGACGTCGCGATGCAACGAGACGCGCCGCGGCGATGCCCATGAGACGCGGCGGTAGTTGCACCGTCGTCGCGCGCCCCGTACACGAAAGGACTTTCAACCAGTGAAGGGAGGAGCTTCCATCGGCCTCGAGAGACCGATCGACGGAGGATCTGCATGCGAGCGGCGATGTTCACCGGCACGGGCGACGCGTCGATCCTTCGCGTCGTCGACGTTCCGCCCCGGGCACCAGGTGCGGGCGAGGTGCGCATCCGCGTCACCTCCGCCGGCCTGAACCGCGCCGACGCCAATTATCGCGCCGGGAAATATTTGATTCGCACTCCGGGGGAGAGTCGCAGTGGCTTCGAGGGCGCGGGGATCGTCGACGCGGTCGGTGCGGGTGCGCCGTTCGCCGTCGGCGAGCGTGTCGGCGTCCTCCCCTCCTCCTTCGACGTCGTCACCGAGGGCGCGGCCGCGCAGTCGATGACGGTGCCGGCCGCCGTCGTGGTGCGCACCCCGAGCACCATCGACGACCGCGACGCCGGCGCGATCTGGATGCAGTACCTCACCGCATGGGGCGCGCTCGTCGAGATCGCGGACATCGGGCCGGGTGACTGGGTCGTGGTGCCGGCGGCGTCGAGCTCGATCGGCGTCGCATCGATCCAACTCTGCCGCACGCTCGGCGCCAAGGTGATCGCCACGACGACCTCGGCGGACAAAGTCGAGGCGCTCCGCCGTTTCGAGCCCGCTGCAATCGTCGACACCCGCGCCGAGCCCTACGTCGATCGCGTCCAGGCGATCACCGGCGGCGCCGGCGCGCGCGTCGTCTTCGATCCGATCTACGGGCCGATCGTGAACGACCACATCAAGGTCGCGTGCCGCGAAGCGATCGTGTTCGTGTACGGCGTGCTCGACTTCACGCCGCTCACGCTGAACGCCGGTGGTATGCTGCGGAAGCAGATCCGCCTGCAAGGCTACACGCTCGGGCCGATGCTCGCCGACCCCACCCGGCGCACGCGCGCGGTCGACGCCGTGACGCGTCACCTCGAGCAGCGCGACTTCGGGCCGATCGTCGACTCCTATTTCCCGCTGGAGTCGATCCAGGAGGCGCATCGCCGGCTCGAGTCGAACCGGCAGATCGGCAAAGTCGTCGTGACGCCGTGAGCGCGCCCGCGACGTCTCGCGCGGGTGGTCACGTCGCGCGTCCGCGTCCCGCGCCGCCGCCCGGCCTGATCGCGCTCGCGTTCGCCGCGGTGTACCTCGCGTGGGGCTCGACCTACCTCGCGATCCGCGTGGCGGTCGCGAGCTTGCCGACGCCGATTCTCGCCGGCGTCCGTTTCACGATCGCCGGCGCGGGAATGCTCGTCGCGCTGCGGCTCGGTGGACGCGCCGTGCTCCCGAGCGCCCGCGAGCTGCGCGCGTTGACCATCGTCGGCGCTCTCCTCCTCGTCGGCGGCAACGGCCTCGTGGTGTGGGCGGAGCGCACGGTGCCGTCCGGCCTCGCCGCGCTCGTCATCGCGACGGTACCGCTCTGGATGGCGGGACTCGCTGCGCTGCCGCCCACGCGCGAGCGGCTGCCGCCGCGCGCCGTCGTCGGGCTGGCGCTCGGCTTCGCCGGCGTCGTCGTCCTCGTCGGTCCGGATTTCGCCGGCGGCGGGCCGTTGCTGGGCGAGGCGGCGCTCGTCGTCGCGTCGCTCTCCTGGTCGTGCGGCTCGCTGTACGCGCGGCGCGCGACTGCCGCTATCGATCCGCTGGTCGCGACCGGCTGGGAGATGCTGATCGGCGGCGGGCTTTTCCTGCTGATCGCCGTCGCCGCCGGCAGCGTGGCGGATCTTCGCCCGACCGCAACCGGCGTCGCGGCGCTTCTCTACCTCGTCGTCTTCGGCTCCTGGATCGGGTTCACGGCCTACGTGTGGCTCTTCGCACACGTGCCGGCGGCAAAGGCGGCCACCTATGCGTACGTGAATCCGGTGATCGCCGTCTTGCTCGGATGGTGGATTCTCGACGAGCGCCTGTCGCTCGCCGTCGCGTTCGGCAGCGCCATCATCGTCGCGGCGGTCGTGCTCGTCACCACAGCGCGGGTCCGGCCGCGTGCGGCGGCTCCGGCGCACGCGCTGGCGGTCGTGCCGGAAGCGTGAAGCAAAAGACGGGTAGCAAGTCGAATTCCGATGCGGTCTCGAAGGTCGACGACCGGCACGGTAGTATCGCGCCCTCACGAGTTTTGGAGACATGGTGGAAACGAAGCTTTTGTTCGTGATCGGGCCCCCGCGGTCCGGATCGACGCTGCTCATGCGGATGCTGAGCTCGCATTCGGCGATCTACAGCCGTGCGGAGCCACACCTGCTGACGCCGCTCGCGCATCTCGGCTTCTACGACACGGTCGAGCGCGCGCCCTTCGATCACCTGCAAGCGCAGAACGCGGTGCGCGAGTTCGTCGCCGACCTGCCGCGCGGCGAGGAGGACTACCTCGACGCATGCCGCGCCTATGCCGACGTCCTCTACGGCCGCATGCTCGCGGCGCGCGGCAGCGGCAAGCCGTTCTTCCTCGACAAGACACCGGCCAACGCGCTCGTCCTGCCGTTCATCGCGAAGCTCTACCCGCGCGCCCGCTACGTCGTACTGACGCGACATCCGGCCGCGATCTGGAGCTCCTACGCCAACTCGTTTTTCGACGGCGATTACGTCGCCGCACGCGCCTTCAACCCGATCTTGAACCGCTACGTGCCGGCGATGGCGCGTTTCCTGCGCGACCGCCCCGTGCCGCTCGCGCGCGTCGCGTACGAGGACCTGGTGCAGCGTCCAGAGGACGAGATGCGCCGCGTGCTCGCGTTTCTCGAGCTACCGTTCGAAGCCGACACCGTCGAGTACGGACGCCACGAGCACGACACGAAAGGACTCGGCGATCCGCTCGGTGTCAATCGTCACTCGCGGCCGGTGACCGACTCCGTCGAGAAGTGGGCCGACGAGCTCGCGGCCGATCCGGCAAAGCTCGCGATCGTCGGCGACATGGTCGCACGCATCGACGACGCCGACCTCGAGACGTGGGGGTTTCCGCGCGCGACGTTTTTCACGCCCGTCGAGGTGGCCGCGCGCGCCGGCGCCAAGCCGCTGCCGGCCGCCCCCGTCGATCGCTATCGCTTGCAACGGAAGCTGCTGGTGACGCTGCGGCGCAACATCCACCAGAACGCGTTCGGACGTCTGGTGAAGCAGGTGCGGATGGTCTGCGACGTACTGCTGCGCGGATAACGGCCGACGCAGCTCGGGTGACCGTGCCGCTTCAGTCGCCGCGCGCCTTGAACTTCACGCCGTCGTTCTCGCGATTCGTGCTGTAGCGCGCCTCGAAGCACGCCTGCGTACCGATGAGCTGCACCACGACCGACGGGTCTTGGTGCAGCGGCAGCGCCGGTGTCGCGAGCAGATCGCCCTTGGCGACGAGCGTGATCGACGCTTTGCCGGCGTCGCCGTTCTTCACGCGCATCGAGCGCACGCCGCCGTGCTGCAACGTCGAGTCGCGGAATTTGTAGCCGCGGCTCGTCGCCGACCAGCCGGCGCCGCCGGGCACGACCGTCCGCGACACCAGATCGGGCACGCCGGCGCTCTCGTCGTACACGCAGAGCTCGTATCCCGCGCCGCCGACCGGATCACCGAGATCGGTGACCGTCGTGGCATCGCCCTTCAGCCACTTCCACGTGAGCCGGTCGCGCGAGTCGGGGACGTCGTTCTTCACCAGCAGCGACGCCTTCTCGCTCACGACCGGCAGCTTGCAGCCGATCGCCGGCGCCGCGGGAGCGCTGCACGTACCGGCTTGGCATTGATCGGGTCCCGTGCAGGCGCTGCCGTCGTCGCAGCCGGTGCCGTCGGCGACCGCGGTGCCGGCGCACGCGCCGCTCTGACAGACGTCGCTCGTCGTGCAGCCATTGGCGTCGTCGCACCCCTGGCCGTCCGTGCCGGGTCCGGGCGCGCCGCTCGCGAACGTCGTCGCCGTGAGCTGATACTGTCCGGTGCCCTGGAAGCGCTGCACGAGCACGTACCAGGTTCCCACTGCCGGCGCCGTGAACTCGCAGAACCCGTACTGATTCGGCCCGTCGGCCTTACAGTCGAAATCGGCAACGGTCGGCGGACTCCCGGCTTTCACGTAGAGATCGAAGTCGGAGCCGAGATCCTCGGACGCGTTCAGCGCGACGCGCAGACGCGTCGTCCCGGCGGGGACGTCGATCGTGTGCGTGCCTTGCGGGACGCTGGAGCTCAACGTGCCCGACGCGGCGAGGACGACCGTGTTCGGGTCGCCGGCCTGCGGCATCGCGCCGCACGACGCGCTCCCGAGATCGGCGCCCGCCTGCGCCTCGATGAAGTCACGATAGTGGAAGACGTTGGCGTCGTAACTGTGGTCGGTCGGTACGCAACTCGCGCTGGTGCCGCCGGACGTGATGCCGGCGACGGTGTCGCCACATTGGAAATCGGCGAAGAGCGGACCGCCGGAATCGCCGTTACAGGTGTCGGCATCGGTGCCCGCAGGGCCGAGCGGCGCGACGAAGTCCCAGCACACGGAGGTCGTGTTCGAGATGCCGCTCACGCACGACGCCATGGCGACGGCGCCCGCGCGTTTCAAACCGTAGTCGGCGGCCGTGGAGTCCTTGCCGAAGCCGACGATCGATGCCGCGGCGCCCGGCGCCGGCGCGCCGGTGACGTCGATCGGCGTCGGCGCGAGACCCGTCACCGGCGTCGCGAGCGTGAGGATCGCGACGTCGCCGACGGGGAAGTCGAAGTCGGGATGCACGGCGATGCTGCTCACCGCGAAGAAGCCGGCGTGCTGCAGGAAGACGACGTAGTCGGCGGGATTGGGCGCGTTCGGGCCGCTTTGACAGTCGGCGCCGGTGAAATCGCAGACACAGTGGCCGGCGGTCAGAAACGTGTGGCACCCGATCAACGTGCCGCTACAGAGGAGACTCGCCGTGTGCGGATCGCCGGGCGAGAGCAGCGCACCGACCGATGGGTAGAGCGACGTCAGCGTGCCGTTCACGATACGCGGCCCGATCGGGCCGAGCTCGTGCGCCGGCGCCATCGGCGCCGTACCCGCCGCGGCGCCGCGGATCGCGAGCAGCACCGTCGCGGCGGCAATGAGCAGCGCGAGCGCCGTCACCGCGCGACGCCGCGCCGGCGACCGATGCGCGTTCGCGACCCGCCGCGACGTTGGCGAAGACGTTTCGAGGCGTGCGTGTGGCTGCGACATGAGCGCGAGGGCGGCCCGCTCGTTGTACGGTCCTCCGCTTCGCCCTGTCAACGTAGTTTTTGCGGTTGCCGCGCTTCGTGAAGTCGGACCGAACGTCCGCTCAGCGCACGTCGCGCAGCAACTGCTCGGGGATCGGCACGTGCTTGGCGCGCACGTACTCGCCGAGGCTCTTCGCTTGCGGATCGCTGCGGAGGGACGCCGCGACGCCGTCGCCGAGGAGACCCTTCACGACGAAGTTCAGCGCCCGCAGGTGCGGAAACTCGAAGCGATCGATCGCGAGATTCTTCGCCTCCGGCAACAGTGCCCGCAACCGCTCGGCGGTGAGATACGTCTCGAGCCAGCGATAGCTCTCGTCAGTGCGGGTCCACAGGCCGACGTTGGCATTGCCGCCTTTGTCGCCGGAACGCGCGCCGCAGACGACGCCGAGCGGCGCCTCGCGCGTCGCCCCGCTCGCCGCGGCCGCGCGCCTGGCGACGGGCGCCCCCGGCGGCGTGAAGCGCGCCGGCGGCTCGGTCGACGGAATCGGAATTGCCTCCTCGCCGATGATCACCCGCTGCTCGACGGCGTTCGCCGGCACGAGCGTCGGCCAGTACACCCCGAATTGCGACTCGCTCGACGGCACGCTCGTCATGAAGAAGCCGGGATAGTTCGCGAGCGCCATCTCGACGACCTTGTTGCTGAACGCGCGCCCGACCTTCTGCGGATCGGGATCCTTCACCGTGATCGTGAGATACGCGAACGCCTCCTCGTTGCGTCCGGGATTCGGGTGGTCGGCGCGCTGCAGCGTGACGCGCGTCTCCGCGAACCGCTCGCGGCCGCCGACGAGCTCCCACAGCACGTCCTCCGCGAGTCGCGCCTTCTCCTCGATGTCGAGGCCGCAGAGGACGAACGTCATGCTGTTCTTGTAGCCGCCGAAATAGTTGATGCAGACCTTCGTCGTCGGCGGCGGCGGCTCGCCCTTGACGCCGTGGACGAGGACGCGATCCGGGCCGTCGTCGGCGAGCTGAATCGTGTCGAAGCGCGCGGTGACGTCGGGGTTCGGATATTCCGGGCCGCCGATCTCGTAGAGGAGCTGCGCGGTGACCGTGCCGATCGACACGATGCCGCCCGTGCCGGCGTGTTTCGTGATCACGAAGCTGCCGTCGGCGCGCATCTCGGCGATCGGGAAGCCGGGGTGGCGGAGGTCGCGCACTTCCTTGAAGAAGGCGTAGTTCCCGCCGGTGCACTGCGCGCCGCATTCGATGATGTGCCCGGCGACGACACCGGCCGCGAGCTGATCCCAATCGTCGCGCTTCCAACCGAAGCGCCACGCGGCGGGACCGAGCGTGAGCGCGGCGTCGGTGACGCGCGGGCAAATGACGAGGTCGGCGCCGCGCTCGAGCGCCGCGACGATGCCCCACGCGCCGAGGTAGGCGTTGGCGCTCAAGACCGGCCCAGCGAGCGCGCTGAGCGGCGTGCCTTTGTCGAGGTGCGCGAGCTTCTCGCCGCGCGCCTGCAGCTCGGCGAGCTTCGGCATGAGGTCGTCGCCCTCGATGTGCGCGACGGCCGCTTGGACACCGAGCTTCCGGTACAGCGCGCGCGCCGTCTCCGCCAGGCCGCCCGGATTCAACCCGCCGGCGTTCACGACGATCTTGATGCCGCGCGCCTTGCACGTCGCCGCGATCTCCTCGAGCTGGCGGAGAAACGTACGCGCGTAGCCGAGGCTCTGATCCTTCAGCCGATCCTTCAAGAGGATCATCAACGTCAGCTCGGCGAGATAGTCGCCGGTCAGCACGTCGATCGGCCCCCCCTCGACCATCTCGCGCGCCGCGCTCAACCGGTCGCCGTAGAAGCCGCTACAGTTCGCAATCCGCAGAGATTCGGGCATGGCCGTTGCCTATAGCAGCAAGCACCAGCTCCGACGACAGCTGCTCCGACGACAGCTGCGTCGACGCGATCACACGCTCGTCACGGCGACGCCGGTGGTGACGAGGGGCACTGCTCGGCAATGCAGACGACCGTCGGTAGCCGAATGGCGCCGGGGCCGGGATAACCGGCGGCGGTGTTGATCGCAGGACTCGACGTCGCACCCAGGCAGAAGGCGCCCACCTGGAGCGGCATCGCCTGGCTCGCGGCGCCCGTTCGGGTGATCGCGCCGGTCGGCATCCCGCTCGCGTCCGTCGGGCCGAAACACTCGCGCGTCTTCATCGTGCAGCTATCGCCCGACGCCGGACAATCGGCGTTGCTGGCGCACGAGCGGAACGTCTCGTGCGCGCAGATCTCGTCGACGGGTCCGCCGTTGCAAACACCCTCCTCGTCGGCGCCGACCGTACAGACGCCGTCGTTGCACGCGTTTCGTTGCCCTTGCCCCCCGCACCAGCACGTGCCGCCGGCGGGCCCCGTACACGTCGGCCCCGGCTGCACGGTACGGGTGCCGGTCGTGAGGTCGAATGGTACGGAAAGGTTGCCGATGTTGGCCGACGCCGATGCCGGGCAATCGAAGCTGACGTTGCCGAACGCTCGCGTCGTGCCGTGGACGGTGCACGGCATGCCGTCGCGATCGCCGCCGACGCACGTCCCGGTCGATTCCAGCGTCGTCCCGCTGCACGTCGGGCACGGCTGCTCGACGGAGATGCCGCTGAAGATCGCCGCGACGATCGGCAGGTTCGATTCGCCCGTGCCGCCCTCGGGGCTCACCGTGCCGGTCACTGGACCGGCGATACGGTTCGTGAAGCAGACGGGGAAGCCGCCCGCGGAGATCGGAACCTGCGGGCCGAAGAAGAAGGAGCACGTGCTGCCGGGGCAATCCGCGTCGCTCGTGCACGTCACGTTCGACGCATTGACGCAGCGCCGGTTGTTGATCGTGGTGGTACTCGTGACCGGTCCACTGATCGCGCACGCGCCGCAGCTTCCCAACGTCGCGCCCGGACAATTGAGAGCCAGGCTCAGCGAGCCGCCGACGCCCGTCGGCGTGTCGTGGTAGATGCCGGTCCAGCCGGTGTCGAGGTCGGCGGCGTCGCCGTTCACGATGTACGTCACCCGAATCGGACAGGGAGGCGCACCAGGGGTGCCGCCGGGGCTCGGCGACGCGGCAGTCGTCGTCGCGACGACGCCGGTCGCTGTGCGGCCCGGCGTGCGTGCCGCGGTCGGCGTCGTGCCGCCGGCGTTATTGTTACAGTCGTTGCCGCCGTCGCCACAAGCGCTGGCGACGGCGCACAACACGGTGAGCAGCACGACGGTTCGCGACGACGATGTCATGGATGCTTCCCCCCCGCGATTCATGGAAGCATCCCGCGCGAAGTTAGTCGACCCGTTGCGTCCGCCGCGGTCGGCTACTCGGTCCAGCGCGGCTTCCGCTTCTGCGCGAAGGCCATCATGCCCTCCGCCGCCTCGTCGGACGCGAAGAGCGCGGCGATCTTCGCCTCCGCGTACGCGAACGCCTCGTCCATGGGCAGCCGCGACACCGTCCGGATGAGCCGCTTCGCCTCGGTGACGGCGATCGGACCGCCGAGAGCGAGCGCCCGCACCTGTTCCTCGGCGGCGGCAACGAGCGCATCGGCCGCGACCACGTGATGCACGAGGCCGTAACCCGCCGCCTCCCGCGCGTCGAAGCGCGCGCCGGTGAGGAAGAGACGCATCGCCGCGTTGGCGCCGATCTTCGGCAGCACGACGACCGAGATCATCGCCGGGATCACGCCGACCCGCACCTCGCTGAAGCTGAACGTCGCGCCGTCGACCGCGATCGCGATGTCGGCAGCGGCGACGAGCCCGACGCCGCCGCCGAACGCGTGGCCGTTGGCGGCGACGACGACCGGCTTCGGCCCGTCCCACATGAGGCGCAAGATCTCGACGAAGGGATTCGGGCCGCCGCCCGGGGCGACGGCGTCGCCGCGGTTTTTCAAATCGGCGCCGGCACAGAACGCCGGGCCGGCGCCGGTCAGGACGATTGCACGCACGTGGTCGTCGGCGAAGGCGGCACGCAGGTGCGCGCCGAGCTCGGAGACGAGGGGCGCCGAGAGCGCATTGCGGTTCGACGGCGAGTCGAGCGTGATCCACGCCGCGCGCTCGCGGACCTCAAAACGGGTGACGGTCGACATGCGTGCTCTCCTTGCTGCTGCAGGTCAGCTGTCGCTGCCGGATTGCGGCGTCGCGTCGGCGGTGTCGGCTTCGACGACGATCATCACCGTGTCGGGATCGACCATCTGTCCGACCTCGACGCGCACTTCCTTCACGATGCCGGTGTCGGTCGCGATCATCTGGTGCTCCATCTTCATCGCTTCGAGGACGAGCATGATCGTCCCCTTCTCGACGCGATCGCCGGCGACGACGCGCACCTGGCGGATGACGCCCGGCATCGGCGCGAGGCAGCCGCCGGCGATCTCCTCGCGGCGCGACGCGGGGAAGCGCGGCACCGCGACGAGCGTCGCCGTGCCGAGGGGGCCGTGCACGAACGTCGTCTCGTCGTCGATCGCGACCGTGAAGCGCCGCCGCACGCCGTCCAGCTCGGCGACGAGCGCATCATCGCCGGCGGCGACGACGCGCGCTTGCACGGTCGCGCTCGCCGCCTCGACGTCGAACTCGCCCGGCGCGGTCGCGACGTAGCGCACCGCGATCGTGTCGTCGCCGACGCGGAACGATTGCTCCTGCGGCCGCCAACGGTTGTTGCGCCATCCGGATGGGATGCTCGCCGGCAGCGGGCCGCCGGCGCGGCGACGGCGCTCGTGCGCCGCGAGCGCGGCGACGATCGCGTGTACGCGATCGGTTTCCGCATCGCGCGTCGCGACGCGCGCTACCGGCGGGAGGTAGCGATCGATGAAGTGGGTGTCGAGCGCGCCCTCGGCGAACGCGGGATGCGTGAGGACGGCGAGTAAGAGATCGCGGTTCGTCGTGACGCCGGCGACCCCGAGACGGCGGAGCGCCGCGACGAGGCGCGCCGTCGCCTCCGCGCGCGTCGCGCCGTGGGCGATGATCTTCGCGAGCAGCGGATCGTAATGAACGCCGATCGTGGTTCCGGCGGCGACGCCGCTGTCGTAGCGCACGCCGGGCAGCGCGGCGGGCTCCCAGATGGCGATCCGACCGGTCGACGGCAGGAAGTCGTTCGCCGGGTCCTCGGCGTAGAGCCGCGCCTCGATCGCGTGGCCGGCGATGGCGAGCGCGTCTTGCGCGACCGGCAGCGGGTCGCCGGCGGCGACGCGGATCTGCCAGTGCACGAGGTCGAGTCCCGTCACCGCCTCCGTCACCGGGTGCTCGACCTGGAGGCGGGTGTTCACCTCGAGGAAGTAGAAGTCGCCTGCAGCGTCGAGAATGAACTCGACGGTCCCGGCGCCGACGTAGCCGATCGCCTTCCCCGCCGCGACCGCCGCCGCACCCATGCGCGCCCGCAGATGCGCGTCGAGCGCGGGCGACGGCGATTCCTCGATGATCTTCTGATACCGCCGCTGGATCGAGCACTCGCGCTCGAAGCAGTGGACGACGGTGCCGAGCGTGTCGCCGAAGATCTGGATCTCGACGTGACGCGGCGCCTCGAAGTAGCGCTCGAGGAGGAGCGTGCCGTCGCCGAACGCCGACGCCGCCTCGCGGCGCGCCGCCGCGAGCGCTTCCGGCAGCGCTTTCAGGTCGCGGACGACGCGCATGCCTTTGCCGCCGCCGCCGGCCGATGCCTTGATGAGGAGCGGCACGCCGATCGTGCGCGCCGCAGCCACGAGGGCGTCGTCGTCGAGTCCCGCGCCCGAGCTGCCCGGCACGACGGAAACACCCGCGGCGGCCATGATCGCCTTCGCCTCGATCTTGCTGCCCATGCGGCGGATCGCCTCCGCCGTCGGACCGATGAACGTCACACCGCGCTCGGCGCAGCGCGCCGCGAGCTCGGCATTTTCGGAGAGAAACCCGTAGCCCGGATGAATCGCGTCGGCCCCGACTTGCTCGGCGGCGGCGAGAATGCGGGGGATCGCGAGGTACGACTCACGGCTCGGCGCCGGGCCGAGCCGTACCGCCTCGTCGGCCTCGCCGACGTGCGGCGCGTCCGCGTCGGCATCCGAGTACACCGCGACGCTTCGAATCCCCATCGCGTGTAGGGTGCGAAAGACACGGCGCGCGATCTCGCCGCGGTTGGCGACGAGAATCTTCTCGAACGTGCGGGCCATGGGCGTCCTTCCTACCCGCTCGGATGCACGTTTTCCAATGCGTGCGCTCCTCGACCGTGCTACAGTGCAGACCCTTCGCGGCTGGACGTGACGCCGCTCGCGACGAAACTCGACGCCATGCACGACGACACTCACGAACGGCTCACCCTCGGACCGATGCAGAATCCCGTTCGCGGCTTCCTTCACGGCGCCGCCGCCGCAGCGTCGCTCGTCGGCACCATGCTGCTCTGGACGCGCGGCGCTGGCGACGTCTCCCGCCAACTGGCGCTCCTCGTCTTCGGCGTGAGCCTGCTCGCGCTCTACACGGTGAGCAGCCTGTATCACTCGGTGCCGTGGCGCGAGCCCTGGAAGGCGCGCATGCAGCGGCTCGATCACGCGATGATCTACGTTCTCGTCGCCGGCACCTACACGCCGATCGCCGCGATCGCGCTGAGCGGACGCTACCGCTCGACGATCCTCGGCGCCGTGTGGGGCATCGCCCTCGTCGGGATCGCGCAGAAGGCGCTTCTACCGCAGATCGCGGCGTCGGTTTCGATCGGCTTACAGACGGCGCAGGGATGGCTCGGACCCTTCATGGTCGCGCCGCTCGCGCAGCACCTTTCGTGGCAGCCGCTCGCCCTGATCGCGCTCGGCGGGGTGCTCTACACGACGGGAATGGTGCTCTTCGTAACGCGACGGCCGCGCCTCTGGCCGCACGTATTCTCGTACCACGAGGTGTTCCACGTGCTCGTCGTCGCAGCGAGCGTGTTGCACTACATCGCGATCTTCGCGTACGTCGCGCCGCTCGCGCGTCCCTGAAGGCGCCGCGCGTCTGACGACCGAACCGTGGTGATTCACCGCGAGCGCGGTGCGCTCGGGTCGTCCTACTCGTCGCGATGCACCGTCACCGGCGAGAACGCCGGGATGCAGACGGCGACGTACTCCGCACCTCCCGCATCCGGGCTGCTGTAGCGCACCCATTCGCCGCGGCGGGTGATCACCGCCTGGCCGGCGCGGACCTCGAACGTCCCGGTTTCGTGCTCGACGCGCAGGGTGCCGCGCAGCACGACCGTGATCTCCTCGAAGTCCGGGCGCTGCCCCGGCTCCACCCATCCGGGCGGCGAGACCATGCGCGCGACGCTCACGTGCTCCGTCGCCGAGCTCACGCGTCCGACGTACTCCTCGATGCGCTTCGGCAGGTTCCCCGCCGCGGCGACGACCGTGGGCTTCTCGATCAGCATCGGCATGCCGCCGCCATAGTGGAGCGCCGGGCGCCCGGCAAGCTCGGACGCGTCGACAAAGGCACCCTACCCGCGACGCCTTTCCAGAGCCCGCTGCGACGGCTACGTTCTGGCCGATGACCGACGACCAAACACGCACGACTGCAGACCGAAGCGCATATGCATCCGGCTTCGATCGGACGATGGGATTTCGCCTCGTCACCGTCACGACCGACGAGGTCGTGCTCGAGTACGACGTCCGCCCCGAACACCATCAGCCCTACGGGATCGTGCACGGCGGCGTGCATTCCGCGGCCATCGAGACCGCTTGCTCGGCCGGCGCGGGCTTCAACGCGCTCGCCCGCGGCCAAGCGGTCGTCGGCGTGGAAAACCACACGAGCTTCATCCGCGCAGTCCGCACCGGCCGCATCCGCGTCACGGCGACGCCGCTGACGCGAGGGCGACGCTCACAGCTCTGGGAGGCGACGGCGCGGAACGAGGACGGGCAGATCGTCTCGACCGGTCGCGTGCGGTTGCTCTGCCTCGAGCCGGGGAGCGAGCTCGCGGGACGGACCATCGATCGGCGCGGCGGCGGCTCCTGATCGCGCGGCCGTTGCGACCGTTGGCGCGCGCGGCGGGGAGAAGGCGGCAATCGCCTCTGCACCCGACCTGCGCGATAAGGTTCAGTGCGCAGAACGGGTGCTGCCGGCGATTGCCGCCTTCTCCCCGCCGCGTGCAGCGTCGGCGTTACGCAGCGCGACCAGCGGAATCCGCCGGCTCGTCGCGCTCTGGTACTCCGTCAGCGGTGCGTACATCTCGAGGTATTGCGCCCAGATTTCGTCGCGACTTCGCCCGTCGAGCTCGGTTGCGATGATCGCCACGCGCGTCGTCCCGATTTGCACCACCGCCTGCGGGTCGGCTTGGAGATTGCGCCGCCACTGCGGGTCATCGGCGTTGCCGGCGTTCGACGCGGCGACGATCAGATCGTCGCCGAGACGTGGATAGATGAGTGGAGTCGTTCGCGGCTTGCCGCTGCGGCGGCCGCGGGTGGTGAGCAAGAGGACCGGTGGGCCCGTGCGTACACGCGTGCGATCGGCGTGCCGCTCAAGCGGATTCGTCTCTCCGTAGAGACCTTCACGAGTCCCGACACCTCCGAGGCGCCGGGCGCCTGCGGCGGTGTTACATGCGTCGTGCGGTCGATGGAACGACGCGCCCACGCACGGACGTGCCCGGAGCCCGCGGCGGGCGCGGCCCGCGCGGCAGCGGCGCCGCGCCGCAGACGAGCGCGTCCTTCTCGGGTCGACGCAGCGCCTTGATTCGGCACTCGATGCGGAGGGCATCGCTCCAGGAGCGCACCCGGCGCCGCCAGACGAGCGTCACCGGCAACCGCGCGCGCGTGTACCGTGAGGCGCGCCCCGCCGCGTGCTGCGCGAGGCGGCGCGTCAGATCCTTCGCGACCCCGGTGTAGAGCGAGCCGTCGGCGCAGCGCAGGATGTACACGCACGGCCGAGGCGCACGCGCCGATCGCATGCCGCGCGTGATACACGCAATCGCCCTCGTGGGCGATTGCGTGCCGTGACGTCAGCCCTGGCGGCGGCGCGAGCGGCCGGCGTTGCCGAAACTGCGCGGCCGGTGCTTGCTCGCGGGATCGCGCCGGTCATAGCGCGCATCTCCCGCTGCTGTCGGCCGCGACGGCCGGGGCGCCGTCGCCGACGGCGCGTCGCCGCCGTGCGCCGCGTGTGTCTGGCGCGGCAGCGTGCGGCCGATGTGACGCTCGATCGCGTGCAGCTGCGCGCGCTCCTCGGGCGCCGCGAAGCTCGACGCGTGTCCCGCCGCCTCCGCGCGCGCGGTGCGACCGACGCGATGCACGTAGTCCTCGGCCGTCTGCGGCAGGTCGTAGTTGATGACGCGACCGATGCCGGCGACGTCGATACCGCGCGCCGCGATGTCGGTCGCGACCAAGATCCGGTAACGACCGCGGCGGAAGCCCTCGAGCGCCTCGCGCCGCTGCGACTGCGAGCGGTTCGAGTGCAGGCGCTGCGCCGCGTGTCCGGCGGCGCAGAGCGAGCGTGCGACGCGGTCGGTGCGGTGCTTGGTGCGCGCGAAGACGAGCACGTTGCCGCCGCCGGCGGCGATCATCGCCAATAGAAGCGGCGTCTTGGCGCCGCTGTCGACGAGATAGACGTCCTGCGCGGCGCGCGGCGGGGGCAGCGCCTGCTGCCCGACGGCGACGCGAACGGGATCGTGCAAGTGCATGCGCGCGAGCGCGCCCAGACGTGGCGGCATCGTCGCCGAGAAGAGCAGGGTCTGCCGGCGCGCCGGTAATCCCCCCATGATGCGATCGAGCTGCGGCTTGAAGCCCATGTCGAGCATCCGGTCGGCCTCGTCGAGCACGAAGATGCGGACGTCCTGCAACGTGAGCGTCCGGCGATCGAGATGATCGACCAGGCGTCCCGGCGTCGCGACGACGATCGACGGCCGTGCACGGAGCGCGCTCACTTGCGGGCCGTAAGCGACGCCTCCGACCACGAGCGCGGAGTTCAGGCCGCAGCCGAGGCGACGCGTCCAGCCGAAGATCTGCTCGGCGAGCTCGCGCGTCGGCGCCAGGATGAGCGCCCCCGCGGCCGCACCGCGCGATGCGTCGCCGCGCAGGCGCTCGACGAGGGGAACGACGAAGGCCGCCGTCTTCCCGGTCCCGGTTTGCGCGGCGCCGATCACGTCGCGGCCCTCGAGGGCGGGCGCGATGGTCGCCGCCTGAATCGGCGTCGGCACGCGGTACTCGGCCGCGCGCAGGGCGGCGCGCATGGGCGCCGAGAGCGGAAATCGATCGAACGACGGCGTGGTTGCGTCGTCGGCGTCGGAGGGGTGGTGCATGGGTGCTGCGATGTTCACGAAGAATAGTTCCTTTCGGGTGGAGGGAGCACCGGCAAACGCGGAAGGCGCTCCGAGAGGTGAATGGGGTCGGCCGCGGTTACGCGCACCGGCACGCGACGGACCGTCGCGTCGAACGATGAGAGCTACGTAGCAGGCTCAGCTGTCTCGTGGGGGGCATCCTCGCACGAAGCGCCGCCGATTGCGAGACCCTGACTCGCAGGTCGCGTCGGGGCACCGATCGTCCTATTCTCGGCGCCCACCGATGTCCTTCGAGCCGTTCGTCGTCTCGGCATCCATGGTCGCGCTCGCCGAGATGGGCGACAAGACGCAGCTGCTGTCGTTCGTCCTCGCCTCGCGGCTGCGCCGGAGGCTGCCGATCATCGCCGGCATTCTCGTCGCGACGCTCGCCAATCACGCGCTCGCGGCGTCGGTCGGCGTGTGGCTCGCGACCCTGGTCGGGCCGCGAACGCTCACGTGGACGGTCGGCCTCGCGTTCGTCGCCTTCGGGCTCTGGACGTTACGCGCCGACGAACCGGCGGCGCACCGCGAACGGCCCGGCGTCGGCGTGTTCGTGAGCACGGTCGTCGCGTTTTTCGTCGTCGAGATGGGCGACAAGACGCAGCTCGCGACGATCGCGCTCGCCGCCCGCTACCGCTCGCTCGCCGCGGTCGTCGCCGGCACGACGCTCGGCATGATGGTCGCGAACGTGCCCGCCGTATGGATGGGAGACGCGCTCGCCGATCGCGTCGACATGCGGCTCCTACGCTGGATCGCTGCGGCGTCGTTCGTCGCGCTCGGCGCGCTCACGCTCTTGGGCAGCATCGCGGCGCGCTGACACGGGCGTCGCTCGCGACCTCGTGGAGGCGCAAGAAACTCCGCGCTGTCGTCGCTGCGACGCGGGTGCGGCGACGCGGCGGTTGGCTCCGCGCGAGGATCGCTCGCGCGGGCCACCGGGCATGCATTAGATCTTCCGTACTCCGCAGCGGGGTAAAGACCGTAATGGCTCGCTCTTTATGCGCGCTCCGCCAACCGCCGCGCCGCCGCACTCACGACAGAGGGACTCGCTTCGCGCCGTCACCCGCTGCCGCGGCGGCGCCGCATGGCGTGCCGGGGCGGGCAGTCGGCGGAGCGCGCATAAAGAGCGAGCCACTTCGAGTTCAGCGGTTCGGGATACGGAAGTTCTACACCGTGTCCGGCATCCCGCGCGAGCGATCTTCGCGCGGAGCCGAGTGCCCGGTCCGGCACGCCGCACGGTACCGCGGCACCGGCGGGGAGAAAACGCGTACCGCGCGCTGTAGAACGGCGCGTGCTCAGGCCGAGATCGCGACGGGCTGCTGGTACCCGAAGAAGCCGTTGCGCTTGATCACCTCGGCGACGGCGGCCGGCACCATCTGTTGCCACGAGTCGTCGGACGCCTTGATGCGCGCCAGAATCTCGCGCGAGAAAAACGGCAGGTACTCGCGGTGGAAATTCTCCAGCGGCTCGATGCAGGCGCGGTCGACGAGGTACTCGTAGAGCTTGCGCAGCGCGGGCGCGATCTCGAGGTTCTGCACCCTCGTCAGCTCGCCGCTCTTCTCCAGCAGCGGGTACACGAAGATTTTCAGATCATTCTTGAACAGGCGCCCGAACGATTCGAGGATGCCGCCGTCCAGGTCGGCGTAGAAGTGCTCGTCGAAGAGCTCGCGCAGGCTCCCGGCTCCCATCACGATGCCGATCTTCTTGTTCGTGTGCCGCGCGAGATACGCGGCCAGCCGGTAGTATTCGAAGTAGTCGGAGATCAGCACGGTCATGCCGCAGGCGGCGAGCACCTCCGCGCGCGCGAGGAAGTCGTGCACGTCGACGGTGCCGGACCCGGTGGCGGCGATCAGGTTGCGCATCGTGATCTCCATCACCGGGACGACGGTCTCGCCTGCGAGCGCCGGATCTTTCGTAAACCGCTCGAGCGCGCCTTCGAGCATGTCGAGGTTGACATACGTCACCGGACGAAAGCTGCCGCGCTCGACGAGCACCGGCTTCTTGTACAGCACCTCGGCGGGATGGAGGACCGTCCCGTCGGCCGCGAACATCGCCGCACCGGTGAGCCCGAGCTGCACGAGCTTGAGGGTCAGGACGCGGTTGTCGACGTGACGGAACTCGATGCCTGAGAGCTCCACCACGTCGATCTCGATGCGCTCGGTGGTGAGGCCGTCGAGCAGCGACTCGACGAGCTGCTCGGGCTCATGGAAGAGACAGCACGCGCCGTAGACGAGATTCACGCCGACGATGCCGAGCGCCTCCTGCTGCGCCTCTTTCTCGCGGTCGAGCATGTTGACGTGAATGATGATTTGGCTGTCCTCGTCGCGCGGATGCGACTGGAAGCGGACGCCCATCCAGCCGTGGCACTCGCTCGCTTGCCCTCGTAGGGAGCCGCTGAAGCTTCGCGCTTTCACCGTGTCGGCGAACGCGAAGAAGGCGGTCGTGTTGCCGCGCCGCTCGCGCAGGCGCTCGAGGTTGAGGCGGTGCTCGTGCTCGAGCATGCGCTCGAGCCGCTGCCGGCAGACGTAGCGCTCGCCCTTGCCGTAGATGGCGTCGCTGACCGTCATGTCGTACGCGGAGATGCTCTTCGCGATGGTTCCGGCGGCGCCGCCGGCGCGGAAAAACCAGCGCACGACCTCTTGTCCGGCGCCGATCTCTGCGAACGTGCCGTAGCGCCGCGGGTCGAGGTTGATCGCGAGCGCCTTCTGGTGCGGATCGGTCGGTCGAGTCGGAGTCATACGCGGCCTCCGCCACAGATGATGCGGAGGTTGCGGTAGCCGAACAAGCCGCTTTCGTCGGCGTCGGCGGGCATCGACGTGACAGTTGCGCTGCGAGATGTCGCCCTCGACGCCGCACCTCGTGCGACGCGGTGCGCGCTCACGTCCGGAGGACACCCGCGACGGCGACGTGGCTCACGTCCGGAGGACGCTCACCACCCGGTGCCCGGAGCGCCAAATCGCGTCGACGAAGTCGTCGATCGCGCCGGCGACGAGGCGCGCGACCGCGAGCCGCTTCCCCTCGTGCCACATCGTGACGACGCTCGCGACCCGCATGCCCCGTGTCCGCGCCAGCTCCAAAACGAGCGCCACCGCATCCTCGTCCTCGGAGACGTCGAAGGTCACCCGCACGCCGGCCTCGTGCACGGCGCCGGCCGCAGACGTGACGCCGACGACCTCCGAGAACGCCTTCAGGAGATCCGAGCGCGTGATGATGCCGACGAGGGCGTCGCCGTGGACGACGGGCAAGGCGCCGAGCTTGCGCTCGAGCATGAGCCGCGCCGCGTCCTCGATCGGCGTGTCGCCCATGACCGTGCGCGGATGACGGCTCATGATCTCCTGCACGGGTCGCGAGGGGCCGCTTGCGACCGCCGTGGCCGAGAGCGGGTTCACGTCGGGAGGAAACGCACGCGCGACGTCGTGTAACGAAAGAATGCCGAGCACACGCCCCCTTCCCGGCTCCGCGGTGACGACGATGTGACGAAACCCGTGGCGCGCCATCTCCGCCGCCGTCTGCGCAATCGACGTGGTGGGACGCACGGTCGCCACGTCCGTCGTCATCCACATCGCGACGAGCATCGCGCCTGCGCATACCACACCACGGCACGCGCGGGTATGTGGTTACGCGGGCGCGGCGGCGGAGCCGAGCATGCGGCGCAGGCCTTCGCGGAAGGGCGTCGAGCCGATCCACACCGGCGATTGCCGCGGCAGCGCCGCCGCGGTGCGATCGCCGGCCGCGGACGCGACGCGTGCGAACGCGTTCTCGCCGACGACGGCGTGCGCGAGCGCGCCGATCGTCCGCAGCACGGCGAGCGGTATACGCACGGGCAGCACGTGCAACCGCGCCGCCTCGGCGAGCCTGGCGACGAGCTCGCGGAACGTCAGCACGTCGGGACCGAGCGCCGTCAGCGTGCGCACACCGGTCCACGGCGGACCGACCACGTGCTCGACGATCAGCGCGACCACGTCGTCGACGAAGATCGGCTGCCGCGAAAAGTCTCCCGTACCGGGAATCGGGGCGATGCGGGTGCGCCGCATCGTCCCCAGCACCGCCGCCAGGTTCTTCGTGTCTCCGGGCCCGTACACGACGCTTGGGCGGATGATCGCGGCGGGCACACTCGCCGCCCGCACCGCGTCCTCGGCGCGCGCTTTGGAGCGCGCGTACGGTGTCGCGAGCGCGAGCGTGACGTCGATCGTGCTGAGGTACACGACGCGCCCGACACGAGCATGCGCCGCCGCCGTCATGAGTCGCGCCGTCGCGTCGGCGTTGCCGCGGTAGTAGCCGCCGAGGTCGCTCGTCTCGGTGACGCCCGCGGCGTGCACGAGGACGTCGACGCCGGCAACGAAGGCCCGCAGCGCATCGTCGTCGCCGAGGAGGTCACCCGTCGTGACGTGGACCGTGCCCCGGCCGGGCGCGGGCGCGCTCGACGCCGGCGCGGCGTCCGGCGGCGCACCCGCCGGACTGGACGCGCGCCCGCGTGTCGCGGGAGGCGCCGTCCGCGCCCTCAGCAAGCAGCGCACGTCGACGCCGCGCGCGACCAATGCCTGGACGAGATGTCGGCCGATGAACCCTGACGCGCCCGTCACTCCGACCATTGTCGGAGCGAGTCCGTCGCGTAGCGGCGCAGCCACTTCCAGCGGAAATAGTAGCCGGAGTACGCCTCCTCTTTCAGGCGCAGGATGGTCTCGCTGCTGAGATGCGGGTGCGTGAAGGTCGGGGTGTAGATGTCGAAGCGATCGAGGTTGGTCTCGGTGAGCTTCGGCTTCATCTCGTCGTAGAACTTCGTGCCGGGATACGGCGTGCTGATCGTGAACTGCGCGTACGACGTGTTCAGGACTTTCGCGTACTCGATCGTCGCGCGGATCGTCTCCTCGGTGTCATCGAGGTTGCCGAAGATGTAGAAGGCGCCGATCTTCACGCCGTTATTCTCGCAGTAGCGGACGATGTCCTCTTGATGCAGCACGTCGTCACTCTTGCGGTGCGACGACTTGAGGACGTCGGGGCTCACCGACTCGACGCCGACGTTGATGCCGCGGCAGCCGGCGGCGCGCATCAGATCGATCAGCTCGTGGTCGAGGCGTCCGAGATGCGTCTCGCACGCCCATTGAATCTTGATGTTGCCCTGGAGGAGCGTCTCGCAGAGCGCGGCGACGCGCTTCTTCTCGAGGGTGAAGATCGGGTCGCGGAAGAGCAGCGAGCGCGCCCCGTAGTCCTTGATGAGCTGCTCGATTTCGGCGACGACGGCGTCGACGGCGCGCATACGGAACTGCCGGCCCTGAAAGATCGGGTACGGGCAGTAGTAGACGCAGGAGTACGGGCAGCCGCGGCTCGTCGTGACCGGGAAGAACGGCCGCTCCCGGAGGTAGTGGCTGTACGAGAACTCGCCGTACGGGAACGGCCGCCAGTCGGGAAACGGCAGCGTGTCGAGGTCCTCGATCTGCTTACCGGGCACGAGGCCGTGCAGCGAGAGCGCGTCGTCGGCGTCGACGAAGCATCCTTCGGCCTCGCCGGCGACCACGAAGTCGCCGTGCGGCAGGAACCGGTCCGGCATCGCGGTCGCGAGCGAGCCGACGAAGCCGATGCGCGCGCCGTTCGCCGCGCGGACACGCTTCGCGAACGCGAGCTCCGAGGTGTGCTCCACGAGCGAAGAATAGACGAGATACAGGTCCGTCCCCGGGACCAACTCCCCCTGGGTGAAGCGGACATCGTGACCGCGCTGGCGCAGGATGCCCGCCAAGTAGCCGAGCGTCATGACCGGCAGCTTCACGGCGTTCCGCTTGAGCCGCTTCATCATGCCGACGAACCAGCTGCTGCCGAAATCGCTCGAGGTACCGTAGCCACCCGAGAGATCCTTGTTGATCGCGGTCGGTCGCGTTTGAATGTCGGCGAGCGTGATGCGCATGCAGGTCCTATTCGAGATCTATCGAGACGGGTGCCCCGGTCAGGAGACGAAGCGATACTTGATGAGGGTCCAGATCGCGTCCAGACCGTCACGCCACCCGATCTTCTTTCCTTCGTGCACCTTGCGCGGATAGTACGAGATCGGCACCTCGTGGATGCGGATGCCGCGCTTGCGAACCTTCGCCGTCACCTCGGGGCAGAACTCGAAGCGGTTCGAGGTGAGGCGGATGCTCTTCAGGACGTCGGCGCGGAACATCTTGTAGCAGGTCGCTTCGTCGCTGATGTTGGCGCGGTAGAGCAGGTTGGTGAGGAAAGTGAGAAAGCGCGCGCCGAGATAGAAGCGCCACGCCGAGCGTGGATTCTCTTTCGCGAGCCGCCGGCGTCCGTACACCACCTGCGCGCGCCCTTCCTGGATCGGGCGCAGCATCGCGAGGAAATCCTCGGGGTCGTACTCGAGGTCGGCGTCCTGGATCACGATCACGTCGCCGGTCGCGTGCGCGAGGCCGGTGCGGATCGCCGCGCTCTTGCCGCGGTTGCGATCGTGGAAGACGACGGTGATCTCGTCGCTCGCCTCGCCGCTGAGGATCTGGCGCGTGCCGTCCTTCGAGCCGTCGTCGACGACGATGATCTCCTTGTCGACGTCGACCGCCTGGACACGGGCGAGGATCTCCTCGATCGTGTCGCGCTCGTTGTAGACGGGGATGATGACGCTGAGCTTCAGCTCCGACGCTGCATCGGTCGACAGGGCGACGTTCACTCGTTCCAGCACGCTCACCAAATCCCCCTTGGCACGGACAGCGGCGCGGCGGCAAAACGAACGCCGGCCTCGCTGACGCTGGTGACTTCAGTCATGAGTGGTGCCGCGGCAGCAAGCCCGATGCCAGCCAAGGTTCCTGATCCGTTTGATCTCTTCCCGAACAAATCTGCAAGGCTCGCGCAAAAACACCCGATTTCGCGTGGCGAAACCTATACGGGTGCCGCGCCGAGATGGCCGTGCATAGCGCGAACCGGCGTCGCGCGTCGAGCGTCGC
>JBGPOW010000018.1:0-37481 GCA_041488235.1 Binatia bacterium
AGCCACGGTCGGGGGGCTCCCGAACATCACCGTCAACAAGCCGAGCGGTGCCCTGATCCTCGTCGGTACCCTGCGCACCGCCAAGTACTGGACGTATACGACCGGCACGCTCGACCCGGGAACGAGCACCGTGGTCTTTGCCGGCACCCTCGCGATCACCGGGTCCCACACGCTCGCGAACGTCATCTTCAACGGCGCCAACGTGACCTACACGGTGGCGAGTGGCACCACGCTCACAGTAACCGGCACGCTCGCGCTCACCGACGGCTCCGTGAACACCGGCACCGTCGAGGCACAAGGGGACATCACCCAGGCCTCCACCTTCGACGGCGGGACGGGCACGCTCCTCATCGACGGCACGGGGATGCAGACCTTCACCGGGGGCTCGACGAGCACGGTCGGCGCGCTCCCGAACATCACCGTCAACAAGCCGAGCGGCACGCTCGTCCAAGCCGGCACCTTCCGCACCGGGAAGAACTGGACGCTCACCGCCGGTACGGTGGACGGCGGCACCGCGACGCTCGTCTTCACCGGCGGCACGATCACGGCCACGCAGGCCGTCTCCGCGCTCGAGATTCGCGGCGCGACGACCGTCGCCGCCGGGACGACGCTGACGGTGAACGCCACGCTCACGATGCCATTGGCGGTCGCCTTCACGGTTAACGGCACCGTGCTCGTGGGCGGCACGCTGACGCTGACGGACGGCTCGATCGCGGGCAGCGGTGTCGTGGCGGCGCGGGGCGACATCCTCCAGGCCTCCACCTTCGATGGCGGCGCCGGCACGCTCCTCATCGATGGCGGCGGCGCCCAGACCTTCACCGGCAGCGCGACCACGACGGTGGGTACGCTTCCGAACGTCGTCATCAACAAACCCACGGGCACGCTCACGCTCGCCGGCACGCTGCGCACGACCAACAGCTGGACCTACACGAGCGGGACGCTCGATCCGGGGACGAGCACCGTGGTCTTTGCAGGTACTCTCGCGATCACTGGGTCCCACACGCTCGCGAACGTCGTCTTCAACGGATCCTCGACGAGCCCTACTACCGTCACGAGCGGGCACACGCTCACGGTGACGGGCACCCTCACCCTCACCAACGGGCTGCTCCATGCGGGAACCGTGGACGCCCAGGGAGCCGTGATCCACGGTAGCTCGTTCGATGGCGGCACGGGCCTCCTCATGATCAGCGGCACTGCCACGCGGACGATCACCGTCACACCAGGGGGCCATCTCCCGGCGGTGACGCTCAACGCGCCGAACGTGACGATGAACACGACCGGCACGGGCTCGGTGCACTGGGATGGGGCGTTCACCGTGCAGGCCGGGAGCGTGCAGCAGGGGGCAAGTGTGGCGTTCACCATGCCATCGCTCACGGTGAACGCGCCTGGGAGCGTGCAGATGGGCGCCGGTGGCACGCTCGCGCTGACTGGCTCCGGAACTCCGCTCTCCGGCAACGGGCTCTTGGACACGACGACGAACACGCCCAACACCGTCCAGTATCTCGGGGTCGGCGTGACCGACGTCACCGCAGCGCAGCCGGCAACCGCGTACCACCACCTCACCGTCGCCCCCGCGACCCTCATGCGGGAAGCGGCGCTCTCTCCCATCACCGGGCAGAATCGGTTCGACTCGGCGATCATCGATCACGACAACGGGTTTGCGTACTTCGGGACCGATAGCGCGCCGGGCATCGTCGTGAAGATCCGCCTCGCGGACTTCACCCGCGTCGGCGTGCTCACGTTGAATCCCGGGGAGGACCGCCTCTACACCGCCCTCATCGATCCCGCGGCGGGCTTCGCGTATTTCGGCACCCGCACCGTTCCCGGGGTCGTGGTGAAGGTGCGCCTCTCCGACTTCACCGAGGTCGGCTCGCTGACGCTCGGGTCCGCGACCAATCTTCTCGTTGCCGAGATCGACCCCGCGGCCGGGTTCGCCTATTTCGGCACCGACACGGTGCCGGCACTCGTCGCGAAGATTCGCCTTTCGGATCTCACCGAGGTCGGTACGCTCACCTTGGGTACGGGAGAGGACAGCCTCGACGCTTCCGCGATCGATACGGGCGGCGGTTTCGTCTACGTCGGAAGTCGCACGGTTCCCGGCAAAGTGATCCGGATTCGTCTCTCGGATTTCAGCGAAACCGGTGCGCTCGCGCTTGGCGCAGGCGATGACAATCTCGGCTCGGGCGCGATCGATGCGGCGTCCGGCTTGGCCTATTTCGGCACCCGCACGGCTCCTGGCCACGTGGTGCGCGTTCGGCTGTCAGATTTCACTCAAACCGGCACGCTCGCGCTGCAGGGTGGGGAGGACACGCTCGACGCCGCCCTCATCGATACCGGCGCCGGCTTTGCCTACTTCGGCACCAATACCTCTCCAGGCAGTGTCGTGAAGATCCGCCTCGCCGACTTCGTGCGCCTCGGCGCCGTCACGCTCAACTCGGGTGAGAACAAGCTCTTCTCCGGCGTGCTCGACCCGGCGAGTGACGTTGCGTACTTCGGGGGAGACTCGACTCCCGGCACGTTGGTGCGCGTCAATCTCGGGGACAATCGGCTCGTGCGTCTGGGAGCGTCCGCCGGGCAGACCCTCACCGTGAACGGAGATCTGACCCTGGGCGACGGCGTCAATGTCGCCGCGCTCACCGCCGCGGTCTTCGACCCGGCCCTGGACGTGAACGGCACCATCACGATCAACACCAATGCCACGTTGACCGCCTCGGATACCAGCGCGTGCACGGTGGCCGGAGACTGGGTCAACGACGGCGCGTTCGTGGCGGGCGCCGGAACCGTCGTCTTGGACGGGGCGACGAATCAAGCCGTCACGGCGGGGGGCGCCGCGTTCTCCAATCTCACCCTCACGAATTCCAGCGGCGCGACGCTCCAAGGTCCGCTCAGCGTCGACGGGACCCTCACCCTTGCGGGCGGCATCCTGACGACGGGCCCACATGCGGTCATCATCGGCCCGGCAGCGGCGGTCACGCGCACGAGCGGATACGTCGACGGCAATCTGCAGATGTACGTGCCGACGGGCTCAGGAGTCGGGCGGGTGTTCGACATTGGCGACGCGAGCACGTATGCGCCGGTCGCGGTGGCGTTCGGGACCGTCGTCATGGCGGGTTCGCTCACCGCGAGCACGACCCCGGGCGATCATCCGAACCTCGCCGGCTCCGGCATCGATGCCGCGAAGAGCGTGAACCGCTACTGGACGTTGCCCAACAACGGAGTGGTGTTCGATAGCTACGCTGCACAATTCAACTTCGCGCCGGGCGACGTCGACGCGGGCGCCGATCCGGCCGCGTTCATCGTTGGCAAGTACGACGGAGCATGGACCCAGCCGGCCGTCGGAGCGCGAAGCGCCAGCAGCACCGAGGCGACGGGGATGACCTCATTCAGTGAGTTCGCGCTCGGGGAATCCGTCCCGCCAACGCCCACACCAACCGCCACACCGACGGAGACACCGACCCCACTGCCCACCGAGACCAGCACACCGACGGCTACCGTGACCCCGACGCCGACCGTTACTGGAACGCCAACGACGACCGCCACGCCGACGGTCACTTCGACGGCCACGACCACCGAGACGGCGACCCCGACCCCAACCGTCACGGTGACGCCGACGATCACGGCGACCCCGACGCTCAGTGCGACGCCAACAGTGACTGCTACCTCCACGATCACACCGACGGCGACGATCACGGCGACCCCAACGCCGACCGTCACGGTGACGCCGACGATCACGGCGACCCCGACGCTCAGTGCGACGCCGACAGTGACTGCCACCTCCACGATCACACCGACGGCGACGATCACGGCGACCCCAACGCCGACCGTGACGGTCACGTCGACACCAGCGCGGACCGTCACGGTCACGCCGACGGTCACAGCGCCGCCGACTTCAACGGTCACTGCAACATCGACGCCGACGTCAACAGCGACGTCGACGCTCACACCGACTGCGACTTACACGGCGACCCCTACTCGCACGGCTACGGGGACTCCGATCGCGACGCCGACGCCGAGTGCAACCGTCACGGAAACTGTGACAGCGACCGCCACTCGAGCCCCCACTCCCAGCACAACCGCGACGCCAACGCTCTCGGCAACGCTCGCCACGACCGGCACCCCAACGGGCTCGGCGACCGTGTCAGCGACCGTACTCTCGACGCCGAGCGGCACGCCGACACCGACCCTCGGTACAACGGCAACGCCGAGCATCACGGGGACCCCGAGTGCGACCCCAACGCAAGCCGCGAACAGGTGTGGCAACGGCGTCCTTGACTCGGGGGAGGAGTGCGACGACGGCAATACGGCAAACGGGGACGGCTGCGCCGCGGACTGCCGGAGTGAATTGATTCCCGGAGGCCCGCGCCGGCGAGAGTGTTTCCAAGAGTGGCTCGCACCGCCCGTTGTCCGACGTGACGAGGAGGGCTTTCCCAGCCGGCGACTCGTCTGCCACAACGACGATCCGGCGTGTGACTTCGGATCCAGCACCGGAGACGGCGTCTGCACCTTTCACGTCGCCCTCTGCTTCAACGTGATCGATGTGCGCCGGGGCGACCATGATGATGATGACATCGGCTTGCCCTGCACCCCGCTGGACGTCGAGCGCGTACGCATCACGGAGCCCCATCACGTCGCGCGCGAGAACGCGATCAATGCGCTCAACCGCACCGCACTGGAAGCCGCGCTCGCCGGGATCGGGGCGATGGTGCGTGGCCAGTGTCGCCCCTCGCGCTCGGAGCCACCCGCCCTCTGCTCGACGGATCCCGAGTGCGACTCCCCACCGGGAGCCGGGAACGGTCGGTGCCGGGGCCGCCTGATGGCCTTCGATCCGCCGTTGACCGAACGCGATCGCTGCACGGACTTCGCGGAGATTGTCGTACCTCTGCGGCAGACGGACGAGGGCTTGGTGGCAGGCCACAGGCGGATCGCCTTGCGCACGGCGCCCTCACGTCCGATCAGCGGACCACTACCCTTGGGAGACATCGACTCGATCCAGCTCTTCTGCCGGCCTCAGAAGTGAATGCACCGAGGAGTCGAGGAGTGATCCCTGACGCGCGGAAAGACTCACCCGTGCTCTCGACCGAAGACGCCCGGACGCTGCTCGACTCCATCGACGTGTCGACCGTCGTTGGCCTCCGCGATCGCGCGCTCATCGGCCTCATGGTTTTCAGCTTCGCGCGCGTCGGCGCCGCCGTCTCGATGCGCGTCGAGGATTACTACGCCCAGGGGAAGCGCTGGTGGTTTCGGCTGCACGAAAAAGGCGGCAAGCGCCACGAAGTCCCGGCACACCACAACGCCGAGGCGTACATAGACGCCTACCTCGAGGCCGCGGGCCACGAGGGCGAGAAGCGGTCTCCCCTTTTTCGGACGACGCGACTGCGCGCTCCTCCTCGATGGGTATCTCCGCATGCTCGCGCGCCAAGAGGCGGCGTGTCGGCGCGTGCTCGGCCGCGTCGCGGCGGCGTTTCTCCGCTCGAAAGGTCACCACCGGCTCGCGTTTGCCCGGCTCGGCGATTACACCCGCGAACGCCTCGGGCTCTCCGTCGCGCGAGCTGCAGAGCACTGCGCGCATCGCGATGAAGCTCGACGCGCTGCCGGCGCTCGCGCGCGCGTTCGAGACGGGCACGATCTCCTGGACGCACGCGCGCGTTCTGGTGGACGTCGCGACGCCCGAAAACGAAACGGCATGGATCGATTGCGCGCGCGAGCTGACGGTGCGTGCGCTCGTGCGCCGCATCCGCGCGCGCTGCGCACCGGTGGCGAGTGCAGCGGCAGCTCCTGATGATGACGATGACGACAGCACGCTCGACGGCGAGCCGGCGGTCCGCGTCCGCATCAGCTGTCCCCGGCGCGTGCGCGCGCTCTGGCGCGCGACGGTCGAGCTCGCCCGGCGGATGGCGGGCGAGCCCCTGCCGCTCTGGCAAGCGTGTGAGGCCATTGCCGCCGAAGGGCTCACGTCGCCGGCAGCGCGGCGGAATGCGAGCGGTGGCAGCCGAGCGAGCGCATTCGCAGTTGGACGTTTCTTGTCGGATGGCGACGACACTGGCCCGGAGGCTGGCAACGAGGCCCGCGCGGAGGTGGATCCGGACGGTGGCGATCGTCGTGCGGACGCGTTCCGCTCCGTCGATTGGGAATCGATCACGGCCGCCGTGCCCGCACCGGTCGCGGCGTTCGATGATGATCTCGATGCGTTTGACGCGTTCGCGCTCGACGCCCGCATGCGCGCGACGCTCGCGGCGATGCATCGCGTTCACTGGCAGACCGGGCGGCTCTTACGGCTCGTGTTCGATCTGCGGCTCTATCGGTGGCTCGGGTTCCGAACGGCGGCCCAGTACGTCAAAGAGCGGCTCGGGATCGGAATCCGTACGGCGGAGATGCTCGTCGCGGTCGAGCGCGTCACGTGGCACGCGCCGCAGCTCGCGAAAGCCTACGAGCGTGGCGCGATCTCGCCGCTGCGCGCGCTCATCATTGCGCCCGTGCTCAGCGGGGCGCATGAAGCCGCATGGCTGGCGCGGGCGCGCGAAGTCACGGTCAGGCGCCTCAGCGACGAGGTGACGTGGGCGCTCAGCCACCAAGATGTGCAGCCGCTCTGCGAGCCGGTCGCGCCGCCGCAGGCGGGACGCCTCGTCATGCCGAGCGACGCGCAAATGCGTGCGCGCTTCGCCGACGAAACCCCCGACGTCGTGATCAGCGTACCGGCGCCGGCGTCGGTCGCGGCGCTCTTCGCGACGGCAATTGCCGCGTTCACCGAGGTCGGCGAGCCGCGCTGGCGCGGATTCGAGCGACTGCTCGAGAATGTGCGGACGGAATGGAACGGACGGCCGCGCCACCGCGATCCCGTCTTTGCGCGTGACGGCTGGCGGTGCGCGATTCCGACGTGCAGCTCACGGCGCAGCCTGCACGACCATCACATCGTCTTCCGCTCGCGAGGTGGCGACGATGCGCGCGCCAATCGCGTCGCGATCTGCGCCGCGCATCACCAGCACGGCCTGCACGGCGGCGGGTACGTCCGCGCCTGGGGAGATGCGCCCGACGGCATTCATTGGGAGCTCGGCATCCGTCCGGAGGCATCGCCGCTCTTGACCCTGATCGGAGATCGTTATGTGAGCGACAATTGACAAACCTCGTGCGAGGACAGGGCGTGCAACTCGCTCTTCTCGCGCGTCGTCAGCGCTTACGCGTCGGGCGGGGATGCTGCCGCGACGCGACCGTTCGGCGGCGACACGGACCCGGCGATACGTGAGGTGGCGTGTCGGCGGGGGGGTCGGGTCGCCTTCGGGCGCGACGCGCCGGTGCGCTTCGCGGTCCGTTTGAGGCGTTTTGCGGATGCGGTGCGAGTCGTACCTTTGGTCCCGCCGCCGCTGCGCTTGGTGATACGCGTCGGGCGGGTGCGGCTCTCGGGGACCACGCGGGCGTCGGCGGCGACCTCCGCCAGGCGCTGGGCGAAGTGGCCCGCGGAACCCGGCGGCACGCGCAAAAGGTAGCCGCGCGGGATGTTGCCGCGGCCGAGAAAGACGGCGCTGTCGACGGCGGGATTCAAGACCGCGAGCTCCGCCGGACTCGTCGCGGCGCAACTCGCGGCGACCTTGCCGGCGAGCGCCTGCTGGAGACGGACCTCGTCGCCGCGGAACGGCGCGTCGAAGTCGAGCGGCCCGAAGTATTGCTCGGCAGCGCCCTCGACGGCGATCGCGGCGAGAAACTCGGCGTAGAAGTTGCGCGAGGCGAAGCCGAAGAGCGGTCCGTGGTAGCGGCGCACGATCGCGCCGATGTCGGTCGTGCCGGTATCGCTCACGGCGCGCATCATCCCCGCCCGTCCGTGATTGTACGCGGTGATCGCGAGCGGCCAGCTGCCGAGCGCCTCGAAGTTCGCTTGCAAGTGCTCCGCGGCGCCGCGCGTCGCGCGCAGCGGATCGCGACGCTCGTCGAGGACGCCGCCGATGTGCATGTAGCTGCGCCCGGTGGACCGCATGAACTGCCAGATCCCTGCGGCTCCGACCTTCGAATACGCCTCGATGTTGAAGCACGACTCGACGAGGGGCAGGCGCGTGAGCTCGACCGGCAGCCCTTCGGAGCGGAAGATCTCCTCCATCTCGGGGAGATAGCGTCGCGACACGCGGACGCCTTCGGCGAAGCGCTCGCGCAGACCGCGCTGCCCACGAATGCGACTCGGGTCGGCGGCGGCGGCGAACTTCCCGGGACTCGGGTTCTTCGCGAACATGTTCCAGATCCGCCGCTCCTCGTCGGTCATGCCGGCATCGTTGCCGGCACGCGCGTCGAGGGCGAGCAGCAGGTCATGGATGCGCTCCTTCTCCGCCGCCATGCCGGCGCGCTCCACCTGTTCCACGGTGATGGCGCTCTCGCCGCGCGTGACGAGATCACGATAATCGAGCACGGAGTAGACGCGACCGAGGTGCTCGGTGTCGTGGATCACGATTTGATGCTCGGAGTACTTCCCGAAGACGTTCTTCCAGAAGCTGATCGCGACGCGCAGCGACGGCGGCTGCGGAAAGTCCGCGGCGCTGGCGTGCGCCCGCGCCACGTGCGAGAGCCCGAGGCTCGTGATGATCAGTGCGGTGATCGCGACTCGACGGCAGACACGCATGCGATGCATCGTCCTCTTCCCCTCCACCCGACGAGGCGCATGCTAATGCAGCGATCCGAAAGGTGTCAATTCTGAAATCGGCGGGCGCCTCGCGGAGGGTCGCTGCCCGGCCGCGATCGACGGCCGGCGAGCGACGCGACCGGCGACTCCGATCGCGAGCGACGTTCGCGCTGATGCTGTGCGCGCTGTCATGCCGCGGCGCGATGCCGCCCCCGGCGCCGGGAACGCTCGTGGTAGCGCTGGAGAGCGCCCCCGCCGTCCTCGATCCACGCTATACGACCGACGCCAACTCCTCCCTCGTCGGAGCGCTCGTGACCCGCGGGCTGACTCGTATGAACGATCGTGCCGAGCCGGTTCCGGACCTGGCCGCGGCGTGGGAGCAGCCGTCGCCGCTCGAGTACCGCTTCACCTTGCGTGCCGACGCGACCTTCAGCGACGGCGCGCCGCTCACCGCCGCCGACGTGGTCGCGACGTATCGCTCCGTCCTCGACCCGGATCTCCGCTCGCCGAAGCGCGAGGCGCTCGCGCCCATTGCGGACGTCGCGGCCGTCGATCCACACACCGTTTTCGTGCGCCTGCGCGCCACGATGGCGTCTTTCCTCGAGACGACGAACCTCGGCATCGTTCCCGCAGCGCTCGCCGGGCGCGGGCCGCTGCCGCCCGGTGAGGTCGTCGGCGCCGGCCCCTTTCGCGTCGCCGCGACCCTGCCGGACGGCGGCGTCGAGCTGGCGGCGTCGGAGATGGCGATGGACGGACCCCCGTCGATCGCGCGGGTGCGGTTTCGCGTCATTCCCGACGGGACCGTGCGCGCGCTCGAGCTCGCCAGCGGGACGGTACACCTGGTGCAAAATGCGCTCGAGCCCGATCTCCTGCCGTGGCTCGCGCGCCGCGGCGGCCTCGAGCTGGTCATCTCGCCCGGCACCACGTTCCAGTATCTCGGCGTCAACTTCCGCGACCCGCGTCTCGCCGATCGACGTGTTCGGCAGGCACTGGCCTGTGCGCTCGACCGCGACGCCGTCGTCCGCGAGGTCCTGCGCGATACCGCGCGACCCGCGACCGGGCTCCTGCCGCCTTCGCACTGGGCGTACAGCGGCGACGTCGCGACGTATCCGCACGATCCCAGCCGCGCCGCGACGCTCCTCGCCGAGAGCGGTCTCGGGCCCGACGCGCTCGCGGCGGCGCGCCGCTTTTCGTACAAGACGTCGACGGTCGAGCTCAGACGGCGGATCGCCGAGGCGTTCCAGGACGAGCTCGGCACGATCGGTCTCGCGGTCGACGTCCGCAGCTACGAGTGGGCGACGTTCTACGCCGACGTGCGCCGCGGCGACTTTCAGCTGTACTCCCTCGCCTGGGTCGGCGTCGCGGATCCCGATGTCTACTACCGCATCTTCCATTCCAGCATGCAGCCGCCCGTCGGCACGAATCGCGGCGCGTACGCCAACCCGGCGATGGATGCGCTGCTCGAGGCGGCGCGCGCGACGACGGACCGCGACGAGCGGCGCCGCCTCTACGGCGACGTGCAGCGTCTCGCCGCGGACGACTTGCCGGTCATTCCGCTCTGGTGGGCCGACAACGTGCTCGTGAAGAGCCGCCGGCTCGTGGGGTTCGTCCCGTCGCCCGACGGCGATCTGCGCTCGCTCGCAACGGCGCGGTTCGAGGAGCGCGTCGCCGCGCATTGACTGCGCATCGAGGTTCGCCTAACTGCTGCGCCCTCGTGACGCACCTCGCGCTCCGTCGCATCGCCTTCGCCGTACCGACGATCGTCGCCGCCGCAACGCTCGTCTTTCTGTTGGTCCACGTCGTGCCCGGCGATCCCGTCGACGTGATGCTCGGCGAGTCCGCGGCACAAGCGGACCGCGCGGCGTTGCGGCAGGCGCTCGGCCTCGATCGTCCGCTCGTCGCGCAGTACGGCGCGTTTCTCGCCGGCCTTGCGACCGGCGATCTCGGCCGGTCGCTCGTGAGCGGCGAGCCGGTGACGCGCCTCGTCGCCGCGCGGATTCCAGCGACCGTCGAGCTGACGCTCGCCGCGCTGGCAGTCGCGATCGTGATCGCGCTGCCGCTCGGCGTCCTCGCGGCGGCGCGGCCGGGCACCTGGATCGACCGCGCCGCGGTCGCCTTCGCGCTCCTCGGCGCCGCGATGCCGAGCTTCTGGCTCGGCCCGCTCCTCATCATCGCCTTCGCGATCGAGCTCCAAGTGCTGCCGGTCTCGGGACGCGGGGGCCTCGCCCACCTCGTGCTGCCCGCCTGCACGCTCGGCTTCGGCATGGCGGCGATCCTGACGCGCATGACGCGCGCGAGCGTCCTCGAATGCGTCGGCGAGGACTACGTACGCACGGCGCGGGCGAAGGGTGTCGGGCGGGTTCGCGCCTTGACGCGGCACGCGCTCGCGAACGCCCTCGGCCCGGTGGTGACGATCCTCGGCTTGCAGTTCGGCGCACTCCTCGCCGGAACGGTGATCACCGAGACGATCTTCGCGTGGCCCGGCGTCGGGCGTTTGACGGTGGAAGGGATTCAAGCGCGCGACTACCCTGTGCTCCAGGGCTGCATCCTCGCGATCGCCGCCGGCTTCGTGCTGGCGAGCACGCTCGCCGACGTCGTGAACGCCGCGCTCGACCCGCGGACGCGGCCCGCCCCGCCGGAGGCGCGATGAGCGCCGTCTGCGGCATCCGGGAGCCACGATGAACGCCGTCCGCCGCGTTCGTATCGCCGCCGCGCTGCTCCTCACGCTCGCGGTCGCGGCGGCGGCCGCGCCGTGGATCGCCCCTGCCAGCCCGTCGCGGCAGGATCTCGCGGCGACGTTGGCGCCGCCGTCGCGGGCGCATCTTCTCGGCCAGGACAAGCTCGGCCGCGACATCCTGTCGCGCGTCCTGCACGGCGGGCGGGTATCGCTCGCCGTCGGGATCATCACCGTCGCGACGTCGCTCGTCGTCGGCGCCGCGGTCGGTGCGGTCGCGGGCTACGCCGGCGGTTGGCTCGACGAAGTCGTCATGCGCGCCGTCGACGTGCTGCTCGCGTTCCCCGGGCTCCTGCTCGCGATCGCGCTCACCGCCGTCCTCGGCGCGAGCGTCCGAAACGTCGTCCTCGCGCTCTGCGTGATCGGCTGGACGGGCTACGCACGCGTGACGCGCGGTGAGGTGCACCGCTTGCGGCGGCGGGAGTTCGTCGAGGCGGCGCGCGCGCTCGGCGCCTCCGACCGGCGCATCCTGTGGCGCCACGTCGCGCCGCTCCTCACTGCGCCGCTCCTCGTGCAGGCGACATTCGGCATGGCGGGCGCGATCGTCGCCGAGGCGTCACTCAGCTTCCTCGGTCTCGGCGCGCAACCGCCGACCGCCTCATGGGGCGTGATGCTGAACGACGGCCGCGCCTTCGTCCTCGTCGCGCCGCACCTGACGATCTTCCCCGGGCTGGCGATCATGCTGACCGTGCTCGCCCTCAACTTCTTGGGCGACGCGCTGCGCGACCTGCTCGACGTTCGTGCCCCGACCGACCTCTGGCGCTGAGCGCGGAATCGGCAGCGCGAGGACGAGCTCCGCGCCGCCCCCCGCCGCCGTGCGCGCCACGAGCCGGCCGCCGTGGCGGGCGACGATCGCCTGCGAGATCGCAAGGCCGAGGCCGCTACCCTGCCCGACGTCCTTCGTGGTGAAGAACGGCTCGAACACGTGCGGCAAATCCACGGGGTCGATGCCCGGTCCGTCGTCGGCGATCGTGACCGTCACCGCGTCACCGTCGTGCGCCAGGGAAACGGTCAGCGTGCCGCCGGGCCGCAGCGCGTCCGCCGCGTTCAGCAGCAGGTTCATGAAGACCTGATTGATCTCGACGGGATCGCACATGACGTCCGGCACCTCGCCGTAGCAGGCGGCGATGCGGACACGCGGCGGCAGCCGGTGACGCACGAGCGCGAGCGTGCTCTCGAGGCCCGGCCGCAGCGGTGCGAGCGCGAGCTCCGTCGCATCCGCACGGCGGCCGAAGCTGCGCAGCTTCACGAGCAGCGCCACCGCGCGCTCGGTCGCGTCGCGGCAACTCCCAATGAGCAGCGGCGCCTCGAGGCGCCACTCCTCAGGTGCTCCTGGGCTGCCTGTCCGTGCGCGGGTATCCGTGGCGTCCTGCCGCGCGCCGTCTGCGGCGCCCTGGGGGGAGGTGGCCGGCACCGCATCGCGCGTGGCGGCGATCGTCTCGTATGCCGCGAGCGCTTCCTGCAACGGTTCGAGATTACCGGCGAGGACCGTGAGCGGGTTTCCGAGCTCGTGCGCGACGCCGGCGACGAGCACGCCGAAGGCGCGCATCTTCTCCGCCGAGACGAGCTGCGACTCCGCGCGCGCGAGTTTCGTGTAGGCCTCCTGCAGCTCGCCGTGAGCGCGCGCCAGCCGACGCAGCGACCGCGCGAGCCGACCGTGCGCGCCGGCGAGCTCGCGCTCCGTACGCGCGAGGCGACGCGTGAGGTGACCGCCGATGAACCCGAGGAACATCAGCGTCAGCGTCAGCGAAAGAATCCACACGACGCGGTCGGGCTCGGCGCCGCCGCCCGGTGTCGTCAACGCGCCGGAACGAAGCACCGCGCCCGCGAGCAGGACGAGCCCGAGACCGCCGCCCAGGGCGGCCATGCGCGCACCGAGGACGATCGCCGTGGTGACGACCTGGACGGCATACAGGAAGAGAAACGGGCTGTGCGCGCCGCCCGTGGCGCGGGCGACGGTGGTGATGAGGACAGCATCGCCCGCTGCGGTCCAGAGAATCATCGCGCCGATGCCGCGCCAGCGGTGAACGCACACCGCCGCGACTGCGTCCATGACCGCTCCGAGGAACGCCACGACGAGAAGGGGTGCGAGCGACCACGGTACGCCTGCGGCGCGCGCCGCGAGCGCCACCGCGAGAAAGAGCGCGATCACGAGCGCCCGGATGCGGACCGCCCACCGCAAACGCTCGCGGCTGACGCGTCGTCGCCATCGCCGGCCGCCGAACCGACGACGCGCCGAGCGCCGGATGAACGCGCTGCCGATCACGTGCGCGTCGTAGCCGCGGGCTGCGACGCGCACCAGCGCGCGCCGTGGGTACTCGCACTGCACGCCGCGAGCAACAGTGCCCGAGACGGATCGCTCTACAATTGCGGGACGCTGGTATACAGATACTCGTCAGCAGTCGAGCGGGGGCTCACGATACGTGACGACGAATCCCACATCAGGCGCCGCCGGCGCCGACGTTTATGTCGCGCTGGAACGCGTCGACATGGCGTTCGGCGACCGCCAGGTGTTTCGCGGCCTCTCCTGTGCGTTCCCCGCGCGCAAGGTGTCGGTGATCCTCGGCGGCAGCGGGTCGGGCAAGAGCACGGTGCTGCGCTTGATCGGCGGCCTCGTGCGGCCGCAGGCGGGCCGCATCTTCGTCGCCGGCGAGGACGTGACCAGATTGTCGGAGCGGCAGCTCTACGGCGTGCGGAAGAAGCTCGGGATGATGTTCCAAGGTGGCGCCCTCCTCGACTCGCTCACGATCTACGAGAACCTCGCCTTTCCGCTGCGCGAGCACACGTCGCTCGACGAGCGCGCAATCGCCGCGGCGGTGCACCGCCGGCTCGACGCCGTCGGCCTGACGGACGTCGACGGGCTCCTGCCGAACCAACTCTCCGGCGGGATGCTGCGTCGCGCGGCGCTCGCGCGCGCGATCATGCTCGATCCGGTGATCCTGCTCTGCGACGAGCCCTTCTCCGGCCTCGACCCCGTGTCGGTGAAGCGCATCGAGAACCTGCTCGGGCAAATCAACCAGCGGCTCGGCATCACGATCATTCTCGTCTCGCATCACATCGCGTCGACGATGCGGATGGCCGATCACGTCGTGCTGCTCTTGCCGAGCGGGGCCGTCGCCGGTTCCCCCGACGAGCTGCGACGCAGCCCCGATCCGCGCGTCGTTGCCTTTTTGACCGACGAGGCCGACGACGGCGACGCCGCGACGCACGCCGGCGCGGCGGCGGGAAGCACCTGACGTGGGGATCGCGGAACCCGTCCAGGAGCTCGGCTGGTACGCGCTGCGCTTCGTCGACCAGCTCGGGAAGCTCGCCGTCTTTGCAGGGCAGATCCTGCGCGCGCTCGCGAGCCCACCGGTGCGGGTACGGCTTTTCGTGCAGGCGGTCTTCGACGTCGGCGTGCTGTCGTTGATCATCATCTGCGTCTCGGGCACGGCGGTCGGCATGGTGCTGAGCCTGCAGGGCTACAACACGCTCGTGCGCTTCGGCGCCGAGCAGTCGCTCGGGGCGGTCGTCGGCTTGAGCCTCATCCGCGAGCTCGGACCGGTGCTCACCGCCCTCCTCGCGACGGGCCGCGCCGGATCCGCCACGGCGGCGGAGATCGGCACGATGGTGGCGACCGAGCAGCTCGACGGGCTGCGCATGATGGCCGTCGACCCGATCGACCTCGTCATCGCGCCGAAGGCGCTCGCGATGACGTTCGCGATGCCGCTCCTCTCGGCGCTCTTCATCACCTTCGGCCTCTTCGGCGGCTATCTCGTCGGCGTCGGGCTCATGGGCATCGACGGCGGCACGTACGTCTCGAGCCTGCAATCGGCCGTGGATTTCCGCGACGACGTCCTCGGCAGCCTCTTGAAGGCGCTCGTCTTCGGCGGCCTCGTGGGCTTGATCGCGACGTTCCGCGGGTTCACGAGCGCGCCTACGTCCGCCGGGGTGAGCGCGGCGACGACGTCGACGGTCGTCGTCGCATCGGTCTCCATCCTTCTCTTCGACTACGTGATCACGGCGCTCTGGGGGGTGTGAGCAATGAGTCGATCACCGTTGCGCGATTTTCTCGTGGGGTGCTTCGTCCTGGCGGGTCTGGGGGCGATCGCGTACCTCTCGATCAGCGTCGGCGGGCTCTCCTACGGTGGCCCCGGAGGCCTCAACTTATATGCGACCTTCGATCAAACCGGCGGGCTGAAGCCGCGCGCGCCCGTCGTGATCGCCGGCGTCAAAGTCGGCCAAGTGACGGCGATCACGCTCGATCAGAACGCACGCGCCCGCGTCGACATGGATCTCGATAAGAACTTGAAGATCCCGACGGATACGTCGGCGTCGATCGTCACCTCCGGCATCCTCGGCGACCGCTACATCTCGCTGCAGCTCGGCGGCGAGAGTGAAATGCTCAAACCGGGCGAGGAGATCAGCTTCACCGAATCGGCGGTGATTCTGGAGCGCTTGATCGGTAAACTGATTCACAATACGGACAGCGCCCCAGTGAAGACCGAAGGCCAATGAGGAACGCCGCAATGATCTCGACCCGCATACGCGCCGCCCTGCTCGTCGCCGTGCTCGCCACGGGCCTCGCCGCTTGCGCGCCGCCGGCGGCGCGCGGCATTCGCTACGCCCAGGCGCGCAGCAACTACGACCCGTTGCAACCGATGAACCGCAAGGTGTTCTGGTTCAACGACAAGGTCGACGTCTACGTGTTGGAGCCGGTGGCGAAAGGCTGGAACCGGGTGGCGCCGAAGCCGGTGCAGCGCTCGGTGTCGAACTTCTTCACGAACCTGCGCTCGCCGATCGTGGTCGTGAACGACGTGTTGCAAGGCAAGGTGAAAAACGGCGCCAGCGACGTTGGGCGCTTCGCCGTGAACACGACCGTGGGCGTCCTCGGATTCTTCGACTACGCGACCCGCCTCGGCCTCGAGCAACACGTCGAGGACTTCGGCCAGACACTCGGCTGGTGGGGCCTGCCGCCGGGACCGTACCTCGTGATCCCGATCATCGGGCCGTCGAATCCGCGCGAGGCCGTGGGGCTCATCGGTGACAGCGCGGCGAGCGTCCTGCCGTGGTTCGTCCAGTGGGAGATCCTGCTCGGCGCGCGCGCTGTGGACCTCGTCAATACCCGTGCGCTTCTGCTGCAGCAGGTCGACGAGGCCAAGCGCGCGTCCTTCGATTACTACGTGTTCGTACGGAACGCGTATTTGCAACGGAGGAATGCGCTCGTGAACGACAGCGTCGGCGGGACGAACCTCGATCAGGAAGAGCTCTACCATCCGGAGATCGACGGAACCGGCGAGGAGCTCTACCACCCCGAGGACGCGACGTCGGACGAGCGAGAAGGAGCGAAACCGTGACGCGGACTCGCATTGCCACGCTGTTCGTCGCCGTGACGCGGCGTCGCATCGCCACCGTGCTCGCCGCCATGACGCTGCTCGCGCTACCGCTCCGCGCGCCGGCCGCCGACCCCACGAGCGCCAGCGCGCCGAGCGGCGACACGAACACCCCGCGCGGCGTCGTGCAGGCGACGACGGGCGCCGTCATCACCGTGCTCGCGAATGCGGGTCTCTCGAGCGACGACAAGCGGCACCGCATCGAGGCGATCGTGTACGCGCGCGTCGATTTCGCGACGCTGTCGAAGCTCGTGCTCGCGCGCTCCTGGAACCAGCTCTCCGAGGAGCAGCGCACGCAGTTCATGGACGAGTTCCGCCAGAACCTCTCCGCGACCTACGGCCGCAACGTCGAGAGCTACAAGAACGAGAAGGTCACGATCGTCGACGACCACGCCGAGCCGCGTGGCGACTGGACGGTGCGCACGAAGATCGTCCGTAACGGCGCCGACGACATCAACGTCCACTATCGGCTGCGGCAGATCGACGGCACCTGGAAGATCATCGACATCATCATCGAGAACGTGAGCCTGGTGGCGAACTTCCGCTCGCAGTTCCAAGAGATCATGTCGCAAGGCGGCCCGACGCGCCTCTTGCAGGTACTGCACGACAAGAACGCGCGCGGTGAGCCGCTGAAGGCGCCCGCAGCGGCGGGCACGAAGTCGTAGGACCTCCGCGACGCCGGACAGCTCGCTCGGCTGCTCGACTCGAGTCGAGCCCGTAAACACACGCCTAAGACTCAGCGCTGGCAGCGCGGGCAATAGAACGCGCTGCGGCCGACAATGACCGTGCGGCGGATCGCGGCGCCGCAGCGGACGCACGGCACGCCGGCGCGCTCGTAGACGCGGAAGCGGTTCTGGAAGTCGCCGGGCTCGCCGCGCTCGTCGCGGTAGTCGGAGATCGACGAGCCGCGCGCCGCGAGCGCCTCGGCAAGCACGGCGCTCGTCGCGGCAATGATGCGCTCGGCATCGGCGCGCGACAGGCGGGCGGTGCGACGCGTCGGGCGCACGCCGGCCACGAAGAGGATCTCGCTGGCGTAGATGTTGCCGATGCCGACGACGAGTCGTTGGTCCATGAGCATGCTCTTGACGGCGCGCCGCTGCCGCCGCGCCGCCGCGTGCAGATACGTCGCCGAGAACGCCGGCTCGAGCGGCTCGACGCCGAGGTCCGCGAGCTCCGCGAGCTCGGCGGCGCGGCCGACACGCATCAGGCCGAAGCGCCGCGGGTCGCGGAAGTGCAGGACGCGGCCGTCGTCGAGCGTGACGACGACGTGCGTGTGGAGGCGACGCGGCGCGGCCGACGGCAGGACGACGAGCGTGCCGCTCATGCCGAAGTGGACGAGCCACGTCGCGCCGTCGTCGAGCTCGAGGAGCAGATATTTCGCGCGCCGCCCGACGGCGTCGATGCGTCTGCCGACGAGCGCGCGCGCGAAGGAGCGCGCGAGCGGGCGGCGCAGGCGCCGCTCGTGCACCGCGACGGCGGTGATACGGCGGCCGACCAGCGTCTTCGCGAGACCGCGGCGGAGGGTCTCGACCTCGGGCAGCTCCGGCATCAGCCGAGGAGAATCGCGACCACGGCTATGCGCTGGGCCCGAGCTGGCGCTTCGACCGCCGCGAGGACGCACCGCTCGCGGCGAGCGCCCGCCCGGCGGCGTCGGCGAGGGCGCCGAACGCCGGCAAGTCGAGCGTCTCGCCGCGCGCGCGCCCGTCGATGCCGGTCGTCGCGAAGATCTGCTCCCACGCGTCGGGCGACAGCGCGAGGCGCGGCGGCAGCGTCTGCAGCGCGTTCCGCAGCATCTTGCGGCGCTGGTTGAACGCGGCGCGCACGACCGCGCGCAACAGTGCCGGGTCGTCGACGGGGATGCGCGGCTCGAGACTCAGCCGCGCGCGAATCACCTCCGACGTCACCTGCGGTCGCGGGTAGAACGCCGACGGCGGCACGCGAAAGCGGCCCCGCGGCTCGGCATAGAGCTGGAAGAGGAGCGACGGCACGCCGTATGCGCGCGTCCCCGGTCGGGCAAGCAAGCGCTCAGCGACCTCACGCTGCACCATGACGGTCACGTCGGAGAAGATCGCGCGCTCGTCGATGAGGCGGAAGAGAATCGGCACGGCGACGTTGTACGGCAGGCTCGCGACCACCTTGACCGTCCCCTCCGGGATCGTGCTGCGGAGGTCGAGCGTGACGGCGTCACCCTCGATGACGCGCACGTTGGCGGCGGCGGCGAACTTCCGCCGGAGCACGTCGGCGAGGCCGCGATCGTACTCGACGACGTAGAGGCGCGCGGCGCGCGGCGCGAGCGCGTCGGTGAGCGCGCCGAGACCGGGTCCGATCTCCAGCACCGCCTCGTCGGGTGCGATCTCGGCGAGGGCGATCATCCGGTTCACCACGTGACGGTCGACGAGGAAGTGCTGTCCGAGACGTTTGCGCGGCGCGAGCCCTTCTTGCGCGAGAATCGCGCGCGTCTCAGCGGAGAGCCCGGTCATGCGCGCCTCGTTTCGACCGCCTGTGCATCGGCAGCGACGCTCGGAAGGCCGATCGGCGCGGTCGCCGCGGCGTTCAACGTCAGCGGGTGGCGCTCGCCACGCAGCAAACGTGCGCGGCCGGCGTAGCCAATCATCGCCGCGTTGTCGGTGCAGTACGCGAGGCGCGGAAAGAGGACCGTCAGGCCCGCGCGCGTCCCCTCCTCTTCCATGCGGGCGCGCAACCGCCGATTAGCGGAGACGCCGCCGGAGACGACGACCGTCTCCAGGCCGAGGTCGTGAGCGGCGCGCAGCGTCGGCGTCACCAGCATGTCGACGATCGCCTCCTGAAAGGACGCGCAGACGTCGGCGAGCGGCGCGCCGTGCTTCTCGAGCAGATACTGGCGGAGCGACGTCTTCACGCCGCTGAAGCTCAGGTCGTAGCCGCGGCGCTTGAGCGCGGCGCGCGGGAAGCGGATGGCGCGGCGATCACCGTCAGCGGCGAGACGATCGATCTCGCGGCCGCCCGGGTACCCGAGGCCGAGCATCTTGGCGCCTTTGTCGAACGCCTCGCCCGCGGCGTCGTCGCGCGTCCGGCCGAGAAGGCGATACGCACCGACGCCTTCGACGACGTAGAGGCTCGTGTGCCCGCCCGAGACGAGAAGGCCGAGGTACGGGAACGGGACCGCGCGGTCGAGGAGAATCGCGAGGAGGTGTCCCTCGAGATGGTTCACGCCGATGAAGGGCAGGCCGCGCGCGAACGCGATCCCCTTCGCGGCTTGCAGACCGACGAGCAGCGAGCCGACGAGACCGGGGGCGTACGTCGCAGCGACGCCCTCGATGTCGTCGAGCGTCATCTGCGCATCGGCGAGAGCGCGCGCGATGATCGGTACGATTGCGAGCACGTGCTGGCGCGACGCGAGCTCCGGCACCACGCCGCCATAGCGGCCATGGACGAGGTCCTGCGAGGCGACGACGCTCGAGCGGACGCCGTCGGCGTCGAGGACGGCGGCCGCCGTGTCGTCGCAGGAACTCTCGATCGCGAGCACACGCATCACCGTGCTCCTTGCCCGGAGCCGTCGAGGCGCGCAAGCCCCGTCGCCGCGTCCGCGTTCTGCGGCCACGCCGCGAGCGCGTGACCGTACTCGCGGCGCGCTTCGTCGCTGCGTCCTCCGTCCTCGGCGAGGCGGCCGTGCAGCGCGTGCGCGCGACCGAGCCAATAGTGATTGCCGGCGAAGAGCTGCTCGGCGCGGGCGACGAACGAGCGTGCCAACGCGGGATGCCGCGCCTCGGCGTGGGCTTGGGCGAGAAAGTAGTAAGCGTAGGGGCTGCGCGCGTCGATCGCGACGGCGCGCTCCAGGACCTCGATCGCACGCGCCGGCTCGCCGGCGGCGAGATGCGCGCGTCCCTGCTCGGTGAGCCGCAAAGCAGCCGCGCGCCGCGGCGGCGTCGTACGGTCGATCTTCGCGACGAGCGGCCCGTCGTCGTCGAGGGCGGCAGGGGGCGCCGGAGGATGAATCTCGGGAGGACGAGCGCTGGCGCTCTCGATCGGAGGCTCTGCCTTCGCCGTCGGCGGCGCACCACGTCCGGCCTCTGGCGCGCGGTCGTCACGTGCCGTGCCGACCGCGCGGTCGGGGTGCGCACCGCGCGTCGCTGAGCAGGCGCTCGCGAGGAGTGCCGCTGCGAGCACCGCGTGCAGCGCCACGCGCGGGCGAAACGGGCCGCGCATGCTCAGAACCACCGCCGCCACCACGGCTTCCGTTCCTGCGGTTCGCCGGTGGACGGGGGCGACGACGCCGGCGGCGGCGGTGCCACGGACGGGGCGTGACGATGCAGAGGACAATCCATCGTAGGGGCGTCGGCGTCGAGAAACGCCTCGATCATACGCTCCGGGCACTGCGGCGTCGCGCGCAAGCCGCTCGCCGGGTCGATCTCGACGAGCGTGACACCGTCGGGCTCCTCGAACGCGCGCGGCGGCACGTTCGCCGTCGCGCGCTTCATGAACTCGGTCCAGATCGGCAGCGCCGCACGCGCGCCGGAGAGGCCGAGCGACTCCCGACGATCGAACCCGACCCACACGATCGCGACGACGTCCGGTGTGTAGCCGGCGAACCAGGCGTCACCGTAATCGTTCGTCGTGCCGGTCTTTCCCGCGGCGGGCGCCGTGAAGCCGGCGAGGCGGACACCACGCCCGGTGCCGCGCTCGACGACGCCCTCGAGCAGATGCGTGACGAGATAGCTCACCTGCGGCGAGACGACGCTCGCAATCGCGAGCGGGCGACCCTCGAGGAGCTGATCGTGCTCGTCCGCGACCTGCTTCACCGCGCGCGCCGGCGTACGCTGGCCTTGGCTCGCGAGCACCGCGTACGTTTCCGCCACCGCGAGCGGCGTCATCTCCAGGCTGCCGAGCACCATCGACGGCACCGTCGGCAGCAGTCCCGAAATGCCGAGCTGCTCCGCGGTGTCGCGAACGCGCGGCAGACCGATCTCGAACGCGATCCGCGCCGTCGCCGCGTTGAGCGACATCTCCAGCGCGCGCCGCACCGTCACGTCGCCGAGGTAGCGTCCCTCGTAGTTCTCGGGCGTCCATACCTGCCCGTCGTAGCTCCACGAGAAGGGCGCGTCGGCGACGCGCGACGTCGGCAGGAGATGCGACGGCCCGCCGGCGGGGTCGAGGGCCGCGAAGTAGACGATCGGCTTGAACACCGATCCCGGTTGTCGAGCGGCGTCGCTGGCGCGGTTGAACTGGCTCACGGCGTAGTCGCGGCCGCCGACCATCGCCTTGATCTCGCCGGTCGCGGGATGGAGCGCGATGAGCGCGCCTTGCAGCTGCTGCTCGGGCTCGCGGCCGGCAAGCTGCGGGTATTGGCGCTCGAGGGCGGCGAGCCCCTCGCGCAACGTCGTGGCAGCGATCGCCTGCAACATGGGATCGAGCGTGGTGAAGATCCGCAGCCCCTCGCCGGTGAGCGCATCGGCGGCATAGCTCGTCTGCAGCTCGCGGCGCACGAAGTCGACGAAGTACGGCGCGTCGTTGCGGTCTTGTGCCGGCGGCCGCAGCGCGACGGGCTCGGCCCGCGCCGCCGCCGCCTCCGCGGCGTCGATCGCGCCGTGCTCGAGCATCGCCGCGAGCACCAGGTCACGGCGGGCACGCGCGCGGTCGAGGTTGCGATAGGGCGAGTACCCGTTCGGCGCGCGGATCATGCCGGCGAGGAGCGCCATCTCGGCGGTCGTGAGGTCGCCGAGCTCCTTGCCGAAATAGAATTGCGCCGCCTCGGACACGCCGAAGATTCCCTTGGCGCCGCTCTGCCCGAGGTAGATCTCGTTCAAGTACAATTGCAAGATTTGCGGCTTCGTGTAACGGCGCTCGGCGATGACGGCCATCACGAGCTCGACCGCCTTCCGCCGCAGCGTGCGCTCCTCGCTGAGAAAGAAGTTCTTCATCAGCTGCTGCGTGAGCGTGCTGCCGCCCTCGACGACGCGTCCGGCGCCGACGTTGCGCACGAGCGCGCGGCCGATGCCGCGCCAGTCGATCGCGCCGTGCTCGTAGAAGCGCGCGTCCTCGATCGCCAGCACGGCGGCGACGAGGCGCGGCGGAATCGCGTCGAGCGGCACGACGCGGCGCTCCTGCCACACGCGATCGTAGAGACCGGCGAGCGGCTCCGGCTCGAGCGCGAGATCGAAGACCTCGGTGTCGGCGGCGAGATCGCGCATCGTGGCAACGGCGCCGTCGGCGATCTCGATCCGGATGGGCCTTCCCGCCTCGGGATGCAGCGGGTAGGGAAACGCGCGCAGGAAGAGCTCGATCGCCCGGTCGCCGACGTCGCGGCGCACGTCGCCGCGGACCCGCACCGCTGCCGACACCTCGCGATATCCGAGCCGACGCAGGCGCGCGAGGAGATCCGGCGCGGTGAGCCGCATCCCGGGGTACACGACGAACGAGTCGGCGTACACCCGCGCCGGCACCGCCCACGGCCGGCCGCTGAACGTCTCGACGACCGTGCGCTCGAGCGCGCGGTACCGCGGGTACGCCGCGACGATGCCGGCCGCGACCGCGACCACCGTGACGGTGATCGCGATCGCGACGACGGCTCGACGGCGGCTCAAGCCGGCGGCTTGAGCGCGAGGAAGATCGTGTTGTCGCCGCGCCGCACGAGCAGGAGGACGTTCTTCCCTTTTTCGCCTGCGCGCAGCGCTTTGCGGTAATCGTCGACGTCCTCGATCGCTTGGCGATTCACCTCGAGGATGATGTCGCCGCGGCGCAGACCCGCGTCCTCGGCGGAGCTGCCCGACTCGACCGCGGTCACGACGACGCCCTTCAGCTCGGGAACGCCGAGGTTCTGCGCGATCTCGGGCGTCAGGGTTTGGACCGTGAGGCCGAGCTTCTCGCTGTCGTTCTTGCCGGCCGCTGCGACCTCCTCGTCCTTCAGCTCCGCAATCGTGACCTTGAACTCCTTGGTCTCCTTGTCGCGCAGCACCTTGATGGTGACCTCTTTGCCGATCGGCTCGCGCGCCACCATGAGCGGCAGCTCGTTGGACTCGCGCACCGGGCGGCCGTCGAACTCGACGATCACGTCGCCGACCTTGAGGCCGGCGCCCGCGGCGGGGCCGTCTTTCACGACGTCGGCAACCAGCGCGCCGCGTGCCTCCGGAAGCGCGAGCGACTCGGCGATCTCCGGCGTCACCTTCTGGATGAGGACGCCGAGCCAGCCGCGCGTGACCTTGCCCTTCTCCTTCAACTGCGGAATGAGCTCCTTGGCGAGATTGATCGGCACCGCGAAGCCGATGCCGATGTTGCCGCCGGTGCGGCTGAAGATCGCGGAGTTGATGCCGACGACCTCGCCGCGCAGATTGATGAGCGGACCGCCGGAGTTACCCGGATTGATCGCGGCGTCGGTCTGAATGTAGTCGTCATAATTGCCGGCGCCGATGAAGCGTCCCTTCGCGCTGACGATGCCGGCGGTGACGGTGTGATCGAGGCCGAAGGGGTTGCCGATCGCCATCACCCACTCGCCGACCTTCAATCCGTCGGAGTCGCCGAGCGTCACCGCGGTCAAGTCGGCGGCGTTTTCGATGCGCAACAGCGCAATGTCGGTCTTCGCGTCCTTGCCGACGACGGTCGCCTTGTACTCCTTGCCGTTACCGAGTCGGATCGTGATCTCGTCGGCGTTCTCCACGACGTGATTGTTGGTGAGGATGAAGCCTTGCGCATCGATGATGAACCCGGACCCCAAGCTACGCTGACGGAACGCGCGCGGCTGCTGCTGCTTCGGCGACGGCCCGAAGAAGTGCTCGAACGGCTCGCCGAAATCATGCGGATCGCCCTCGCCGAACGGCCATTGCGGCCCGCCGCCGGGACCGCCGGGACCGTGAAACTGCGGCGCCTCCATCGTCTGCTTGCCCTGCGAGCTGGTGGAGATGTTGACGACGACCGGGCTCAGGCGCTCGGCGAGCGAGGCGAAATCCGGAACGACCGTGAGCGGGGCCGGAGCGGGTGCGACCTGCCCCTCACCGGTGACGACGGCGCCCGCGGGCGAGCGCTGCACGGTCGGCTCGCTGGCTATCACCGGCGCCGCGGGCGGGCGTGTCGACGTCGGCGCGTTCGCCCGACCGAGCCAAATCGTCGCGCCGATGCCGATGATGATGCCGACTACGAGCGTGACGAGCGCTCCCCTGATCGTACGAACCGCCATCATACCCCCCCAGTGGAGTGGAAAGCCGCGTGGAATGCCGCGTGCGGCGCCGGTGCTACCGTGATCGTGACATCTCGACGTAGCGCATCCGGAGGTCGTAGAGCACCTCCCCGAGGAGTTGCTCCTCGGCGGCGTCGAGGTTCCCCTTGGTCTTGTCGCGGAGGATGCCGAGGAGATCGATCATCTGCTTCGCGGCGGGAAGATCGTGCGTGACGCGCTGGTCCATGGGATCGGGAATCTCGCCCAAATGCATCAGCGCCTGCGTCGTGAGGCCCATGACGAACGTGCTGAAGCTCATCTCGCCGAACGCCGCCGCGTCGCCGGCGGCGTGCTCGGGACCGAGAGTCGCGTCCGCCGACGCGGCACCGGCCGCAAACGACGCGTCGCGCGCCGCGACGGATTCGCCGCGCGCGTCCTTCTCTTGGGCGTCGGCGGCACGCGTCGTTTCCGACGCCGGATCGTCACTACGCTCCTCGCTGTCGACGAAGCGGCGCCGGTCCTGCACCTTGAAGCCGCGGCTCTCCTGCTGCTCGTCGTCCTTCGCCATGCTCACCTGCGGTGCCCGAGCTGGCTCGCGATCTGATCGAGACGGGCGATGCGCTGCTCGAGCGGCGGGTGCGTGCTGAAGAGGTTCTGCAACGACACGCCGTGGAGCGGGTTGACGATGAAGAGGTGCGCCGTCGCGGGACTCGCCGCTAGCGGCACGCGCTCGGAGTACGCCGAGATCTTGCGCAGCGCCGACGCCAGTGCCTCGGGCTCGCGGCTGACCCGCGCGCCCGTGTCGTCCGCCTGGAACTCGCGCGAGCGCGAGATCGCCATCTGGATCAGCATCGCCGCGATCGGCGCGAGGATCAGGGTGAAGAGCAGGCCGAGGCCGCTTGCGCCGCCCTCGCGATCGTCGCGCTCGCCCATACCGCCGAAGATCAGGCTCCAGCGCGCCATGTTGGCGAGCATCATGATCGCGCCGGCGAGCGTCGCCGCGATCGAGCTGATCAGGATGTCGCGGTTCGTGACGTGCGCCAGCTCGTGGGCGATCACGCCTTCGAGCTCCTTGGCATCGAGCAGCTTACGGATGCCCGCCGTCACCGCGACGGCCGCGTGCTCGGGACTGCGGCCGGTCGCGAACGCGTTCGGAGACTCCGTCGGAATCACGTAGAGACGCGGCATCGGAATGTGATTCTTCAATGCCAGACCATGCACGATCGCGTACAGCTCGGGATCGTCGGATTGCGCGATCGGCTGGCCGCGATACATCGCGATCACGATCCGATCCGAAAACCAGTAGCTGCCGATGTTCATGACCGCCGCGAACATGAGCGCGATCATCGCGCCTTGTCCGCCGCCGAGCATCTGACCGATCCACACGATCAGGCCAGTCAACGCCGCCAGGAGAACCGTCGTCTTGATGGTATTGCTCACCGTCGTACCTCTTCGACCCGCGCCGCGATTACCTCATTGCGTCGCGCGTCTGGTTTCACGATATCCGCCGGGGCGCCGGCTTTCCAGCAGGGCTAAGTCCGCGGGGTAAGGGTGTCAAGAAGATCGGCGGGCGTGAGAGTGGCGTCGATTCGCAACACGACGTCCTTCTCGGCGACACCCGACCAGCGAATCGGCTCGAGTCTGCCGCCGAGCGGGCGCCATCGCGCGGCGCGCGTCGGGCCGAAAAGCACGGCGCCGCGGCGCTCGAGGAGGCCCGCCAGGTGGCTCATCCCCGAGTCGTTGCCGACGTACCACGGCGCGCTTGCGATCAGCGCCGCGGCGGCGCGGAGGTCGAGGCCGGTCGCGATCTCGTGTCCGCTCGCGCGCCACGATGCGAGCTGATCCTCCTCGGCCGGCCCGAGCAGGACGACCGCGTCGCCACCGCGCCGTTGCCACGTGTCGGCGAGGCGGCGAAATCCTTCGGCCTTCCAGCGCTTCGCTGCCGACCCGGCGCCTGGATGGATCAGCAGCGTTCGCGGGCGCGCCGGCGCCGCGGCGCCCGCGAGCCAATCGTCGGCGATGCGTGGCATGGGCGCGGGCTCGACGCCGAGCGCGCGCGCATACGCAGACGTCGCATGCAGGTCCGCGTCGCCCGACTCGACGTGATGGCTCCGCACGTCGTCGACGCCGAGGGCACGCGCGTGACGTCGCACGACGTCGTCCGCGCCGAGCCACGCGTCGACGCGCGCCGCGCCGCGCAACCACGCGGCGACCGCGGGATCGAGCTCGGCGGTGAAAAGCGACGTCATCGCCGCGCCGTCGACGGCGGGTCCGTGCGGCCCCGGAAACATCGCGCGGGCGAGGTCCGCGAGCGCGCGCCGCACGCTCAGCTCGAGTCGCACGCCGGCGGTACGCAGCGCCGCGAGCGCAGGCGCGAGAAGGATCAGATCACCGAGCGCGCCCGGAAATACGACGAGCGCGCGAGTCATCGCGTTGACTCTTCTTCCAAGCGGCGGTTATCATCGCCGTCCTCATGTCGTTCGCCGCGCGGGTCGCCGATTCGCCTCTCGATCTGATCACGGCGACGCCGGTCGTGCGGCTGAATCGCATCGTTCCGCAGGGCAGCGCCGACGTGTGGGCGAAGCTCGAGGCGTTCAATCCCGGCGGCAGCGTGAAAGATCGCATTTGCCGGGCGATGATCGAGACCGCCGAGCGCGACGGCCGCCTTCGCCCCGGGGCGACGATCATCGAGCCGACGAGCGGCAACACCGGCATCGGCCTCGCGCTCGTGTGCGCCGTGAAGCGCTACAAGCTGATCCTCACGATGCCCGACACGATGAGCGAGGAGCGTCGCAGTCTCTTGAACGCGTACGGCGCGACGATGATCCTCACGCCGGACACCCGCGGCATGCACGGCGCGATCCGCAAGGCGGAAGAGATTCTCGCCGAGCATCCCGATTATTTCATGCCGCAGCAGTTCTCGAACCCCGCGAACCCCGAGGTCCACCGTCGCAGCACCGGCCCCGAGCTGCTGCAGCAGTTCGAGCGCATCGACGCGTTCGTCGCCGGCGTCGGCACCGGCGGCACCATCACGGGCGTCGGTGAGGTGCTGAAAGACCGCATGCCGCGCGTGCGCGTGATCGCCGTCGAGCCGGCGGCGTCGGCGGTGCTGTCCGGACGCGAGCCCGGGTTCCACAAGATTCAAGGCATCGGCGCCGGCTTCGTGCCGGAGATCCTCAACACCGAGATCTACGACCAAGTCATCGCGGTCTCGGACGCCGATGCCGGCGCGTGCACGCGCCGGCTCGCCCGTGAGGAAGGCTTGCTGGTCGGGATCTCGGCGGGAGCGGCGTGTGTCGCGGCGCTCGCCGTCGCGCGCGAGCTCGGCTCCGGTGCGACCGTCGTGACGATGTTTCCCGATACCGGCGAACGCTATCTCACGACCGACCTCTTCCACGCCGAGGGAATCTAGCATCGTGGCCGCGGTCGCGCTCGCGCTCGAACCGGCGCTCGACGCCAAGCTCGCACGGCTCCACGCCGCGCTCGCCGCGCTGCCGAGCGCGCTCGTCGCGTTCTCCGGCGGCGTCGATTCGTCACTCCTCCTGCGCGTCGCGCACGACGCGCTCGGCGCCCACGTGACCGCGCTCACCAGCGTGTCGCCGACGAATCCCGAGGAGGACACGGCGGCCGCCGTCGCGCTCGCGCGCACCCTCGGCGTGACGCACGTCATCGTGCAATCGAATGAGCTCGAGATCCCGCGCTACGCCGCCAATCCGACGAATCGCTGCTATCTTTGCAAGGATCGCCTCTACGACATCTGCGCCGCCGAGGCGCGCGCGCGCGGTCTCGCGGTCATTCTCGACGGCGTGAACGTCGACGATCTCGGAGACTACCGCCCCGGATTGCGCGCCGCCGACGAGCACGCCGTCCGGCATCCGCTCGTCGAGGCGGATCTTCGCAAGACCGAGCTGCGTGCCATCAGCCGCGCGCTCGGTCTGGCGACATGGGACAAGCCGGCGAGCCCGTGTCTCTCGTCGCGGTTCCCGTACGGCACCACGATCACCCTCGATCGCTTGCGCATGGTGGCCGCCGCCGAAGCGTCGCTGCGCGCGCTCGGATTCCGCGAGGTGCGCGTCCGGTTCCACAGCGATCTCGCGCGCATCGAGATCGGTGCCGACGAGCTACCGCGGCTCGATGACGAAACGCTTCGTGCGGCCGTGATCCGTGGCGTCCGCGACGCCGGTTTCGGCGACGTCACGATCGATCCGCGCGGCTTCCGCTCCGGCAGCTTGAACGAGGGCGTCGTCGATTCCACTGCCGCGTCGCGCGCCTGAGGACGCCTCAGAGCCGCAGGTGCGGGAACCCGGCGACGATCGCCTCGGCCCAGGCGAGATCGTCGGGTGTCGTGATCTTGCGATTCAGATGGCTCGCGGGCACGACACGGACGGGCACCCCCAAACGTTCGACGAGCGCCGCGTCGTCGGTGTCGACGATGCCGAGGCGAGCCGCCTCGGCGTGCGCGCGGCGCAAGAGGTCGGCGCGAAAGACTTGCGGCGTCTGCGCCAGCCACAGATCCGCGCGCGGCACCGTCTCCATGACCATCTCTTCCGCAGCCCGCTTCACCGTGTCGGCGACGCGCGTCGCGAGGAGCGCCGCGCCGCTCGCACGCGCCGCCGCGACGCACGCGGCGATCGCCGCCGGCTCGACGAGCGGCCGCACCGCGTCGTGGACGGCGACGAGCTCCGCGTCGGCGTCGACCGCCGCGAGACCGGACGCCACCGAGTGCTGCCGCTCTTCACCGGCTTCCGCGAGGTGGAGCGGCAGCGCCAACGGCGCGAGCAGTGCCTGGCAGCGCGCGTGCTCCTCGCGCGCGGCGACGACGATCAGCCGCGTCAAACCCACGATCGTCGCCAAGCGGCGCGCCGACCAGACGAGGAGCGGCACGCCCGCGAGCGGCTGGAACTGCTTCGCGACGTCGCCGCCGAACCGCCGGCCGCGTCCGCCCGCCACGAGGATCGCTTCGATCATGGGAAAAAAAAGGCCGGGCGAGCGCCCGGCCTTTCGATGAGATGCAGGGCTCGCATGCGCGAGCTCAGTGCGCGAAGATCGTCTTCAGCTCTTCCATGATCTTGTCCTCGGAATGCGACTTCGCGATCGCGAGCTCTTTCACGAGGAGATTGCGGGCGGTGTCGAGCATCTTGCGCTCGCCGAACGACAACTCTTTGTCGCCCTTCAGCACGAAAAGATCGCGCAGCACTTTGGCGATCTCGAGCACGGAGCCCGTCTTGATCTTCTCCGTGTACTCTCGATAACGCCGATTCCACGTCTGCTGATCGATCTCCACCTTCTTGTCCCGCAGGATCTTGTAGACTTTCGCAACCATGTCGCGGCCGATGATCCGCCGCAGCCCGACGCTGCCGACGTTCTCGGTCGGAATCATGATCGTCATGTCGCTGTCGAGAATGCGCAACATGTAGAATTTCTTGGCAGTTCCCGAGATGGTCTTGCTTTGGATGCTCTCGATCACCCCCACCCCGTGGGCGGGGTACACGACCTTCTCGCCAACCTTGAACACATCAGGCATGAACGCCCCTCCAATTAAATGAAACAGAAAACAGCGTTGATAGAGTAGCCGAAAATAAGCGGATCGTCAATTTTAACGCCGACTTGACGACGAGTCAGTGCTGCGCATCGTCCAGCGTGCCGATCCAGTCGCGGATGTCGGCAACGCCGCGCGCCGTGAGACCGGCTGCCAGCTCGCGGGCGATCCGCGCCGTCGCCGTCGGGTCGACGAACGATGCCGTGCCGACCTGCACCGCATGCGCGCCGACGAGCAGGAACTCGAGGGCGTCGTCGCCGCTCGCGATACCGCCGATGCCGATCACGGGGATGCGCACCGCACGCACGGTGTCGTGGACCATGCGAAGCGCGACAGGCTTGATCGCGGGGCCCGAGAGACCGCCCGTGCGGTTCGCGAGGACCGGCCGGCGCCGGTCGAGATCCACGGCCATGCCGACGAGCGTATTGATCAGGCAGACGGCGTCGGCGCCCTCTTCCTCGGCGATGCGCGCGAACACCGTCACGTCAGTCACGTTCGGCGACAGCTTCACCCAGAGGGGAAGCCGCGAGCTGCGGCGCGCCGCGCGCACGACCTCGCGCGTGAGCTGCGGGTCCGTAGCGATGATCCGCCCCCACTCGCGCTTATTCGGGCTCGAGATGTTCACCTCGAGTGCGGCGATTCCGTCGGCCTCGGAGAGACGCGCGGCGACCTCGCCGTACTCTTCGGGCACATTGCCCCAGAAATTCGCGACGACGGCGGTGCCGCTCGCGCGCAACGCGGGGAGCTTCGTCTCGACGAACGCCCGCACGCCGATGTTCTGCAGCCCGATCGCATTCATCATGCCGGCCGCGGTCTCGACGAGCCGCGGTGCGGGATGGCCGGCGCTCGGCTCGAGCGAGAGACCTTTCACGACGATCGCGCCGAGCGCGGCGAGATCGGTCACACCGGCGAACTCGACGCCGTAGCCGAACGTCCCGGAGGCGGCGATCACCGGATTCGCGAGCGTCAGGCCGCCGCCGACGTCGACGCGCAGGCGCGGGGCGCCCGATTCAGCCACGCGGCAGCGCGAGACGCATGATCAACGCGTCCTCACCACGCCCGTAGTAGTTCCGGCGCACCCCCACCTCCTCGAATTCGAACGCCGCGTAGAGCCGCCGCGCCGCCTCGTTGCTGCGGCGCACCTCGAGCGTCACCGCGTCGGCGCGCTCGCGCTTCGCCTCGCGCAGCGCCTCGCCGAGGAGCAGCGCGCCGATGCCGCGCCCGCGATACGTCGGATGGACGGCGACGTTCAACACGTGGATCTCGTCGGCCACGAACCAGCGACAGAGATAGCCGACGATCGGCTCGTCGGTGCCGCCCGCCGGACGCACGACGAGAATGCGTGAGAACGGAATGCGCAGCTCTTGGAGAAACAGCGCGCTGCTCCACGGGTTGTCGAAGGAGCTGCGCTCGATCGCGAGGACCTGTCGAAGGTCCTGCGGGCGCATCTCGGCGAACGTCCAGTGCCCTGCTCCTGCGTGCAACGCGCCGGGGGTCGCCACCATCGTTCTCGAGCTCACGGCGCCGCGCGCCGTCCGTCGCGACTCCATCATGGCGCGCCGAGAGCGACGATGGAGCTACTTCACCAGTACGACTTCGAGCGTCTTGTCGCGATACCGGTGCTTGAACCCACGCACCGGGCTCGCGAGCGCGATGCGCGTCGTGAAGTCCGGCGGGAAGGACGGCGCGCCCGACGCCACCTTCCGTACCTGCGGATCGCCGACCTTGCCGCGCACGACGAACGAGCCGTTCGTGAGCGCCAGCTCGTATTCGTAGTCCGGCATCTCGTCGGGAATCCCGAGCTCCTCCTTCACGGACGACGGTGGGACGCGCTGCGGGAACTCGAGTCGCAGCAGGTACCCGCCGCCCACGTCCTCGAGCTTGTAGACCTCGCCGTAGCGCCGCTGCCGGTCGCGCTTCTCGTCGAACTGCCCGTCGTAGAAGCCGTCGAACGCGATCGTGCCGCTGTCGCGCGTCCGCGACGTGCCGCGGGCGAGCGGCGCCGCAAGCGGCAGCAGCAACGGACCGTACAAGGCCGGACCGAGCACCATGTCCTCGGTCGGAATGCCGCCGAAGAGGCCCTCGCGGAGCCGCCACATGGTTTCGATACCCGCAATGACGACGCCCCAGAAGATGAGCGCGTCGAAATGCAAGCTGAAGACCTGACGGTGCATCACGACCGCGCCGACGACGCCGAGGAGCACCGGATAGAGGAAGAAATTCAAGATGACGTTCAGCGCCGTCGCACCGGCGGCGCTGAAGACCGCGCGGTCGCCCGCGGCCTCTTCGAGACGCTTCTTGCTCGCATGCGGCAACGCCCCCAAAACCGGCAAGAGGAGCGGCCCGACGAGACGCGCGGCGAGACCAGCGCCGCCGCTGCGCGCGCGTCGCAGGCGCTCCACGATGTCGTCGAACTCGTCGGGAAGCTCGCCGGGAAAATGTTTCGCGACCGCCGGCGCTTTCGGTGCGGCCGGCGCTTTGACGGCCTTCTCGACGCGACCCGCCGCCTTCGCCGGTGCGGCGGCGGCTTTCGATGGAGCAGCCGCAGCCGCCGGCGCGGGTTTCGGCGCCGCAGAGCCGGCCGGCGCCGGTGCGGCGGCGGCCGCAGCGGCGGGAACATCCGGCAGCGGCGGAGCGGCAGCCGCCGGCGCGGCGGCGGCCGCGGCGCCGTCTTTGCGGAACCGCGACGGGAAGTCGGCGGTGAACGTCACCTCGGGATGCAACTGTTGCGCGCGCGCGATCAGCTGCTCCTCGGTCTCGGGAATCTTCGGATCCGGCACGCAGCAATCGACGGGGCACACCGCAGCGCAGGCCTCGTGATCGAAGAACCCCACACATTCGGTGCATTTTTCCGGAACGATGTAGAAGATGTCGTTCGAGATCGCGGGGTGCGTGACGCCATTCAGCTCCCACTCGACGCCGCCCTGATAGATGGCGGTGTTCGGGCACTCGGGCTCACACGCTCCGCAGTTGATGCACTCGTCTGTGATGACCGTCGCCATGCAGCTGGGTCCTTCCAGTTGTAGAGAGGATGGCCGTGATCTTGCTTGGAACGGCCTGAACTGTCAACGAAATCGCCGCCACGCCGCGGACGCTCCTGCGGTGCGATCGAGCGCCGGCGTGGGAGCCGCGAAATTGCCCGCGCGTGGCTCGGTATGCTAATCGCAGCGGCGCGGGGGTGCGGTGGAGAGCGGACGGTTCGCGGCGCGAGCATTCGTAGTCGTCATCGGGGCGGTGGGCCTGCTCGCGGTGGCGACGACCGCCCGAGCGGCCGACGCGCTCGTCGACCTTCTCGACGGCGCGACGCTGGAGCAGGCCGCGCCCTCGACTGCATGCGCGCCGAGCCAGGCGCTCGCACTGCTCCTCGTGCACGTGGTTCGTGAGCGCATCGCGGCAGGCGCGCTCGCGTATTCGACCGACGTACCGGTCGTCGCCGTCGGCGGCGACCCAGGCGTATCGCTCGCCGCGCATGCGCGGCTACCGATCGGCGAGCTCTTGCAGCTCGTCCTCCTCGCCCAGTCGCGATCGGCGATCGCGACGCTCGCCGCGGCGGTCGGTCCGGGATGGGAACGCGCACGCGCGCGTCTCCGACGGGCAGCGACCCGCCTCACGCTCCACGGCACCATCATTCCAGATGAATGGCCCGGCGAGGCGCCGCCGACGACGGCCGCGAGACGTCCACTGCGCGCCCGAAGCACGATCGGCGACGTGGCGCGACTGGCGGCTGCGGTCGCCGGCGACGGCGAGATCCGCCGTCGCCTCGCGCTGGACGGCGCCCCGATCGCCAACGGCGGCCTGATCGTCCGCGCAACGGATCCGCTGATCGGTCGCACGGCGGCTGTGCGCTCGACGACGCCGTCGACGCACGCCGGATTACTCGGCAGCGATCCGCCGGCGGCGATCGCGATCGGCGAGCGTGACGGCCTCATCCTACTCGCCGTCGCGACGGGTGCAGAGCCGGCCCAGAACGCCGCGCGCCTCATCGACGACGCGTTCACCCGCTACCGTCGCGTCGAGCTCGTGCGGGTCGGCCAAGCGATCGGCGGCAACGTCGTGGGACCTGACGGGGCGGTGATGCACGTGTCGGCGGCCGCGGCACGGCCGTTCGCGATGACCGTTCCGCGGGCGGGGGCGTTCGCGATCGACGCATGGTTGCAGCTGCGTGCACCGACCGATGCGCCGTTACGACCCACTCAGCGCATCGGGGAGCTGGTGTTCGGAACTACCGCAAAGATCGTGGGCACCGTACCGCTCGTCGCGGAGTCGCGGACCGGCGCCGGCGGGTGGCTCGATACCGCGAGTCGCTGACCCGCGTTATTGCTCGGGCGGGTGCTTCTCGCGGTCCGCGGGCTCTTTGTCCGGTTGACGCTGCCCGCGCGCGGAGCTTTCACTGCGCGGTGACCGCACGAGCGCCTCGAGATCGTAGAGATACCACGCGTCGTCGACGCGATCGTAGCGCCACACGCGGCCGGTCTGGTTGTCGAGCACGAACGTGCCCTGGTCGGGAGCGCCACCGAAGACGTATCGTCCGGCGTCGTACGCCCACGTCGACGACGCCGTCAGGAGGAGGAGCAGCGCCACGACCACACCGCGTTTCATAAAACCTCACCGGCGCCCGAGAATCTGATTCCACAAGGAAGGATAGTGCAGGCGCAAGAAAAAAGTCGGCCTCGTCCTAGCCGATAGGTTTCACGAGTGCAAGCGTCGCACCGCCGCGCAATCGCGTACGCACCTTGAAACCACGATCGAAAGATCTACACTTGCGCGACTCCAACTCAACGCGAAAGGAGCTTCACCATGGGCGCGAAGATCGTCCACCTTCACGACAAGGCGCGTGAGGGCATTCTCCACGGCGTCAATCTCCTCGCGGACACCGCAAAGGTCACGCTCGGTCCGCGTGGTCGCAACGTGCTGCTCGAACGCAGCTTCGGCGCCCCGCTCATCACGAAAGACGGCGTCACCGTCGTCAAGGAGATCGATCTCGAAGGCAAGTTCGAGAACATGGGCGCGAAGCTGATCCGCGAGGTCGCGACCAAGACGTCCGACATCGCCGGCGACGGCACGACGACCGCGACCGTGCTGGCACAAGCAATCCTGCGCGAAGGCTTGCGTCTGCTCGCCGCCGGCTACGATCCGATGCAGTTGAAGCGCGGCATCGATCTCGCCGTCGAAAAGGCCGTCGAGGCGATCAAGGCGCAGAGCAAACCGGTCAAGGATCGCGAGCGCATCGCGCAGGTCGGCACCGTGTCGGCGAACGGCGACACGACGATCGGCGATCTCCTCGCCGAGGCGATGGAGAAGGTCGGCAAGGAAGGCGTCATCACCGTCGAGGAAGCGAAGAGCCTCGACACGACGCTCGAGACCGTCGAGGGCATGCAGTTCGACCGCGGGTATCTTTCGCCGTACTTCGCGACCAACCCCGAGAAGATGCTGGTCGAGATCGACGAGCCGCTCTTGCTCTTCCACGAGAAGAAGATCGCCAACATGCGCGATCTCCTGCCGGTCCTCGAGAAGGTCGCGCAGGCGGGACGCCCCATCGTGATCATCGCCGAGGAGGTGGAGGGCGAGGCGCTGGCGACGCTCGTCGTGAACAAGATCCGCGGCACGCTACGTTGTGCCGCGGTGAAAGCCCCCGGCTTCGGCGACCGTCGCAAGGCGATGCTCGAGGACATGGCGATCCTCACCGGCGGACGCGTCATCGCCGAGGAGCTCGGCCTGAAGCTCGAGAATTTGACGTTGAACGATCTCGGCCGCTGTAAGCGCATCGTGATCGACAAGGACACCACGACGATCGTCGGCGGCGTCGGCAAGAAGGACGCAATTCAAGCCCGCATCAAACAGATCCGCGCGCAAATCGACGAGGCCACGTCCGATTACGATCGCGAGAAGCTGCAGGAGCGGTTGGCGAAGCTCGTCGGCGGCGTCGCCGTGCTGCGCGTCGGGGCGGCGACGGAGATCGAGATGAAGGAGAAGAAAGCGCGCGTCGAGGATGCGATGCACGCCACCAAGGCCGCAGCGGAAGAAGGCATCGTCCCCGGCGGCGGCGTCGCGCTGCTGCGGGCACAGCAAGCCCTCGACACGCTGAAGCTCGAGGGCGACCAAGCCATCGGCGTCGACATCGTCCGGCGCGCGATGGAGGAGCCGCTGCGGCAGATCGCGCTCAACGCCGGCGCCGAGGCGTCGGTCGTCGTGAACCGCGTGCGTGAAGGCAAGGACGATTTCGGCTTCAACGCGCTCCACGAGCGCTACGAGCCGTTGGTCAAGGCGGGCGTGATCGATCCCACGAAAGTCGTGCGCTCCGCGCTGCAAAATGCCGCGAGCGTTGCCGGACTTCTCCTGACGACGGAGGCCGCCGTCGCGGAGAAACCCGAGAAAAGGGCGGGCGCTCCCGCATCACCCGGCGGGGGTGACTACGATGAGGACTATTGATAACTCTTGACGCGCGCGTAACCGCCTCGCGATACGCTTCCATGCTGGCGAACGCGTGCCGCGCTTGCGGCAACAGGCATTTTGTGTCACACGACGGGCGATTCAGGCCACGTCGGGTGGCGGAAAAGAAGGAGGTGAGATCATGCGGAACGTGACCAAGAAGCTTGCAGGGGGTGCAGTCGCGCTGCTGCTCGTGTCGACGATGACGATGGGTTGCGCGAAGCGCGATTCGTCGGAAGCGATGACGGCGGCACAACGTGCCGAGACCGCGGCGCAGCGCGCCGAGTCAGCGGCGGCACGCGCCGAGGCTGCTGCGGGACGCGTCGAGGATGCGGCTCGCCGCGCCGAGGCTGCTGCGCAGAAGACCGAAGCGATTTTCATGAAGCACATGCGCAAGTAGTTTCGCGCACGAGCGGAGTTCAAAAAGGGCGGCGTCTTTCGGGACGGCCGCCTTTTTTGTTCTGTCTCGCACGGAAGCGCGGTCGCCCCTTGCGACGTCCGTCACAAGAGGCCTGCGCGTGCAGCGGCCGGCCACGGCGGCGCCCGCTGCACGCACGGACGCAACGTCATCGCTGGCGTGTCGGGGCCGGCAGTCGGCTCCGCGCGAGGATCGCTCGCGCGGGGCACCGGGCATGCATTAGACGTTCCGTACTCCGCAGCGGGGTAAAGACCGCAATGGCTCG
>JBGPOW010000019.1:0-36408 GCA_041488235.1 Binatia bacterium
AGATCGACGGCGGTGACGAAATGGTGGATCTCGCCGGCGTCGTCGTAGAGGCCGAGGTCGATCTCCGCCGCGCGCGGCAAGGGTCGATAGTTGGCCCTGTCCTCGGAGTCCCACGCGTCGAGCCACTCGACGCCGTTGTGAAAACGGAAGGCGAGGCTCGCGACGTCGTCGAGAAACGCCGTCGGCGTCGCCGCGTCGAGCGCCTCGCGCGACGACATCAGCGCCTCGCGCCGCAGGAGCCGTTCCGGATGGACGCCGAGGACCGACGCGTGGCGCGCACCGAAGGCGGCGAAGAAGTCTTCCGCCTCGTCGTCGTCGACGTTTCCCGCGGCGCCGCGGCCGTCATCGCGCGGCGCGACGCGGCCGTCCCGTGCCGATCCCGCCCGGTCGTCGCGCGCGCCACGATCGCGGCGGCGGTCGCGCAGCTCTGGAAAAAAGTAGCTGATCACCCGCTGATCGGTGTCGCGGCCGTAGACTCCCGCCGGGCGCGACGACAGCGCGCTGAAGCTGATGGAGTCGAGCGGCAGCGACTCGGTGCCGCCGCGCAGGCTGCGGAAGATCCGGATGTCCGTCGCTCCGTCGGGATAGTAGGCCGACGCGAGCTCGTCGGCGATGCGCCCGACGGCGCTGCGGCCTTCCTGCGTGAGCTCCGCCCGCTCCTCGGCGATCTGCTTCGAGCGCAACGTGCGCGCGAAGGTGCCGTACACCGTGAGCGCGACGATGCCGAAGATCGTGACCGCCATCATGACCTCGAGGAGCGTGAACGCGCGCAGCCGGCGCCCGCGCTCGCAGCGGCCGGCGCTCACGGCCGGCGCCTCAGGTAGTACGTGAGCGTCACGTCGTCGCCGGACTCCTCGGCGCCGCCGAAAACGCGGACGCGGATCTCGCGGACGTCCGGTACCGGCAGCGGCGCCGTCACCTCGCGCTCCCAGCGCAGGCCCGGGAAACGTCCGGGGTAGCGGTCCTCGAAGTCGCCGTCCGTCAATCCGATGTCGGGAAACGGCTCGACCTCGGCGTCGGTCATGAGCGCACGCGCGAGGAGCGTCGCGTCGGTGATACGCTGGTCGCGCTCGAGGAGCGCGAGGTTGCGGACGTGCAGGCCGAGCAAGCTCACGAGGGCCAATCCCAGAACGGCGACGGCGACCAGCACCTCGAGCAGCGTGAAGCCGCTGCGCCGTGTGCGCGCGCGCGTCACGGAGCCGCGCCGCCGGGGCGGTCGCCGCTGCGCCGTAGGAGCGAGCTCCGTCCTTGCGTGCCTCCGGCGTCGTCGTGGCCGGCGTCGCGCGCGTCGGCGATACGGCGGGGATCGAAGTCGACGTACGTGTCGGCGATGCGCGTCCGCCCGGTCAGCGGCTCGAGAGCGAGCGTCGCGAACTCGTGGCGCGTGTTCGTGAGATGCACGACGAGCGGGTCCGCGTAGCCCTCCGGGAAGAACTGCGCGAACACGAGCCCCTCGCGCACGACGCCGAGCGCCGGCAGCACGACGTCCGCGAACGCGACGGACGCGGGCAGCGCCGTGGGCCGCGCGAGCGGCGAGTCGTCGGGGACGAACCGGGGGTCGTCGGGATCGTCGTTCAGCACCGTCACCCAGTACACGTGCTTGTCGAGGTCGAGATTGAGGCGCATCGGACGGCGGCGGAACGCCGCCTCCTCGTACAGATACCGCGCCGTCGTCGCGAGACGCGCGGCGTCGCTCGTGAGCGCGGCGCTGTCGGCATTGCGCAGCCGCGGAATCACGAAGCTCGCGGCGATCGCGAGGACGAGGAGGACGATCGAGAGCTCGAGGAGCGTGAAGCCGGTAGTGCGCGTGCGCTCGGGCGTGGCGGCGGAGTCGGCGCGGTCGCGAGGCTCAGAGGACGGTATGCGAGTCGATGTCGGCAAACTTGCCCTCGCCGCCCTCGGCTCCGTCCGCGCCGTACGACTTCAGCGTGTACGCGTTGCCGTCGCTCAAAAATACGTAGGGGTTTCCCCAGGGGTCGACGGGCAGGGTCTCGAGATAGCCGTCGGCATTCCAGCGCCGCGGCACGTTCCCCGTCTCCGGCTTCGTGACCAACGCCTGCAGGCCTTGATCGGTCGTCGGGTAGAAGCCGTTGTCGAGCTTGTAGAGGTGCAGCGCCTCCTCGATGCCCTTGATGTCGGCGGCGGCCTTCGTCCGGCGCGCCTCGTCGGTGCGCCCCACGATCCGCGGCGCGACGAGCGTCACCAGCAGGCCGAGGATGAACACCACGACCATGATCTCGATGAGCGTGAACCCCGCGCTCCCGCGCCGACGCATGATCATGGTCGACGATACCAACTCCGACCGTCCGCCTCAATTATAGGGGGAACGACGAGAGAGGAGCCCGGATTCACCGCAAGCCACGACGTCGAGAGCGAGCAGCCGGCTCGCTCCCCGTCGCGGATCCACGCCCCGACGAGCCGGCGCCGACGATCACGTCGTCGACTACAGATGCGCCTTCCACCAGGGCGCGCCACTCTGGCTGTACTTGTCGCGCGCCGCCGCGGCCGCCGGCGCCGCTTTCGCGGGCGCGCGTTTCGGCGCGTTCTTCGCGCCGCCGGCTTTCGCCTTGGTGTGTGCGCGCGCCGCCGGCTTCTTCGTCGCCGTCTTCGATTTCGCCTTGGACCTCTTCGCCTTCATCTTCGCCATCGCTGTGCCTCCGCGCTCCGTGCCGTGAGTCATTCAACCTGCGGAGCGCGACCGTCTTACGCGATGGCGACGAGAGTCGCAATTCGTTTCGCGTCGCCGCTCGTCGCGCCGCGGCGGATGTCGCCGTTCGAGTGAACGCACGTACGACAATGACTCGGAAGGTCGGCGGGGTCGCCGGCGCTGCACCCGTGGTGCGCAGATGAACCTTATCGCGCACGTCGGGTGCAGCGCCGACGACCCCGCCGACCTTCCGCGCCCTACCTCACGATCCGGTTCAACTCGAAAATCGGCATGAGTATCGCGAGCACGATGAACAGCACGACGAGCCCCATGAAGACGATCATCAACGGCTCGAGGATCGTCGTCAGCGAGCCGACGGCGTTCTCCACCTCGTTGTCGTAGGCGTCGGCTGCCTTCCCGAGCATCTCCTCGAGCTGGCCGCTGCGCTCGCCGACCGCGACCATGTGGACGACGAGCGGTGGAAAGACGCCGCTTTCGCGCAGCGGCGGCGCGATGCTCTGGCCTTCGCGGATCGCATCGCGCGCGTTCTCGATCGCGCGGGCGATGATGGCGTTGCCGACGATGTTGCGCACGATGTCGAGCGCGGGGAGAAGGCCGATGCCGCTCGCGAGCAGCGTCGAGAGCGTGCGGGCGAAGCGTGCCAGCGCGAGCTTCTGCACCAGCCTGCCGAAGTAGGGAAGCTGCAAGACCCAGCGATCGAGGCGCTCGCGTCCGGCGGCGGTGCGCGCGTAGGCGCGGACGCCGAGCGCCGCGCCGGCGACGGCGAGCAGCAGCAGCCACCACCAGCGTGCCGCGAATCCGGAGACCGCGATCAGGATCAGCGTCAGGTGCGGCAGCTGCTGCTGGGTCTCCTGGAAGATGCGCGTGACTTTGGGGACGACGTACGAGACGAGAAAGAAGAGGATACCGCCGCCGAGGACGAGCATCACCGCCGGGTACGTCAGCGCCGCGCGCACCTTGCCGAGCAGGCGCGCCTGGTTCTCGGTGTAGTCGGCGAGGCGCTCGAGGACGACCTCGAGGGCGCCGCTCGCCTCGCCTGCGCGCACCATGTTGACGTAGAGCGGCGAGAAGAGTCGCGGGTGCTCGGTGAGCGCGTCGGCGAGTGAACGGCCCTCCGTGACGCGCTCGCGAATCTGCACGATCGCGCGCCGCAGGTGCTCGCGCTCGGTTTGCTCGGCGAGCGCGGCGAGCGCCTCGACGAGCGGCAAGCCGGCGTCGACGAGGGTCGCCAGTTGGCGCGTCACCGCGGCGAGCTCCTGCGTCGGTACGCGCTCGCCGATCGTTGGTACGGCGAACGTGGCGGTGCGCCGCCCGGCGGGAGCGCGGTCCTCGGCGAGGTCGGTCGGGAAGACGCCGGTACGTCGCAGCTTGACGCGAGCGGTGCGCGGGCTCTCGGCGTCGATGACGCCGGTGACCGCCCGTCCCTCGCTGCTCAGGCCCTTATAGGCGTAGACGGGCACGGGTCAGCGAGGCGACGGCCTCACGCGAGGTCGTCCTGCGTGACGCGTAGGACCTCCTCGATCGTCGTCTCGCCGGCAAGGACCTTGGCGGCGCCGTCCTGCCGGAGCGTCAGCATCCCGCCGAGCGTCGCGGCGCGGCGGATGGCGGCGGCGTCGGCGCTCTTCATGATCAGCGTCCGTACGTCGTCGTCGATGACGAGCAGCTCGTGGATGCCGGTGCGGCCGCGATACCCGGTCTGCTTGCACGCGTCGCAGCCGGCGCCGCCGGCGTAGATCGTCCGGCCGGTCGCGGCGCTCGGGAGGAGGCCGATCTCGGCGAGCGTCGCCGTGTCGGGGTGAACCGTCCTCCGGCAACGGTCGCAGACGCGACGGACGAGCCGCTGCGCCATGACCGCGATCACCGACGACGAGACGAGGAACGGCTCCGTCCCCATCTCGACGAGACGCGTGACCGCGCTCGCGGAGTCGTTGGTGTGCAGCGTCGAGAAGACGAGGTGACCGGTGAGCGCCGCCTGGATCGCGATCTCGGCGGTCTCGCCGTCGCGGATCTCGCCGACCATGATGACGTCCGGGTCTTGGCGCAAGATCGAGCGTAAGCCGTTCGCGAAGGTGAGCTCGATCTTCGGGTTCACTTGCATCTGGCCGACGCCGTCGAGCTGGTACTCGATCGGGTCCTCGATCGTGATGATGTTGCGCTCGCTGGAGTTGATCGTGGAGAGCGCGGCGTAGAGCGTCGTCGTCTTACCGCTGCCGGTCGGCCCGGTGACGAGGATGATGCCGTGGCTCTGATGCACGAGCCGGCCGACGAGCGTGAGGTTGCGGCCGTTCAGGCCGAGCTCTTCCAGGCCGAGCAGCGTCGACGAGCGGTCGAGCAGGCGCAGCACGACGCGCTCGCCATACGCGGTCGGGATGACCGAGACGCGCACGTCGATGTCGCGTCCCGCGACCTTGGTGCGCAGCCGGCCGTCTTGCGGTAGGCGCTTCTCGGCGATGTTGAGGCCCGCCATGATCTTCACGCGCGAGATGATGACCGCCTGAAAGCGTTTCGGCGGCGAGATCACGTCGTAGAGGATGCCGTCGATGCGGAAGCGGACCGCGAGCGTGCGCTCGAAGGGCTCGATGTGGATGTCGCTGGCGCGATCCTTCACCGCTTGGAAGAGGAGGGAGTTGACGAGCCGGATGATCGGCGCCTCGTCGCCCGTGTCGAGGAGATCGCGCGGCTCCTCGAGCTCGGTCGCGATGAGATCGAGCCGTTCCTCGTCGAGGTCGTCCATCAGCTCCGCCGCCGAGCCCGACGCGCGGTCGTAGGCGCGGTTGATCGCCTCGGCGAGCACGTCCGCCGGTAAGACGACGGCGCGGACCGGGCGACCGTAGAGGACGCGCAGGTCGTCGAGCGGGCCGAGGGCCCGCGGGTCGGCGATCGCCGCGACCAGCTCGTCGTCGTCGCGGCGGAGCGGCAGGATGGCGTTCCGGCGCGCGTACTGCATCGGCAGCCGGTCGAGGAGCTCGAGGTCGACGTCCGCGGTCGCGAGGTCGGCAGCGAAGGGCAGGTCGTAGGCTCCCGCGAGGGCGCGTGCCCACGCCGGGCCGTCGAGCGCGCCGAGCTCGCGCAGCGCGTCCGGCAGCGACTTGCCGTCGCGCTGGCGCTCGCGCGCGCGCGCGACGAGCTCGGAGGAGACGCCGGTGCGGGCGATGAGGAGGTCTTCGAAGCGTTTGGCGGGCGTGGCCATCGGACGTTACCGCCCGGCGCGCGCGCTCGCCTTCTTCGCGCGCGCGGCCCCGAGCTCGAGCGCAATCGTACCATCCCGCTGCTCGAGGACATAGGCGGGCGGCTGCGCCGTCGTGAGATCCAAGACGAGACGCAGGCGGCCCCGGTGATGCGCGACGCGCACCCGGCGCACGAGCGGATCGATGACCGGCACGCTCTCGACCTGATCGCGGTGGGCGCTCGTGCCGTAGACGTCGATGACGTAGCGGCCGGGATCGGTGAGGGCGAAGTGCTCGATGCGCGTCGGCGTGCCGCCGATCGCGAGCCGGATGACCGCGCCCTGCGCGCGCCGGTCGACGTGGACGTCACCGAGCGCCAGCTGCGTGAATGCCGGGCCGGCGTTGGCAGTGGGCGCCGTGGCCGCGTCGACGCGTTCGTCGGCGGGTTCCGGCTCGGGTGCGGGCGTGCCGGTCGCCCCGTCGCGCAGCTCGAACGACGGCTTGTCGAGCGGGTCGGGAACGCGCCGCGGCGTTCCGGAGCGCGCCATCGATGCCCGGAAGCGGTCGCGCTCCGTGGTCGAGACGGTCGCCGCGTCCGCCTCGTTCTTGATGATGTGCGGGGTGAGGAAGATGAGGAGGTTGATCTTGTTCTTGTGATGGTCCGTCTTCTTGAAGAGCTGGCCGATCACCGGGACGTCGCCGATGAAGGGTACCTTGCTCTCGGTAGCGGTGATCGAGTCGGAGATGAGACCGCCGATGACGACCGTTTGGCCGTCTTTGACGGTGATCGTCGTGCTCGCGCTACGCACCGTCGTCGTCGGACCGACGTCGTTGGCGTTGAGGATCGGGTTGTCCACCAGCGCCGAGACTTCCTCGAAGAGCGCCATACGCACGATCGCGCCCTCGGAGATTTGCGGCGTGAGGCGCAACGTGATGCCGACGTCCTCGCGCTCGATCGTCGCAAACGTGTTGGCGAGGTTCGTCTCGTTCGTCGAACGGCTGGCGACGAACGGCACGTTCTGGCCGACGACGATCTCCGCCTCCTCGTTGTCGGTGGTGAGGATGTTCGGCGCCGAGAGGATGTTGACGTCGCTCTCCTTCTGCATCGCGGAGAGCAGCGCTTCTTGCGCCGGCACCGTCGTGCCGTTCGCCAATTTGATGGTGCGGTCCGACACGGCGGCGAGGATCAGGCCGGCGAGCGACGCTGGGTTCGCCGCGCCGCTGGCGACGCTTTGGAAGGTGCTCAGATTGCCGAGGTCGCTGCGCGCGATGCCGGTGCCGTTCGGCAGGCCGATGCCGCCTTGCAGCTCGAGCCCGAGCTCGCGCAGGCGGTCGAGCGTCACCTCGAGGATGATCGCTTCGACGTAGACTTGGCGGCGGCGGATGTCGAGCTTCTCGATGACGCCGAGGAGGATCGCAAAGTCCTCCGGCGCCGCCGTGACGATGAGCGAGTTCGTCGCGGGATCGGCGGTGATGCGGACGTCGCCCGCGAACTCGATTGCCGGCTGCTGGCCGGTCTGCCCGCCGGCCTGCGCTCCCGGCTGATTCGGTTGCCGACGCGTGCGCTCGGCGGACGAGCGTCGCAGCATGCTCCCCGTCGACCGTTGGCGGCCGCGCGCGCCCGGTTGCCCAGGCTGCGGCTGCTGCGGGGAGCGCACCGTGCGCGCGGCGGCGCTGCCGCCGGTCGCGCCGATCACGTCGAGCAGTACCGGCAGCAAGTCCTCGGCGTTGGCGTACCGCAAATAATAGACGTTGACCTTGCCCGAGCCCGGCGGCAGGGGAACGTCGAGGCGCTCGATCAGCGTCTTGATCTGCCGCATCTGGTCCGGCGCGGCGTTGACGATGAGCGTGTTCGTACGATCGTCGGGCGTGATCTTGAAGGCGCGGATCTGTCCCGAAGGGAGCGCGCTCTTGCCCGGCTGCGCCGGCTGTCCCGGTGCCGCCGGCTTCTCCTCGAGCACCTGCTGAATGGTGTCGGCAAGCTCGCTCGCGGCCGCATGCTTCAGCGCGATGAGCTCGGTGTGCCGGCGCGAGCTCGCGACGTCGAGCTCGGCGATCATCCGCGACAGCCGCTCGACGTTCGCCGCGGAGTCGATGATGATCAGCGAGTTCGTCTGCGGGTAGGCGGTGATGAGGCCGTCCTTCGAGACCAGCGGCTGCAGGACGTTGCCGATGTCGGCGGCGTCGACCTGGCTGAGCGGGATGAGGCGGGTGACGTACTCCTCCGTCGGCACCCGTGCCGTGCCGTCGGTGAGCGTGCGGAGGCTCGTCTCCTTCGCGTCCTTCGTGGGGATGATGCGGACGACGGCGCCGCTCGGGACGGTGGTGAAGCCCTTCACCTGCAGCACCGCCTGGAAGACCTGGTACGCCTCCTCGGGCGTGATCTTCGTCGGCGACACGACGGTGATCTTGCCCTGAACGCGCTCGTCCATCACGAAGTTCTTGCCGGTGATCTCGCCCATGAACTTGACCAGCACGCCGAGGTCGACGTCCTGGAAGTCCATCGTGATCTCGCGCTCACCGTCGGCCTCGACGACCCGCGGACCTTGCGCCGCCGCTGCCGGTGATGCGCTCGGCTGCGGCCGCGGCAGAGCCTGCGCGCGCGCGGCGGTGGGGCCGAGCACGCGCGGCGCGACGCCGGTGCCGCCGGCGAAGACCGCCGCGACGGCGAGCGCGGTCAGCGCCGGATGGAATGGTCGCGTGCGTCGCACCCGCCGCCGTCCCCGGACACCCGCTCAGCGAATCTCATAGGAGAAGCTCTTCGCGACTTTGTTCCGTTGCAGATCGACCGCGATGTGGCCCTCGTTCTGCAGCTCGGTGAAGAGGGTGATCGCCTTGGTCGGATCCGTGAGCTCGACCCCGTTGACCCGGTTGATGACGTCGCCGTTCTGCAGCCCGATCTTCTCGAACACCGAGCCGGGCTTGATCGCGAAGACGCGGAACCCGACCGTCTTACCCTCCTCGAAGTAGGGCACCGCGCGCGCTTGCGTGAACACCTCGTTCAAGTTGGCGACGGTCTTCTCGAGCTCGCGGCGATCGATGACGAACTTGTCGTCCGCGGTCTTGCGGATGCGCTCGCCGGCGACCGCCGCGCCGCCCGTCGTCGTCGCCGCGCTCGCCGTCGGACCGCGCGCCGACGCCAGCTCGAGCACCTCTTCGTCGCCGTTGCGGTCGAGGATGACCCGGTCCCACTCGACGTGCGCCAACGTCGCCGCGTCGAGGATCGAGTCGCCGACGCGGTAGAGCGATTGGCGCCGCGCCGCGAGGTCCTCGATGATCGCGTACGACTGCGTCGGGTCGGCGGCGATGGCGGTCCCCCAGAGCTTCACGTTCAAGTCGGTGCGCTTGGCGTCGCCGCCGTTGCGCTCCGCCGGCGCGCCTTTGACCGCGTTGAACGCGTCGCGCTCGTAGATCACCGCGTACGCGGATTCCGGCTGCGCCGATGCGACAGCGGGCACGGACGCCGTTCGCGGCGCGAGATCGTGCGCCGGACGCTCGAGGCGGGCGGCGATGGTGCTCGTCGTGATCCGTGCCGCGAAGTACGCGACCGCCGCCAGCAGCACGAGATTCAGCGCGACCAGCGCCGGCCGCCAGGAAGCAGTGAGCATCCACGCGATCTATAAAGGAAAGCGGGGAAGGCAATCAAGCCAACTCGGCGGTGGGGCGCGCGGCGACGGGCGAGAACGGGTGCGCGGCGACGGCACGCGCGCGCGGGCACCCGCGTCCGGGCGAGCGTCACGGGCGCACGCGGACGTCGACGCACGCGCATGCGTCGGCGCTCGCTTTGCAAATTCTACATCCCCGCGCACCCGTTCTCGCCCGCCGCCGCGCGCCCCGCCGGCGTGTGCCCGGCGCCAACCGCGCTTTCCTTTCGCGCCTCGTCCCCCCATAAGAGAAAGCGATGGAAGAGCAGGATCAGATCGTTGCGCGACGTAAGAAGCTCGCCGAGCTCGAGGCGCTCGGGCATCGGCGGTTCCCGAACGGCTTTCAGCCGCGCAACACCGCGGCCGCGCTCCTCGCCGCGCATGCGGAGACGTCGGGCGCCGACCTCGACGCGACGCCGGTGGCGGTACGTATCGCTGGGCGCATGGTGGCGGTACGCGACTTCGGCAAGGCGGCGTTCGCGCACGTGCAAGATCGCAGCGGCCGCATTCAGGTGTACGTGCGGCGCGACGAGGTCGGCGAGCGCGACTTCGAGGTGTTCCGCTTGCTCGACCTCGGCGATTTCGTCGGTATCGAGGGGCGACTCTTTCGCACCAAGACCGGCGAGCTGAGCGTGCTCGCTGGTCGCGTCCATTATCTCGCGAAGGCGCTGCGGCCGCCGCCGGAGAAGTGGCACGGGCTGCAGGACGTCGAGCTCCGCTATCGCCAGCGCTACCTAGATCTCCTAAATCTGGACGTGCAGCAGATCTTCCGCGTGCGCGCGCAGGTGCTGCAAGGCGTGCGCGAGTTCTTCACCGCGCGCGGCTACCTCGAGGTCGAGACGCCGATGATGCAGCAGATCGCCGGCGGCGCGCTCGCGCGGCCGTTCGTCACCCACCACAACGCGCTCGACATGGACCTCTACCTGCGCGTCGCGCCCGAGCTCTTCTTGAAGCGGCTGCTCGTCGGCGGCCTCGAGCGCGTCTTCGAGCTGAACCGCAACTTCCGTAACGAGGGCATCTCGACCGAGCACAACCCCGAGTTCACGATGCTGGAGTTCTACGAGGCGTACGCGACGTGGGAAGACTTGCTGACGATCACGGAGGAGCTGGTGAGCGGCCTCGCGCGGATGATCGTCGGCGACGTGAAGATTCCCTACGGCGAGCACGAGCTCGATCTCACGCCGCCGTGGCGGCGTCTCGCCGTGAAGGACGCCGTCGCGCAGGCGACGGGTCTCGCGCGCGAAGAGGTCGACGACGTCGAGCGCCTGCGGACGGTCGCGGCCGCGCGCGCGATCCCGCTGCCGCCGGGCGCGCCCTACGGCAAGGTGCTCGCCGAGGTGTTCGAGAAGACGGCCGAGGCGGCGCTCGTGCAGCCGACGTTCGTCGTCGATTACCCGGTCGAGATCTCGCCGCTCGCGCGCCAGAGCGACCGCGACCCCACGATCGTCGACCGCTTCGAGCTCTACGTCGGCGGCCGCGAGATCGCGAACGGCTTCTCGGAGCTGAACGACCCCGACGAGCAGCGCGCGCGCTTCGAGGAGCAGCTGCGCGCGCGCCGCGGCGGCGATGAAGAGGCGCACGCGATGGACGAGGACTACGTCCGCGCCCTCGAGCACGGCATGCCGCCCGCGGCGGGCGAAGGCATCGGCATCGATCGGCTCGTGATGCTCCTCACCAACTCGCCGTCGATTCGCGACGTCATTCTCTTCCCGCAACTGCGCCCGGAGCGGCGCTGAGGCCACGCTGATGGGCTACGAGCTGATGGTCGGGCTGCGCTACCTGCGGGCGCGGCGCAAAGAGGCGTTCATTTCCCTCATCACGGTGATCTCCGTCGTGGGGGTGATGATCGGCGTCATGACGCTCAACATCGTGCTGGCGGTGATGACCGGGTTCGAGGAGGATCTGCGCGACCGCATTCTCGGCTTCAATCCCCACATCGTCGTCATCTCGTATGCCGGCGCCATCCGCGATGCGGAGACCGTCGTTGCGACCGTCCGCGACACACCCGGCGTCGTCGCCGCCGCGCCGCTCGTCTACAGCCAAGTGATGCTGACGACCGGCCAGAGCGTCTCCGGCGTCGTCGTCCGCGGCGTGCCGCCCGACGCGGACGCCGCGATCGTCGACCTGAAAGGCCATCTCACCTCCGGCTCCGTCGACCGCCTCGGCGCCGAGTTCGAGGTGCCCGTGAGCGGCGGCGACAACAAAACGCCGACGAAACTCACAGGGGTGATCATCGGGCAGGAGCTCGCGAAGCAGCTCGGCGTCGACATCGGCGATCCGGTGAGCGTCGTCTCGCCGATGGGGACGGCGTCGCCGGTCGGCATGATTCCGAAGGTGAAACGCTTCGCGGTCGCCGGGACCTTCGATTCCGGGATGTTCGATTACGACTCCTCGCTCATCTACATGAGCCTCGGCGACGCGCAGCGCTTCTTCGGACTCGGCGACGCGATCACCGGCGTCGAGATCCGCGTCGCGGACATCTACCGTGCGCAAGACGTCGCGCGCCGAGTGGAGGCGCGGCTCGGGACGCCGTATCGCGCCCGCGACTGGATGGAGGTGAACCGCAACCTCTTTCTCGCCTTCAGGCTCGAGAAGGCGGTCTACTTCATCGTGCTCCTGCTGATCGTGCTCGTCGCCGCGTTCAACATCATCGCGACCCTGATCATGATCGTCATGGAGAAGCGGAAGGACATCGCGATCCTCAAATGCATGGGGGCGACGAATCGCAGCATCGCGCGCATCTTCATGCTGAAGGGCGCGATCGTCGGCGCCGTCGGGACCGCGCTCGGCGTCGTCGGGGGGTATGCCGGCTGCTGGCTCCTCGCCCGCTACCAGTTCGTCGAGCTGCCGAAAGACGTCTTCTACGTCTCGACGCTGCCGGTGCGCGTGTACGGCGAGAACTTCCTCCTCGTCGCGCTCGCCTCGGTGACGATCTGCCTCCTCGCCACGATCTATCCGGCGCGGCAGGCTGCAGGTCTGGCGCCCGTGGAGGTGATCCGCTACGAATAGGCGCCGTTGATCGCGCTGCGCAACCTGACCAAGGAGTACGTCGACGGTCCGCGGGTGGTGCGCGTGCTCACCGGCCTCGACCTCGAGATTTCCGCCGGCGAGCGCGTGGCGATCGTCGGCGAATCCGGGGTCGGGAAGAGCACGCTGTTGCACATCCTGGGGACGCTCGATCGGCCGACGAGCGGTGAGGTGTGGTTCGATGGCGAGGAGCTGGCGAGCAAGAGCGATCACGAGCTGGCCCACTTTCGCAATCGCGAGGTCGGCTTCATCTTCCAGTTCCACCATCTGTTGCCCGACTTCACCGCGCTCGAGAACGTCATGATGCCGGCGCTGATCGCCGGGACGACGCGGGAGACGGCCCGACAGCGCGCGACCGAGCTGCTCGTGCGCGTCGGTCTCGCCGACCGCGTCGATCACCGGCCGGGCGAGCTCTCGGGCGGCGAGCAGCAGCGCGTCGCGGTGGCGCGGGCGTTGATCCAGGAGCCGCGGGTCGTCCTCGCCGACGAGCCGACGGGCAACCTCGATCCGGGCACGGCCGCCGGCGTGCAGGATCTGCTCATCGAGCTGAACGCCGAGCGCCGCATGACGCTCGTCGTGGTCACGCACAGCGGCGCGCTCGCGTCGGCGATGGATCGGACGCTCCGGCTCGCCGGCGGCAGGATCGCGACCGAGGCGGCGCGGGTCGCCGCGGCGCACTAGCGGTCGGCGAGGGGAGGCGGGGATGAGACGACGGGTCGTGATCGCGCTGATGGTGCTCGGCGCATGTCTCGCGCCCGCGCTGGCGCGTGCCGCGACCGTCGCGCAGGTGCTGATCGAGGGCAACACCCGCGTCGACGACGAGGCCATCCGCATCCACATTCAGAGCCGCCCCGGCGCGCGCTACGATCCAGCGGCGGTCGACGCCGACGTCCGCGCCATCTACGCGATGGGGTTCTTCGAGAACGTCGAGGTGGAGCGGCGGCCGGCGCCGGAAGGCATGGTGCTCGTCTTCCGCGTGCGCGAGCGGCCGCTCGTCACCGACGTGAAGATCCAGGGCAACAAAAAGGTACGGAGCGAAGATCTCGAGGCGGCCCTCAAGGTCCGTCCGCACACGATCCTCGACGGCGAGAAGCTGCGGCGCGGCATCGCCGACGCGAAGAAACTCTACGAGGAGAAAGGCTACCTCGACGCCGCGATCACGGCGCGCATCAACCCGCTTCCGGGCGCGCCGCACGAGGTGACGATCACCTACGTCGTCGATGAAGGAAAGCTCATCCGCATCCAGCACATCGAGATCGAGGGCAACAAGGCGTTCAGCGACCGCAAGCTGAAGCGCATCATCACCACGAAAGAGGAGTGGATCCTCTCACGCTTCACCGGCGCCGGCGTCCTCAACAAGGAAACGCTGAAGACCGACAGCGAGCGCCTCACCGCCTGGTACTACGACAACGGCTACATCAACGTCCGCGTCGATGAACCGCAGGTCGAGCGCAAAGAGGACGGTCTCTACGTCACGATCAAAATCGCGGAGAGCGACCAATACAACGTCGGCGAGGTGAAGTTCGCCGGCGACGTGCGCGCCGACCTCGATCTGCGGAAGGACCTCGAGCTCGTCCCCGGCGACACCTTCCGCACGAGCAAGCTGCGCCAGGACATCTTGAAGCTCACCGACAAGTACGGCGACGTCGGGTATGCCTTCGTCAACATCGAGCCCGAGACCGAGATCGAGCCCGAGAAGAAGATCGTCGACATCACGTACCGGATCGATCAAGGCCCGCAGGTCACGATCGACAAGATCCTCATCACCGGCAACACCAAGACGCGCGACAAGGTCATTCGTCGCGAGCTCAAGGTCGAGGAGCAGCAGCAGTTCTCGGGCACCAAGCTGAAGAAGAGCCGCGACGCTCTCAACCGGCTGGGATTCTTCCAGGAGGTGAACCTCACCACCCAGCGCGGCCGCAGCGAGGAGAAGCTGAACCTGCAAGTCGACGTGAAGGAGGGCCAGACGGGGGCTCTCACCGCCGGCGCCGGTTTCAGCTCCGCCGACAACCTCCTCTTCAACGCGCGGATCTCCGAGAACAACCTTTTCGGCCGCGGCGATCGGATCGTGTTGAACGCCGACTTCGGCAGCAAGCGCCAGAATTTCATCGCGAGCTTCACCGAGCCGTACTTGTTCGACCGCCCGCTGTCCGCCACCGTCGATCTCTTCGACTGGCGGTTGGACTACAGCGATTTCACGCGCTCGGGCACGGGCGGCAGCTTCCGACTGCTCTACCCGCTGACGGAGCTCGGCTACGACCAGCTCCTCGGCCGCTTCTCCCTCGAGGAGGTACGCATCGGCGCCGAGTACCGGTTGGAGGACGCCGACATCTCCGACCTCACCCGGCGCTCGCCGCCGAGCGTCGTCGCCGAGGAAGGCCACAGCCTCACGAGCAGCATCCGGCCGATCATCTCGCGCAACACGCTGAACAGCCTCTTCGACCCGACGCGCGGCTCGACCGAGGAGATCTCCGTCGAGTACGCCGGCCTCGGCGGTGAGAGCGATTTCTACAAGGTCGACGCGCGCGCGCGCTTCTACTGGTCGATCTACAAGTCGCCACGGCTCGGCACCTTCGTCTACTCGCTCGGCACCGCCCTCGGGTACGGACACGGCAACCGCGGCGAAAGCGGGCACGAGCTGCCGCTCTTCGAGCGCTATTTCCCCGGCGGCATCAACTCGATCCGCGGCTTTCAGACGCGTACGCTCGGGCCGCGCGAGCCGATCCGCAACGGCCAAGGCCAGGACATCCAGAGCGATCCGATCGGCGGCAGCCGCCAGCTGATCGTCAACAACGAGATCATCTTCCCGATCGTCGAGCAGCTCGGGCTGAAGGGCGTCGTCTTCATCGACGCCGGCAACGCGTGGCTCGACTCGCAGGGCTACGACTTTGGCGATTTGCGGTACGCTGTCGGAGGCGGTTTGCGGTGGCAGTCGCCACTCGGCCCGATTCGCATCGAGCTCGGCTTACCCCTCAATAAACACCGACACGAGAAATCGAGCATCGTCCTCTTCTCGTTCGGAGCGCCGCTCTGACGAACCGCATGGACGACGCGCACACAGCACAGGAGGCATCTGCATGACACGAGGAAGGTTCCACGTCGCGGCCGCGCTGGTCGCGCTGATCTTGCTGGCGCTCGCCGTCCCGGCGTCGGCCGAGATCAAGGTCGGCATCGTCGACCTGCAGCGGGCGCTGAACGAGTCGTCCGCCGGCAAGAAGGCGAAGGAGCAGTTCAAGGGCGAGTTCGACAAGACGCAGAACGCCCTCAAGGGCGAGAAGGACCGTCTCGACAAGATGAAGGACGATCTCGACAAGCAGAGCGTCGTCCTCAAGCCCGACGAGCGGAAGGCGAAAGCGGAGGAGTTCGACCGTCGCCAGCGCGATCTCCGCCGCAAGCTCGAGGACTCCGACGCCGAGCTGCGGAAGAAAGACTCGGAGCTGACGGGCGACATCCTGAAGGACCTCGCCGAGGTGATCCAGCAGATCGGCCAGCGCGACAATTACACCGTGATTCTCGAGAACTCGAGCAGCTCGGTGCTCTACGGCGCGAAGTCGATCGACATGACGGACGAGGTCATCCGCACCTTCGACGCGCGGAAGAAGTGAGCCGCGCGTGGCCGACGACGGCGCCGTCGATCCCGCGCTGATCGGGCGCCTGCTGCCCCATCGTTATCCGCTCCTCCTCGTCGACCGGGTCGTCGGCGTCGAGGACGGCGTGCGCCTCCTGGCGCGGAAGTGCGTCACCGTCGACGAGCCGTTTTTCGCCGGTCACTTTCCCGGACGTCCCGTGATGCCCGGCGTCCTTCTCTGCGAGGCGTTGGTGCAGGCGGGTGCGCTGCTGGCGCACGCATCGGTCGGCGGCGTCGCTCCGGGCGCCAACTTGACGGTGCTCGCGCTCGATCGCGCGCGCTTCCGGCGCCCGGTCCTGCCCGGCGACGAGCTCGAGCTCGAGGTGCGCACGCTCGAGCGGCAGCCGCCGCGTTGGCGGTTGCGCGGGATCGCGCGCGTCGGCGGCAACGTCGCCGCCGAGGCCGACTTCACGACGCTCGAGCACGCGCCGGCGGAGCGTGATGCCGCGCCGGCGGCGCTCGTCCACCCGACCGCGGTCGTCGCGCCGGGCGCCGAGCTCGCGCCGGGTGTCGAGGTCGGGCCGTACGCCGTCGTCGGCCCGCACGTCCGGATCGGCGCCGGGACGCGCATCGGACCACACGCGGTCATCGACGGCCGGACGACGATCGGCCGCGACAATCGCATCTTTCAGTTCGCAAGCGTCGGCGCGGAGCCGCAAGATCTGAAATATCGCGGCGAGGAGAGCCGCCTCGAGATCGGCGATCGCAACATCATCCGCGAGTTCGCGACCCTCAACCTCGGCACGACCGGTGGCGGCATGGTGACGACGATCGGCAGCGACACGCTGCTGATGAACTACTCGCACGTCGGCCACGATTGCCGCGTCGGCAACCATTGTGTGCTCGCCAACAGCGCGACGCTCGCCGGCCACGTCACGATCGAGGACTACGTGATCGTCGGCGGCCTCGCGGCGATCCATCAGTTCGTTCGCATTGGCGAGTCGGCGATTCTCGGCGGCGGCGCGATGGTCGTCCACGACGTGCCTCCCTACTGCAACGCGACCGGCGACCGCGCGAAGCTGCGCGGGTTGAACCTCATCGGCCTCAAGCGTCGCGGCTTCGATGCCGACCAGGTGCGCGCGATCAAGAGCGCCTACCGCCTCCTCTTCGCCTCCGGGAGGCCGTTCTCCGAGGCGCGTGCGCACGTCGCGGCCGAGCTCGCGGGGATTCCCGAAGTGGAGCGTCTGCTCGCGTTTCTCGCGGCCTCGAGCCGCGGCGTCACGCCGGCCGTGCGTCGGCAGCGCGGCGATCCGAGCGAGCCCGAGGAGGAGTGAACTGCATGCCGTCCGTCGGACGCCGAGTCGCGCCGTGCCTGAGCGCATCGGACTGATCGCCGGGAACGGCCGCTTCCCGCTCGTCTTCGCCGCCGCCGCGCGCGATGCCGGCGTCGAGGTCGTCGCAGTTGCGCACCGTGGCGAGACGCCCGAAGAGATCGGTGCGCTCGCCGACGAGCTCACGTGGGTGCGCGTCGGCGAGCTCGGGAAGATCATCCGCGTCTTCAAGCGCGCGGGTGTGCGGCGGGCGGTCATGGCCGGCGGGATTCGCAAGCCGCGGCACCTCGCGGACCTGCGTCCCGATTTTCGCGGCGCGACGTTTCTCGCGAAAACGCGCAGCCTCAAAGACGACGTCCTCTTGCGCGGCATCGCCGCCGAGCTCGAGCACGACGGCATCACGGTCGTCGAGTCGACGCTCTTCTGCGGCGCGCTCGTGCCGCGCGCCGGCACGCTCACGCGTGCGACACCGCGCGCGAAGGAATGGGACGACGTCCGCTTCGGCTTTCGCGTCGCGAAGGACATCGGCCGCTGGGACATCGGCCAGAGCGTCGTCGTGAAGCGCGGCGCCGTGCTCGCCGTCGAGGGGATCGAGGGCACGGACGAGGCGATTCGTCGCGGCGGCACGCTCGGTCGCGGCGGCGTCATCGTCGTGAAGGTCAGCAAGCCGGCGCAGGATCTGCGGTTCGATGTTCCGGCCGTCGGGCCGACGACGGTCGATGTGCTGCGCGCGGTCGGCGGCCGTGTGCTCGCCCTCGAGGCGGATCGCACGCTCATGCTCGACCGCGAGGTGATGATCGCCGCCGCGGACGCCGCCGGCATCGCGATCGTCGCGCTCGCCAGTGGCGGCACGGGTACTGAGTGAATTCGCGCAGCCGGGGCGCAGCGCCGGGAATTCTTGCCTTGACGCGCGACCTCTTATGCTACAGGTTCATTGAGACGCGCGAGCCGGGCGCGTAGCCCCCGAAGAATCACTCGCCATAGCGCCGTGAGTAGGCATCGTCCTCGGACGATGGGACGGCGATCGTGCCGATTCTCCCGTTTCGTGCGTGTTTGCCACGATGACTGTGACATCGACTCGTATGCGGGCTGTTGCTGCATGGCACATCCGTTGCAAAACTGCGCAGTGCCGCGTCGGAGCCGTACGACGATGAGATCCCTCCTGCCACCCAAATTGCGCGCCCGTCGCGCCTCGTTGATGGCCGTCTCGCACAACGAGAAGATCATCGCGTTCTGCCGCGTGCTGATGGCGGCGACGACGGTGGCGATCGCGATCGTCGACCCGCAGCAGCCGTCCTACTCCCCCGAGGTCGGGTACATCGTGCTCGCCTCGTATCTCCTCTGGAGCGTGCTGCTCTTTTGGGTCGTGCGCGGCGAGTACGTCGGGCAAGAGCGGCTCGGATACTTCTCGACGGCCACCGACTTCGCGTGGATCATCGCCATCACGCTCTTCACCGAGCGCGGCGCGACGCCGTTTTTCCTGCTCAACATCTTCCTCATCTCGAGCGTCAGCGTGCGGTGGGGTTTCGCCGTCTCGCTGCCGGTCACGTTGCTGCTCGCGGCGCTGTATCCGGGGCTGGTCTTCGTCTCCGGGCTCCTGCTCGATCCGGAGACGTTCAGCGTGCACCGCGCGCACCTGGTGCGGCCGATCTATCTCGTCGTTCTGGGCTACCTGATCGGCTACCTCGGGGAGTACGAGCGGCGCTCGAAGCGCAAGCTCGGCTTCCTCCTCGATCTCACGACTACGTTCCGGCGCCATCGCGCCCCGGGATGGGGCATTACGCGCCTGATGGTGCGGGTGCTGCACTACTTCCACGCGCCGCGCGGCGTGCTGGTGCTGCGCGACCCCGAGAGCGGCAACTACTTCACCTGGGAGGTCGCACGCGACGGCCGCCGCTTGCGCGTCCGGTTGCGGATCACCAAGCACGACCCGCTGCCGCTGGAGTTCGCCGCGCCCACCGATGCACTCCTCGTGAACTCGCTCCAACCCGGCGCGAGCGCCCTCTGTTACGACCTCGCGACCGGCAGCATGCACCGCAAGCCGATGGTTCCCGAGCTGAAGCTGCCCGACGGCGAGCGCGTGCAATCGCTGCTCGCCGCCCCGGTGCTCATCCAGCGCGAGCTCCGCGGTCGCGCGATCGTCGTGCGTCACGGCCGACCACGCTTCACCCGCGACGATCTCGAGTTCCTGCTCGTCATCGTCAGCCAGGCGGCCGCCGGATTCGAGGCGGTACGCTTGCAGGAGAAGGCGGAGGAGGTTGCCGTACTCGAGGAGCGCGCGCGCATCGCCCGTGACCTTCACGACGGCTTCATCCAGTCGCTCGCCGGCATCGACCTCCGCGTCGAGGCGTGCCGCAAGCTCGTCGAGCGCGATCCGCTCCGCGTCCCGCGCCAACTCGAGGAGCTGCACCAGATGGTCGACCGCGGCTACCGCGAGGTGCGGCACTATCTGAGCGTGCTGCGCAGCGCGAGCCGTCAGACCGACGATCTCCGGGCGACCCTCGACCAGCTCGCGGCCGAATTCTCGATCCGCGAGCATCTGCACGTCGACTTGGAGCTGCCGGACCTCGATCCGGCACTGCCGGCGGCGACGATTTACGAGCTCGTGCAGATCGTGCGCGAGGCGCTGCGGAACGCCGTCCGTCACGGGCGCGCGACCGCCGCCGTCGTACGTCTCGTCGCCGATTCCTCTCAATGTCACATCATGATCCGCGACAACGGTCGCGGTTTTCAGAACGCCCGCGGCGCGACCGACCCCGACGGCTTTCTCGCACCTGCCGCCGCCCCGTGGTCGATTCGCGATCGTGCGACCGCACTCGGAGGCGATCTTCGAGTGCGTAGCCGCCCCGGCGAGGGGGCCGAAATCTCGTTGCAGGTGCCGCTCGCGGCGCCGGCGGACGAGAGCGCGGCATAGATAGAGGAGACTCCGGATGGTCCTGCCCGCCCGCAAACGCCGCCTCGTCCTGGTCGACGATCACACGCTCTTCCGCGATGGCCTGCGCACGATTCTCCAGATGGAGGACGACATCGACGTGATCGCCGACGTCGAGAGCGCCGAGGACATCGTCGAGCTCGTCTGGCAATTGAAGCCCGACTTGCTGCTCCTCGACATCCGCATGCCCACCGGCAACGGCCTCGAGGCAGTGCCGGCGGTCGTCCGCATCAGCCCCGATACCCGCGTCCTGGTGCTCACCGCGTGCGACGAGCAGGAGGAGCACGTCCGCGCGCTCATGCTGGGCGCCAAGGGTGTCGTGCTCAAAGACTCCGCGCGACACACGCTCATCGAGGCGATTCACACCGTCTGCCGCGGCGGTTTCTGGATCGATCCACGTATGCGCCGCACGGTCGCCGACGAGGTCGCGCAAAGCACCACGAGCGGCGGCGCCACCCGCCGCGGCCAGACCGGCCTCACCGACCGCGAGCTCGAGATCGTCCGTCTGGTCGCGTCCGGGCAAAAGAACAAGGAAGTCAGCGCGGCGCTCACGATCAGCGAGCGCACCGTGAAGACCCACTTGCAGAACATCTTCCAGAAGCTCGGCGTGCGCGATCGGGTCGCGCTCGTCATGTACGCGCTCCAACACGGGCTGACGCAGACGAGCTGACGCACTCGCTGAACGCGCGGCGGACGCGGCGGTCATTCTCTGCACCCGACGTGCGCAAGAGGGTAAGTTTGCGCACCACGGGTGCACGGCACGCTGCCGCCACCGCCCACCGCCGGGGTCGATCGGGACCGCGCCGCCGCGCCGACCGCACGCCGCGACCGTCGCAGTCCGTCCCGCCGCGCGCGGACTGCGCGGACACGGCCAGCGAACGCGGGTGCAGCACCGGCGGACGCAGGGGCGCCGGCGAACCCGCGGACCCGCGGCGGACGCGGCGGTCGTTCTCTGCACCCGTGGTGCGCAAACTTACCCTCTTGCGCACGTCGGGTGCACGGCACGGTCCCGCCACCGCCCACCGCCGGCGTAGAACGCCGCCTGTCGAGGTTGCCGCTAGACGCCGTGCTTCTTGAGCTTCGTCCACAGCGTGCGCTCGCCGATGCCGAGGAGCCTCGCGGCGGCGGGCTTGTCGTCCTCCGTCGCCGCGAGGGCGTCGAGGATCAGACGGCGCTCGACGACCGCCAGTGCACGGTCGAGGTTCAGGTCGGTCGCGTGCTCCTCGCCGTGCTGTGGGAGAAGCAAGTGGGCGAGTGACGCGTCGACGGTCCCGCCGGTGCACAGAACGGCGGCGCGTTCCATGACGTTGCGGAGCTCGCGGACGTTGCCGGGCCAACCGTAGGACTGGAGCACAGCGGTGGCGTCGGCTGTCAGACGGAGGTCGAGCTTGCCGACGTCGCGGGCGAAGGCGTCGAGGAACGTCTGCGCGAGCATGGGCACGTCGCTACGACGGTCGCGCAGCGGCGGCAGCTCGATCCGGAAGACGTTCAGCCGGTAGTACAGATCCTCGCGGAAACGTCCCTCGCGTACGGCCGTCTCGAGGTCGCGATTCGTCGACGACACGACGCGAACGTCGACGTGGATGCGGCGGTTGGTGCCGAGCGGCTCGACGACGCCCTCCTGCACGACGCGCAGCAGCTTCGCCTGCAGACGGACGTCCATGTCGCCGATCTCGTCGAGGAAGAGGGTGCCCTCGTCGGCCGCTTGGAACTTGCCGATGCGGTCCGCCTGCGCGCCGCTGAACGCGCCGCGCACGTGGCCGAAGAGCTCGCTCTCGAGCAGCTCCGCGGGAATCGCCGTGCAGTTGATCGGGACGAAGAGCTCGTCCTTGCGCGGGCTGAGGTCGTGGATCGCGCGCGCGACGAGCTCTTTCCCGGTGCCGGTCTCGCCGGTGATCAGGACCGTGCTCCGCGTCGGCGCCACGCGACGTACGAGCTCGTACACCGCGACCATCGCGGGCGACGTCCCGACGACGCCTTCGTGTAGTCGGGAGCCGGCCGCCTGCTCGCGCAGGAAACGGTTCTCGACGCGATAGCGCGAGAGATCGAGCGCGCGCCCGATGATCAGCTCGAGCGCGTCGACGTCGAACGGCTTCAGCAGATAGTCGAGCGCGCCGAGCTTCATCGCCTCGACCGCCGTCGGCACGGTGCCGTGTGCGGTGAGCACGATGACAGGCACGTCGGCGTCGACCTCGCGCAGCTCGCGCAGGAATTCGATTCCGCTCTTGCCGGGCATTTTCAAATCCGTGACGACGACGTCGCAGCGCGCGGCGCGAAAGGACGCCAGCGCCTCGTCGGCGCCGCTCGCGGCCACGCAGTCGAGACCGATCTTGCGCGCGAGGATCTGCAGCACGCGGCGCATGCGCGCGTCGTCGTCGACGGCAAGGAGTCGCTTCATGCGCCGATCTCCACGCTCGGCAGCTCGACGTAGAACACGGCGCCGCGGCCGTCGCCGCTTTCGAGCCACACCCGTCCGCGGTGCTCGTGCACGACTCGTCGCACGAACGTGAGTCCGAGGCCTGCGCCGCCGTCGCGGCGGGTGAAGAACGGCTCGAAGATGCGCTCGCGCAGGTCGTCGGGGACGCCGGGCCCGTCGTCGCGGACCGCGAACCCGGCGTACCCCTCGCGAGCGGGCAGCATCGTCACCTCCACGCTGCCGCCCGGCGCGACGATCTGGATCGCGTTCACGACGAGATTCAACGCCACCTGGTACGTCAGCTCCGGGTCGCAGAGGACGACCGGCGCGGCGGCGAGCGGGTGCCGGCACACGGACACGCCCTTCTCGCGTGCCTGCGCTTCCGCGAAGTCGACGGCGCGGAACACGATCTGATCGAGCCGCGACGGCTCCGGGCGCAGCTCGCGCGGCCGGCCGAGATCGAGGAGCCCGGTCACCACGCGATCGATGCGATCGACCTCGTCGCGTAGCAGCTGGAGGAGTTCGTGCGCTTCGTCGTCGACGTTCGGGAGCGAGCGCTCGAGGAGCTGCGTCGAGCTGCGCAGGACGCCGAGCGGCGTGCGCACCTCGTGGGCGACTCCGGCGGCAAGCTCGCCGACGAATGCGAATTTGGCGGCTTCGACCAGCTCCTGTTCCGCGTGGCGAAGGTCGACGGCCATCCGATTGAACGCCGTCGCGAGCGCGCCGATCTCGTCACGCGAGCGCACCGGAACGGTGGCGGCAGTCCGCCCGCGGCCGAGCGCCTCGGCGGCGCTCGTCAGCTCCGCGAGCGGCCGCGTCACCCGGCCCGCCGCCGCGAGGGCGACGCCGAGTGCGGCGAGGAGCACGGTGCCGAACGTCAGCGCGAGGACGCGTGCGGTATGCGTTGCCGGCGCGAACGCCTCGACCAACGGCTGCGCGACGACGACCGTCCATCGCGGTAGGTCGCTCGGCAGCGCGGCGTATCCGAAGAGCACGCCCGCGCGGCCGTCGACATGGCTGACGGGTCGCGCGGGGAGTTCCGGCGCGGGCTCGTGGTCGCGCCACGCGAGGCCGACGGCGTCGCCGACGCGCCAGCGGCCGTCCGGGCGCAGCGCGCCGCCGATCACGAGGCCCTGGGCGTCGACGAGAAGGACGTCGGCGTCGACGCCCGCCGAGACGAGATTGTCGCGCGCCCGCGCGGCGACGTCGGTCTCGTGCCGCCAATCGCAGAGCGCGATCAGCCGACCGAGCGATCGTTCCGGCGCGTCCGGATCGGGCACCGCGACCGCGAAGCGCAGGCTCCGGCGCGGGTGCCCGGGCGCGTCGATCGGTCCCTCGATGGTGGCGACGGCCGTGCTGCCGAGCAGCGCGTCTCCGGTCCGGCCGATGAGCGCCGGGTCGTTCGCGGCCACGACGCGGTCGCTGCCGTCCGTCACGAGCAGATCGCCGCACGACGGCGTGCCGCGCGTCAGTGACGCGAGCGAGGAGGAAATCCGCTTGTCGAGATCGCCGATGCGAATCTCGCGCATGACATCCTGGCGGGCGAACGATCCGAGCGTCGCGCGTCCCGAGCGCAGCGTCGCCGCGAGGCGCTCCGCCGTGTCGCGTGCCTCCTCGGCGAGCTCGCGCCCGACGGCGCGGGAGAGCGTCGCGCGTGCGCTCGAGACGGCGATCGCGCCGAACATCGCGCCCGGCAGGATCACGACTGCGGCGACGAACAGCAAGAGCTTGGTCCGCAGCGAGAAAACTTGTAGCGTCCGCGCCTTCACGCGATCGACTCGGGACGGCCTACGTTCGCATGAGCGGCTCGAAACGGCAAAGCGCGACGGCGGGGCGGGACGCGACGTGGCAGGCCGCCGCGTGCATGGCGGTCGCGCTCCTTGCGGCGATCGTTGCCGTCCCTGCGGTGCGCGCGGCGGATTCCGATCCGACGACGTATCCGCGGCGCGAGGGCCCGGAGATCTTCGGTCGCGACACCCCGATCGGCCGCCTGGAATACGTTCCCGGCCGCGGCCTTCAGGTGGGGAGAACGAAGCTGACCATCGGCGGCTTCGCGACGATTGCCGGAGAGCGGCTCGAAGGCGGACACGGCGCCGTCACCCTCGACAACGCGAACGTCTTCCTCTTCTTCGATCCGGTTCCGTACGTCCACGTGTTCTCCGAGATCGAGCTGAGCCGACTGGCGGAGTGGGACACCGATCGTCCACACGCGCATTCGGCCCCCGGCATCGACGTCGACCGGCTGTACGTCGACGTCGGAAAGACGGACCTCCTGAACGTCCGCTTCGGACGGTTCCTGACACCGATCGGGCGCTGGAACCAGACGCCCGCCGATCCGCTCCTGTGGACGACCTCGGATCCGCTGATCATCGAGGAGGTGTTCGACGAGGCGGTGCGCGGGGCGATGCTCTGGGGGACGACGTTCCCGCACGGCAGCGCGCTGTCCTACGCGCTCTACGGCACGTTCCTCGACGCGATCCACCACGACCGCGACGCCGATCCGGCCGAGCACAGCGCCGGTGCGCGCCTCGAGTGGGCGAGCCTCGCCGGCTGGACGATCGGCGCCTCGTACTTCACCTCCCAGCACACGCACGAGCGCTGGCACCATCTCGGCGGCGTCGACGCGCTCTGGCGGCCGCACGAGCGCGTCGAGCTCAGCATGGAGGCGGTCTCCGGCGAGGGTTCGCAGCACGCCGGACACGAGTGGGGGCTCTACGCGCAGGGCGTCGTCGAGGTAGTGCGGACGCTCTACGCCGTCGGTCGCTACGAACGTTTCGATCCACCGGAAGCCGACGGGCGCACGCTCGACCTCTTTGACATCGGGATCACCTGGGTCCCGCGATACTATCTCCGGCTCAAAGCCGACTACCGCCTCGCCGACCATCGCGACGAGCTCTCCGCGCCCGGTCTGCGGATGTCGTTCTCGATTCTCTTCTGAGCGATGGCGCGACAACTCCTCGGCGCCGTCCTCGTGCTCGTGCTGCTCGCCCCCACGGCGGGGGCGCCGGAGTCGCCGCCGCTCGCGATCGTCGTGCACCGTGCGCGGCACGCCGACCTGTCGCTCTCCGAGCTCGCGCAGGTCTACTTCCGCCGCAAGCGGTTCTGGGACGACGGCACGCCGATCGTGCCGTTGAACCTTCCGGCGGGTACGCCCTTGCGGGTCGCGTTCTCGCATGCGGTGCTGCGCCGCAGCGAGGACGACCTCGCCGACTACTGGAACCGCCAGTATTTCTACGGCGTGTTGCCGCCGGCGACGCTCGCCTCGACCGCAGCCGTACTGCGTTACGTCGCCGCCGATCCGAACGCGATCGGCTATGTGCCGCTCTCGGAGGTCGACGACTCGGTCACCGTCGTCCTGCACGTCGAGTGAACGCGCGGTTGCTGTCGCAGTTTCCTCAGGGTGTGACCGACTGCAGCTCGAGACGGCTTCCCGTCTCGATGTCGACCTCGAGGATGACGCCCACCCCGAGCTTGTAGAACTTGTTCTCGTCGCCGCCGACGTCGAGCGCACTGAACTCGTGGGTCTCGAGGCAGTCCCCGGAGCAGCTCGCCCCGGGCACGCTTTCGCTCGCGGTCGTGCTGACCACGTCGGCGGCGTCCTCGGCGACACCCAACAAGAACTCCTGCCGGTAGACGTCGCTCACCATCGGCATCGCCTTCATGATGACGCCGGGCTGGGCACCGTCGCGGCCCGCTTGCCACGAGCCTTCGAGGGTCACGAGGTCACCGTTGTCGAACCCTTCCGAGAGCTCCCCAAAATACCAGACGGTGCCGTCCGCCTGCTGCGCGAAATAGTCTTGGGTATCCTCGACGACGACGTTGCTGTCGTCGCGAACGGTATCCGTCACGACCCGCGTCGATACGCCGCGGATATCCTTGGTCTGATCGGTGACGGTGACGGTGACGTTCTCGCCGCCGCCCTTGTAGATCCACACCGTCCCCGGCACGAGCGGAAAATACGGGTTGGGATGGGCGGCCCCATATGCCGGTGGGACGAAGTCCGCCGGATTGATCACCGGCTCGTAGGGTGCCTCTCCGAGGGTGGTGCAGATATCGTGGCGCGCGTGCGACTCATCGCCGCATTCCTGCTTCGCGTCGGTGGCCGTGCTCTTGGCGTCGGCGAGACATTGCTTGCGCGTGGCGTCGTCCGAGATGTTCTTGCACGTCCCGACCGCGATCCAGAATCGGTCCTTCGCCGCGTCGTTGCACGCGAGCGCCGCCGCCTTCGCGGTCGCGTCGCACGCGTTGTGCACCGGCTTCGCGGCGAGCACGCCCGCGGTCAGCACCGCCGTGACCATCGCCATTGCCGTTACGATTGTCGTTCTCATCGGTAGTCCTCCTCTCGCGACGGACATCGCAGCGATCAGCGGAGCAACTGCGAGGCCAGGCATCGAGGCTAGCACTGCGCGCGTTTGCGCGCTCGCATCGGGCAGCCGGACTGCCGATTGCGGCAGAGGCGTGCTGCTTTCGGCAGAGATGGCGGAGACGGACGAGACGGCGGGAGAGATCGACGTCGCGCGGCGGACGCGGCGGGTCGGCGCTCGCCCGCCGCGCTCGCGTCCGTCTGCGTCAGGCGGCACCCGCCGCCGCGCTCGCCGGGCTCCGGCGACCCGGCGCGACGGCCGTAGTGCGTCGATCGGCCCGCGGCGGCGCGGTCGCGACCTACCCCGCTGGTGGGACGCGGAGGGCTCTGTGTGCACCCGTTGTGCGCACGTGAACCTTATCGCGCACGTCGGGTGCACACAGAGCCCTCCGCGTCCCACCAGCGGCGTAGAACGCGGCGCCGCGTTGACGCGCCGAGCCCGACACATTACGGCTAGCGCGATGAGGTTGCGTCACAGCGCCGCACGGGCCCGGTTCGAGGACACGACGTGAGACCGCTGCGCGCGGCGGTCGTGGGGGTGGGCCACCTCGGGCGGTTCCACGCGGAGAAGTACGCGGCGCTGCCCGACGCGGTGCTCGTCGGGGTGGTCGATTGCGACACGGAGCGGGCGCGGGAGGTCGCCGAGTCGCTTGGGGTCCGTGTCTTTCCCGACCATCGTGCGCTCGCCGGGCAGGTCGACTGCGTCTCGGTCGCGGTGCCGACGCGCGAGCACGCGAGGATTGCCGGCGATCTCCTCGTCGCGGGCATCGACGTGCTGGTCGAGAAGCCGCTCGCCTCGACGGCCGCCGAAGGCGTGGCGCTCGTCGCGGCCGCGGAAGAGCGCGGGCAGATTCTTCAGGTCGGGCACCTCGAGCGCTTCAATCCCGCGTTGCGCGCGGCGCGCGACGTCGTCACCCGGCCGCGCTTTCTCGAGTGCCACCGCCTCGCGACGTTCGTCGATCGCGGCACCGACGTCGACGTCATTCGCGACCTCATGATCCACGACCTCGACGTCATCCAGAGCTTCGTGCCGGCGGAGGTCGTCGCGGTCGAGAGCGTCGGCGTGCCGATCCTCACGCCGTCGGTCGACATCGCCAACGCGCGCTTGCGCTTCGCCGACGGCTGCATCGCGAACGTGACGGCGAGCCGCGTGTCGCTGAAGCGCGAGCGTAAGCTGCGCATCTTCCAGCCCGACGCCTACGTTGCGATCGACTACGACCAGCGCACGGTGCGCATTTGCCGCCGCATTCCGCCGCGCGCGCCGGGCGAGCTCGCCGAGATCACGGTGCGCGAGCACGACGTCGGCGAAGGCGACCCGCTGCGCGACGAGGTGCAAGCGTTTCTGCACGCGGTCAGGACGCGTACCGCGCCGCTCGTCGGTGGACGCGAGGGGCTGCGCGCCCTGCAGCTCGCGGAGCGCATCGCGGCGAGCCTCATCGCCGACGTCGTGGCGCCTTGAGCGACGCCGCCGTGAGCACCAACGTCGCGCGCGGGCGCCGGCGCCGTATCCTGCTCGTCGCCGGCGAGGCGTCGGGTGACATGCACGGCGGCGACCTCGTCGCGGCGCTCCGGGCGCTCGTTCCCGACGTCGAGGTGCGCGGCATCGGCGGGCCGCGCCTGCGTGCCGCCGGTATGGAGACGATCGTCGACGCGGCCACGATCGCGACGATGGGATTCATCGAAGCGCGCGAACGGCTCGGGGCGGTCGTGCGCGCCTACTGGGCGATGCGCCGCCTGCTGCGGACGGATCCGCCGGACCTCCTGATCCTCGTCGACTTCGCCGAGTTCAATCTGGCGCTCGCCGGCGTCGCGCACCGGCGCGGCGTACCTGTCCTCTACTACATCAGCCCGCAGGTGTGGGCGTGGCGGCGGCGGCGGATCCGCAAGATCGCCCGCCGCGTCGACCGCCTCGCGGTCGTCTTCCCCTTCGAGGCGCCGCTCTACGCCGGCAGTGGTGCGCGTGCCGAGTTCGTCGGCCATCCGCTTCTCGACCGCGTGCGGTCGACGCGCGCGCGCGCCGAGACTTTGGCGCGCCACGGTCTCGACCCGGCGAAGCGCCTGGTTACGCTCCTCCCCGGCAGCCGGACGAAGGAGATGGATCTCATTCTGCCGCCGATGGCCGACGCCGCCGAGCGTCTCGTTGCGCGCGGCGACACGCAATGCACGCTGGCGCTGGCGGACACGTTGAGCCGTGCGGACATTGCCGCTACCATGCGCGGGCGGCCGTTGTCGGCGACGGTGGTGGAGGGAGACACGTATGATCTGGTCCACGCGAGCGAGCTCGTCCTGGTGGCATCCGGAACCGCGACGCTCGAGACCGCGCTTCTCGAGCGGCCGATGGTGATCGTCTATCGGGCGGCGCCACTCACGTACGCGCTCGCGCGCCGCCTCGTCTCGGTGCCGTTCATCGGCATGCCGAACCTGATCGCCGGACGCGCCGTCGTCCCGGAGCTTCTTCAAAACGACGTCACCGGCCCGCGCATCGCCGCCGAGGCGACGCGCTTCCTCGACGACGCGGGGCTGCGCGCGACGACGACGGCGGCGCTCGCCGAGCTGCGCCGCCAGCTCGGCGGCGGCGGCGCGGCGCGCAAGGCGGCGGCGATCGCCGCCGAGATGCTGGCGTGAGCACGCGCGCTCCCGGCGCCGCGAGCACGCGTCCGCTCGCCGCATCCAATCTGGCACGTCCGGTCGAAGGAGTGGCGGGCTCGCTCGCAGCGGCGCCGCGCGGCCGCGGTGCGGGCGCGACGTACGCGCGTTTGCTGCACTACCTGCGGCCGTACGTATGGCCGTGGTTCGTCGGCGCCGTCGTTGCGATGCTTTTCTTCAGCGCTTCGACCGGCGTCCTCCCGCTCCTCGTCGAGCGTGTGTTCGACGACATCTTCGCTGCGAAGAACGCTTTCGCGCTGCGCGTCCTACCCGTCGCGATCGTCCTCCTCTTCCTCTTCCGCGGCGTGACGAGCTTCGCGCAGAATTATCTGATGGACCTCGTCGGGCAGCGCATCATCTGCGATCTCCGCGACGAGCTGAACCACCACATCCAGCGCCTCTCGCTCGCGTTCTTCAACCGCACGTCGACGGGCGACACGCTCTCGCGCGTCACCAACGACGTGGCGCTCATCCGCACCGCGCTGACGGACGCCGTCGCGTCCGTGATGCGCGACACGACGTCGCTGATCGCGCTCATCGTCGTCGCGTTCGTGAAAGACCCGACGTTGGCGCTGATCGCGTTTCTCGTCTTCCCGGCCTCGGTCCTGCCCATCCTGAAGCTCTCGAAGCGTCTCCGGCGCTTCAGCAAGCGCGGCCAGCGCTCGCTCGGTATCCTGACGGCGCTCCTGCAGGAGACGGTGCAGGGTAATCGCGTCGTGAAGGCGTTCGGCATGGAGGAGTACGAGCGCGAGCGCTTCGGCGCCGAGAACCGCCGCCTCTACCGGCTCTACATGAAGGCGAGCATGATCAAGGCGCTCACGACCCCTGCACTCGAGGTCCTCGCCGCCTTCGGCATCGGCGGCGTCGTCTGGTACGGCGGCAACAGCGTCATCGCCGGCGGCCGCAGCCAAGGCTCGTTCCTCGCGTTTCTCACCGCGATGTTTCTCCTCTACGAGCCGTTCAAGGGGCTCACCAAGACGAACAGCACGATTCAGCAGGGCGTCGGTGCGGCGGAGCGGGTGTTCGAGCTCCTCGACACCAAGCCCGAGGTCGTCGACCGGCCGGCGGCGCGGCCGCTGATGTCCATGCGTCGCGGCATCGTGTTCGAGCACGTCGGTTTCACGTACGGCGCCGAGCCGGTGCTGCGCGACATCGATCTCGACATTCACGCCGGCGAGGTGGTCGCGCTCGTCGGCATGAGCGGCGGCGGCAAGAGTACGCTCGCCGATCTGATCCCGCGTTTCTACGACGTGACCGAGGGCCGGATCACGATCGACGGCGTCGACATCCGCGACTACACGCTGCGCTCGCTGCGGGCGCAGATCGCGCTCGTGACGCAGTTCACGTTTCTCTTCAACGACACCGTGCGGGCGAACATCGCGTACGGCGACATCGGCAAGGCGATCGAGGACATCGAGAGCGCGGCGCGCGCCGCGAATGCGCACGAGTTCATCACCGCGCTGCCGCAAGGCTACGACACGCCGATCGGCGAACTCGGGGTGACGCTCTCGGGCGGCCAGCGCCAGCGGCTCGCGATCGCGCGCGCGCTTCTCAAGGATGCGCCGATCCTCATCCTCGACGAGGCGACGTCCGCGCTCGACACCGAGTCGGAGCGCCTGGTGCAGCAAGCGATCGAGCGCCTCATGGTGAATCGCACGTCGCTCGTGATCGCGCACCGCCTCTCGACGATCCGCCGCGCCGACCGCATCGTCGTCGTCGTGCGCGGCCAGATCGTCGAGCAAGGGACGCACGAGGAGCTGCTCGCGGTGGGCGGCGAGTACCGCAAGCTCTACGATCTGCAGTTCCAAGACAGCGGCGAGCGCGTCGAGAGCGAGCGTCTGCTCCATTGAGCCGGCGTCGGCGCGACTGGCTCGCGCGTCTCGTGCCGCTCGGCGCGCTGCTGGTGACGGCGCTGTTGTTTCTCCTCCGTTGGACCCTCCGTCCGTGCTACCGAAACGGCGACGAGCTCTTCGCGCGCTGGGCGCGCGGCGAGCGCGTGATTCTCGCGTTCTGGCACGATCGGCTCTTGCTGATGCCGTTCGCCGATCGCCGCCGGCAACGTGTCTGCATCCTCGTCAGCCGGCACCGTGACGGGGAGCTCATCACCCGCGCCGTGCGGCCGCTCGGCGTCGAGACCGCCCGTGGCTCGTCGACGCGCGGCTGGACGGGTGGATTGAAGGATCTGCTGCGGGCGTATCGGCGCGGCGCCAATCTCGCGTTCGCTCCCGACGGTCCGCGCGGACCACGTCACGTCGCGAAGAGCGGCGTCGTGCAGGTCGCACGCGCCACGGGCGCCGTGATCGTACCGATCGGCGCGGCGGCGCGCTGGGCGCGCCGGCTCGGTAGCTGGGACAGGTTGATGGTGCCGCTTCCGGGGAGCCGCGTCGTGTACGTCGCGGCGCCGTCGATCGCGGTGCCACCGGACGCCGACACGCCGACCGTCGAAACATTGCGGGCGACACTCGAGCGCGAGCTCGCACGCGTCACCACGGCGGCCGAGGCGGCGGTCGATGGCGCCGTCGACGCGTGAATTGCAAAGCAGGCGTGCACCTCCGTATATAAGGGCGCATGGCACGCGAATCGCGAACGCTGGCGTTGCTCCTCGTCGTCGCGCTCGGCGCGACGTGGACCGTGGCGGTGCACGCGGAGGACACGGCAGGCGGTCCCGCGACGGCGGGCAACGCCGCCGCGAGCGGCGACGCGGCGGCGGTGAAACGCGCGAAGCCCGCGCCGAAGAGCGGCGGCGCCGCGACGTCGAAGGCTGGTACCGGCGCGAAAGGCGGCAAGGGCACCGCGGCGAAAGGCGGGAGCGGGACGCGCGCCAAGACGACGACACCCGCCGAGACGGTGAGCGGCCCCGAGGTGCGAAACTTCCAGGCGTTCTGCGACGAATGGATGCAGAAGCTGCGGGATCGCGAGACGTACAACACGAGCCACATCGCGTGGGATGCGCACGACGGTCATGTGAGCGGCGAGTACGTCGGCTACGATACGAAATGCACATGCAGCGCGCGCGAGGAGCCGGGGAAGGACCCGATCGGCAAGATCACGTACCGCGAGACCCGCTACCGCCGCGAGGGCGCGAACGAGGCGGCGGCGCTCACCGCGCCGGGCACGATCCTCGAGCAGAGCGACGTCACCGAGATCTTCCGCTTCGGCAAAGGTCGCTGGCAATACTGACCGCCGCGGCGCCGCCGTCGACGGCATCAGCGAGCGCCGCCGGGTCGCCGCTCTTCCTCTACAATGCGGTCGTGCTCGTGCTCGCCGTGTGTCTGTTGCCGGTCGCGGCGCTCGCGCTGGCGATGCGTCCGGCGTGGCGTCGCGGCTTGCGCGAGCGTCTCGGCCGAGTCCCGACAACCGAGCCCGGGCGACCGGCGATCTGGATTCACGGCGCATCCGTCGGTGAGATCACCGCGCTCGCGCCGATCGTGCGCAGCCTGCGGCGCGAGTTACCCACGTATCGTCTCGTCGTCTCGACGCTCACGACCTCGGGTCGCGATGCGGCGGCGACCCGCCTGCCCGAGGCCGATGCGCGCGTGCTCTTCCCACTCGACGTCCCGTGGACGGTGCGTCGCGCGCTCGACGCGGTGGCGCCGCGGCTCGTCGTCTTCAGCGAGACCGAGCTCTGGCCGAACTTCCTCCGGGCGCTCGCGGTGCGCGACATTCCCGCGATCATGGTGAGTGGCCGGCTGTCGGCGCGCGCATTCGCGCGTTACCGGCGGTGGCGGCGGCTCTTCGCGCCGGTACTCGCCGGCGTGCGTGTCTTCTGCGTGCAGTCGCTGGAGACGGCGCGCCGTCTCGTCGCGCTCGGCGCTCCGGCGGCCCGCATCGTCGTCACCGGCAGTGTGAAGGCGGCCGCCGCCGCGGGCGGGGCGCTGTCGCTGGCGCGGCTCGGGAGCGCGGACGTGCCGGTGCTCGTCGCCGCGAGCACACACGGCGGCGAGGAGGAGGCGGTGCTCGCGGCGTTCGAGCACGTGCGCGCCGTCGCCGGCGAGGCACGTCTCGTGCTCGCCCCGCGCAAACCGGAGCGCTTCGACGACGTCGCGACGTGGCTCCGCGCGCGCGGCGTGCGGTTCGTCCGCCGCTCCGAGCTCGCCGCCGACGCCGCGTGGCCGGCGACGGCGCCGGTCCTGCTCCTCGACACGCTCGGCGAGCTCGCCGGACTCTACGCCGGCGCGCGTGCGGCGTTCGTCGGCGGTACGCTCGTGCCGGTCGGCGGCCACAACGTCCTCGAGCCGGCGGCGGCCGCCGTTCCCGTCGTCTTCGGACCGCACACCGAGCACGTCGGTGACGCCGCGTCTCGCCTCGTCGCCGCGGGCGGCGGCGCCGAGGTCGCGGACGGGGATGCGCTCACGCGCGTGCTGGTGGCGTGGTTCAGCGATGCGGATGCCGCGCGGATCGCGGGCGCGCGCGCGCGTGGCGTCGTGGCTGCGAGCGACGGTGCCGTTGCGGTCACGTTGGCCGTGATTCGCGGCGTGCTGGCCCGCGACGAAGTCCGGAGCTCGGCATGAGCGTACGCGGCGCACGGCTCGCAGCACGGCTGTGGGACGGGGAGGGTGCACGCGTCGCGCTCGCGCGCGCCGCGCTCGCGCCGGCGAGCGCGCTCTACGCCGCGGCGGTGCTCGCGCGCAGCGCCGCGTACCGCACGGGTCTCGTGCGGACGCGACGAGTCGGCGCGCGCACGGTCAGCATCGGCAATCTACGCGTCGGCGGCAGCGGCAAGACGCCGCTCACCCGTTGGCTCGCCACCGAGGCGCGTGCGCGCGGGATCGCGGTGGCGATCGTCAGCCGCGGGTACGGCGGCACCACCGCGGCGCCGCACGTCGTCGGCGACGGCGAGACGCTGCGCAGCGACGTCGCGGCGTCGGGCGACGAGGCGGTGATGTTGGCGCGGACCGCCGGCGTGCCGGTCGTCGCCGGCCACGATCGCGCCGCGGCGGCCGCGCTCGCCGTCGAGACGTTCCAGAGCCGGCTCCTCCTCTGCGACGACGCGTTTCAGCACCGCCGCCTCGCGCGTGACGTCGACATCGTCCTCGTCGACGCCGGGCAGCGCGGCGGCGTGACCCGTCTCTTGCCCGCGGGACCGCTGCGCGAGCCGCTCGCGGCATTGCGCCGCGCCCACGTGATCGTCGTCGCCGAGCGCGACGCGGCGAGCGCGGCTGGGCCGGCGCCGGCGGCGCAGCCCGACCAGCTCGTCGTGCGTGCGCGGTTCGCGCCGACGGCGCTCGTGCGCGTCGGGCCGCAGGCGTGGGAGGAGATCGGTCTCGGGGCGCTCGCCGGCCAGCGCGTGCTCGCGCTCTCCGGCGTCGCCCGTCCGCGGCCGCTCTACGAGTCCTTGCGCGACTGGGAGGCGGACCTCGTCCACGTGCTCGAGTATCCGGATCACCATCCCTACGACACCGACGACTGGCACGAGATCTCGCACGCGGCGAAGAACGTCGAGTTCATCGTCACGACGGAAAAGGACCTGGTGAAGCTCGAGCGCTTCCCGTTCGCACGCGGCAAGCTCGTGGCGCTGCGCCTCGGCGTCGCGATCGACAATCCGACGGCGCTCTTGGCGCGCGTCCTCGGTCCACTCGCCGCCGACGTCCTCGCCGGCGTCGCCGCCGCGGGCGCGCAGCTGCCGTGGCATGAGCGATCGGCGGAAGACGAATCGTGACGGCCGCGCGTGCCCGACGCGATGCGCGCGCGGCGCGACCGCGGCGGCGACCGGCGGTGTTCGTCGATCGTGACGGGACGCTCAATCGCGAGGTGCAGTATCTCGCGAGCGTCGCCGGCCTGCGCCTCTTGCCGGGCGTCGCGGCGGCGATCCGCGGTCTCGAGCGCGCCGGGTTCGCGGTCGTCCTCGTCACCAATCAGTCGGGCGTCGCGCGTGGCCGCATGACGCTTGCGACGGTCGGCGCGATCCACGCGGAGCTCGCGCGCCGCCTCGGCGCGCGCGGCGCGACGCTCGCGGGCGTGTACGTCTGTCCGCATCACCCCGACGCCGGTGCGCCGCCGCTCCGCCGGCGCTGCCGTTGCCGCAAGCCGGCACCCGGCCTGGTGCGCCGCGCGGCGCGCGACCTCGGACTCGACCTCGCGCGCAGCTACTGCGTCGGCGACGGCGCGGTCGACCTCGGTCTCGCGGCGGCGACCGGCACGCGCGGCGTGCTCGTGCTGACCGGTCACGGCCGTGCGACGCGATCTGCGCTCGACGCGCGGTTGCCGGTCGCCCACGTGGCGGCGAACTTTCGTGCCGCCGCCAACTGGATTATAGACGATGCCGAACGATCGGCACGGCGCCGCAGGAGGTGAACAGTGGCCGTCAGCCAAGAGCTGCTCGAGATTCTCGCGTGTCCGAAGTGCAAGCAGCCGGTGACCTTGAATGCCGCCGGGACGGGCCTCGTCTGCGCCGCCTGCCGGCTCGAGTATCCCATCGTCGACGACATCCCGGTCATGCTGATCGACGAGGCGCGGACGCTCGAGTGAGCGACGGGCGCGACGTCGCGGAGCGGATTCTCGTCGTCCAGACCGGCTTCCTCGGCGACGTCGTGTTGACGACGCCGCTCGTCGCGGCGCTCCGCCGGCGGGCGCCGACCGCGGAGCTGACGATGCTCGTCACGCCCGCGGCGGCGCCGCTCGCCGCGTCTCACCCGGCGCTCGACGA
>JBGPOW010000020.1:0-35545 GCA_041488235.1 Binatia bacterium
AACCACGACACCGCGGTCGCGATCGGCATCCGCCAATCCTCGAAGAGACCGGAATGTCGCATCACGACCAGCAGCCACTGCGGATGGCGCAGGCGGTTGACGCCACGGAACTCGGGCACGTCGGTGTGCACGGCGAGCTCTTGTCCGGGGACGAGTAGGTTGGCGTACACGATCGCGGGCTCGATGACCGGCCGGCCGTAGAGCCGCTGCGCCGCCTCGACGAAGCCTGCGTGGTGCAGAAACGGCTCGACGCCGGCGATGCGCACCTCTTCCCCGTAGGCGTACGTCTCGCGAAAATAATTGGTCCGCGACGCGAGCACGTGCAACGGCTCGCTGCGCGCGAAACGGCCGCCGGTACGGACGAAGTTCCGCGCCGCGTCCCAGCGCGCCGGCAGTCCCTTGCCGATGCCTTCGAACGTCGGCTCCTCGGAGTACATCTTGTAGGAGTCGAAACGCTCGCAGAGGCGCACCATCGTCGCGGCGTCCGCGGTCGAGAGCAGCGGATCGAAGACGGTGTGCGGTCGGCGATCGTTCATGTTCGCTCCGAAAACAAAAACGCCCCGGGAGGGGTCCTCCCGGGGCGGACTTCGTAAGGCCTGCTGGCCGCGCGATCCGCGCGGCGCCAGCTAGGCTGCTTTGGTGACGTTGGAGGCCTGCAGACCCTTGGGGCCTTTCGTGATCTCGAACTCCACCTTCTGGCCCTCTTCGAGCGTCCGGAATCCCTCACCGGAGATCGCCGAGTAGTGCACGAACACGTCCTCGCCGTTTTCCTGGCGGATGAAACCGAACCCCTTCTCAGGATTGAACCACTTCACATGACCGACTGCCATAAGCTGTCTCCCTCCTTTCGTCCGTGGGAATCGTCATCGAGGGAGGAGCTCTGCCACATACAACGAAGCCGCGGCGAGCTGCGCCACGGCCTTTTTCTGCGGACGACCTGCCTACGCCTCAAGACTACGGCGCTTCCTAGCATCGTGTTTTTGCGATTGCAATGCGAATTACCGGTCGTGGTGGCGGGCAGGCACGCGACCGACCAGCGCCAGGCGGCGACCTGCCGGCGAGTCGGAACGGCTGCGCCGCGGACGCCGTGCCACCGGACGCGCCTCGGGCTGGCGCGACTCCGTGAGCGCCGCCGCGACGAGCTCGACGTCGCGCTCGGACAGTGCCACGGTCGTCATCGTGCTCGCGATCACGCGCGCGAGACGCGGCGCCTGCACGACCTTCACGCCTTGAATCTCCTGGCCGACGGCGACGAGCGCATGCGCGAAACACAGCACCGAGTGCACCGGCAACGGCCGGCCGACTGCGCGCCGCACGCGCTCGCGTACGCGCAGGGCATCGATGCGGCAGTCGTCGACGAGATCGCGCCACGGCAACCGTGCATTCACGAAGACCCGCCGTTGCGAGGCCGTCACGCGCCCCGAGTCGTCGCAAGCCAAGATGACGAACACTCCGTTCGGACCGATCGCGATGTGATCCTCGCGCCCTTGTGTGACGGAGCAACGCGAAAGGATCCGATAGTCGCGGCCGAGCTCCAGCAGCTCGCGCCCGACGTTGGCGCGCGCACGCCGGCGCCGCCAGAGCGTCAGCGTCGTCGATCCCGAGCGGATGGCGAGCGGCGCGTAGCAAAACGCGATCGGCGCCAGCAACACGGCGATGACCAATCCGCGCTGACCGGTCGCCGTCGTCAGCAGGATGACGAGCGCGGCGGCGGGAACCAACATCACGTACAGCTCGCCGATCGTGCGCAGCAGTTGATGCGAAAGCGAGCTCTCGATGGGTTCCGAATCGGCCACGCTGAACGTCAACAAAGCAACTGCCGTGCCACGCACGCACGCACGTGGCGGTCACGCTGGGTTCGTCGCGATCGAACAATTTGGTGAAAAGCGGCGAACGAATTTACACCGAGCCGGCAAAAATCTGCCAAGCGTCACGACCGAGACGGCCGGCGATTGGCGTCGGCTAGATCACGCCGCCGCCGTCGATGCACAGGATGGAGAAGGTCGGCGATCGTGAAACCTAGACTCTCGGGTTTCAACAGGGAGAGCTTCGCGAGCGCCCGCCTGTCGTTAAGGTCGCATGCGCGGACCGCTCTCCGCGGCGAAGCGAGCTTGTATCGTGAGGTGGCTTTCGCGGCGTCGTCCTGTGGTTGGCCATCGCCCATACAGCTCATCACGCTGGGCACGTCCAGCCCGTCGGTCGTCTGTCCGATCTGAAGCCGTGCCTTCCACAGTGCGGCGACTCGGATCGACCTCGTTTTCCTGATCGAACGGCGCTAGTTGCCGCGGCGCCGTTCTAAGAACTTCCTGCGCAGGTCAGCCAGAGGCACTGAGATTCCCTTGGGGTCGGCGACTCGCCAGAAATCCCACCCGCTCGTCGGTGGCGAGCTCTTCCTTCGGAGAACATGAGCGCGCGCGGACGCACCTGCACCGGACAGTGTCCGATACGTGTTGCCGAGGAACGTCACGCTGCCATCGCATTCGATTCGAGCTGTGAGCGACTCGCCTCTGAACGTCTTCCGAACTTTCAAGGGAGGCTTGATGATGCCGGCGTCGATAAGCGTCTTCAGGCTGATTCTTTTCCCCATCGGCTACTTGCCTACCAGGTGAGCAACAGTCTGTCGGATACAACCTCACCTTCCAGTGTCTCACCTCCCATTTGGAAACGTCGCAGCATGCTACGTCCGCAGTGAATCGCCACGGAGCGGAAGAACAGTCCAGCGGGGATCGATACCGAGCAGGTTTTCGCGCCGGACTTCTTGTTTCCGTCCAGTGAGACCGCGACGAAGACGCCGCGCTGCTTTGCGCGGGTGATGGCGCCGAAGAGACGTTCGAGAGTGAAGCTCTGCGACCCATAGAGTATCGCCTGAGTATCGAAGTAAGGCGGGTCACAGTACGCCAGATCGCCTTCCCGGGCGTCATCGAGTATTTCTTCGAAATCGCTACACTTGAAAGTCGTTCCAACGATGCGCCGTCGCCAGATGGCTACACGCTCGGCAAGTGCTTTTGGTGGGATCGGTGTATGAACGCCGATTGGGGTACTCATATAGCCGTCTTTTCGGAAACGGATTACGCCGCCGTAACAGGATCGCGATAGGAATAACAGATCGTCAGGGTTCGGGCTGTCGTTGAATCGCGCCTTGATCGAGGCGTACGTACCATCGCGGTCTTTCTGAAATCTCCGCCACCTCTCGGAATACGCTTCGAGCAGGCGCTGCGGAGCGCTCGCGACGAGTTGCCAGATGCCGATGAGAGGTTCGCATCGATCTGTCGCAACACCTACACGCGGTGCTAGGGTCCCGAGGACGGCTCCGCTCCCCAGAAACGGCTCGTAGTACGTCCGATAGCGGCTAGGGAAGTAGCGGATGACTTCGGGCGCGACGCGCTGTTTGTTTCCTATCCACTTCAGGAGCTGCTTCGTCAGCCGTTCAGCGTCGTTCTGCGCCGTCCGTGAATTGTCGTACAGGTGAAACTGGTACACTACGCCTCCTTCAACCTCGCCAGGCGATATCCTGATTTCGGATATCTTGCCGTCGTTTCGCCGTCAAGGCCACGAGTGGACAATCTCCGGCCAGCGCTTCAGCACCTCACGCCCGAAGAGCACCTCGTCGACAAGCCCCATGTGCAGCATGTCTATGATGCGGCACAGATAAGAACGTCCACAATCCCACCAGGTGTAACGATCATCGATCATAAGGTAGTGGAGAATCCTCCTGCCCGTATGTTCGCGCAGCTCGCCGAACTCGTGGCCGTCCAGCATCGTCTCGTACACCCCATCCGCGACGCGGCTGCCGAACGTTGTTGTGCCGTAGTATTCCTTCACCTCCCAGACAGCGTGCGGATTCACCAGCGTCGGATACGCGCCATCCATCCAACGCGAAAACGTTCGCAGTGGTGTGTTACCTTCCGTGGTGGCGACGACCAGACCCCGCGGGGAGTCGACGAACCCGCGTCCAGCGAGCGCACGTTCGGTGAGCACGTTGACGATACACGTCAAGTATGCAGGGTGACGCTTTTCGCCCTTCTGCTTGTTCATGGGCAGCGCGCAGTGCAACGCTCCGCCACGAGCACAAAGACGCTCGAACTCGTTCTTGGCTTCCTCGCGGTTCATCAGTTGATGCTTGACCGTTGTATTGAGGACATTCGCTCGGTGTTGGAAGTACGCACAGAGCGCGTTGAGCAGCCGCGTCGGCGAACCCTTTCGGTATATGAGGTGAGCGGTGGCAAGACTACTACGTGTGAGACAGGCGACAATTTCCTCGCGCGTATACACACGAAGCATGGAGCTACGGCGCACGGAGTAGCCAAGCCGTTCGGAGACGAGCTTCACATGCGCCCAAAACGAGGGGTCCTGCCGGGAGAATTCCGCGGCAGGCCTCATCGACCGGCGCCCGCAGCACGAACGAAGAAAGCAACGGACTTCTTGTACAGGTCCGCAAACTGAGCGAGCTCAACAACATCGATTCGTCGCTCGCCGGACTCGCACTTGGACACGAAGGATTGTGGCTGACCCAATGCCTTCGCGACCTGCTGCTGCGTTAGGCACGCTTCGAGACGCGCTTGCTTTAGCGACCTGAGGAGCCGCCGGTATCTCTGCGAGTGCACGGAACTCATGCGCCAGTTCTGCCTGGCGCCACAGACTGCATTCCGGATTGGAATATCCCAAAAAGGGATAACGGTCGCTTCGGATCACTCGCCGCGACGATATGCCTCGGCGAGCACATCGAGAACGTGACGGACGCGCAGCGCGACGCCGGCAGCGCGCAGTCCCGCTTCGAGCTGCAACGCGCAGCCGGAGTTCGCGGTCGCCACGACGTCGGCGCCGCACGCGCGGATCGCCTCCACTTTGCGCGCGACGAGCCGCTCGGCGACGTCCGGATGCATGACGTTGTAATGACCGGCGCTCCCGCAGCAGAGATCCTCGTCCGCCATCGCGACGAGGGTCACGCCGGCGATGGATTCCAGAAGCGCGCGCGGCTCGCGACGGATTCCCTGTGCGTGCGCGAGATGGCAGGGGTCGTGATACGCGATCCGACACAACGGTAGCGCCGCGCGTGGTGCCGTCGCGGCACAGCGCGCGAGCAGCTCCGTCGCGTCCTCGACGCGCGCCGCGAGCCGCGCCGCGCGCGCGGAGTACGCGCGATCGTCGGCGAGGAGATCGCCGTACTCCTTCATCATCGCGCCGCACCCGGCGGCGTTTACGACGAGCGGAGTCGCCGTCGTCTCGCCCGACTGGAACGCATCGACGTTCGCGCGTGCGAGTCGCGTCGCCGCGGCGCGGTCGCCGGCGTGCAGCGCGAGGGCGCCGCAGCAACGCTGCCCGGCGGGCGCGGTCACCCAGCAGCCGTTTCGCGCCAGCACGTCGAGGGTGCTGCGGACCGTGTCGCCGAAGAGCTCGGGCATGACGCAGCCGACGAGGAGCTGCACGTGCATGCGCTCGGCGCCGCGTGGCGGCGTCGCGATCGGCACCACGGCCGGCGCCGACAGCGGCTCCGGCAAGAGACTCGCGCGATAGCGCCAGCGGGCCGGAAGACGCGACTGCAGTCGGCGGGCGACGCCGAGCACGCCGACACGCTCGAGCAGACGCAGCGGCGCCAGCGCGAGCCGCAGCCGCGAGCGGTACGGGAGGACCGCGAGCGTGAGGCGCCGTCGAAGGCGCGTCGCGAGGGGGCGACGATGATTCGCCTCGATCCACGGCCGCGCGGCCTCGATCAACGATCCGTAATGCACCCCCGAGGGGCACGCGGTCTCGCAGCCGCGGCAGCCGAGGCAGAGATCCAGGTGCCGCACCGCCGCTGCGTCGAGCGCCAACGTCCCTGCCTGCAACGCCGACATGAGATGGATCCGGCCGCGCGGCGAATCGGCCTCGGTGCCGAGCTCGAGATACGTCGGGCACGCCGAGTGGCAGAGACCGCAGTGGACGCATTCGAGAAACGCGGTCGCGGCGGCGAAGCCCGGAGCTGCGTCCGTCATAGGCGGCCGACGAAGCGGCCGGGCGCGAGCGCCCCCGCGGGGTCGAGCGCCGCCTTGATGCGGCGCATGAGCGGCAGCGCCGCCGGCAGCGGCGACCACACCTCGACCGTCGCGGCGAGCGCGTCCGGCCAACGCTCGACGACGAGCGTCGCCCCGCGACTCGCGGCGATCGCACGTAGCCGCGCGATCGCCGCGGCGGCGTCGCCCGTCGCGAGCGCGAGCGTCACGGTCGCCGCGCGTGGATCGACGCGCGCCCGCACGCGCTCGTCGGTCCCGACCGAGCCATGCAATGCAGCGACGAGGTCAATGATGTGCGTGCGGAGCGTCGCCGCGCGCACGACGACGTCGGCGGCGGTGCGCGGCAAGTCACGGACGGCGGCGATGCGCGTGCAGGCCTCCGCTGCGGCGCCGTCATCGTCGTACTCGACCGTCGCGTTCGCCGCGCGCGCTTCCGCGCGGATCCGCGTGGCGACGACCTCGACGTCGGCTGCAACGCCGCCGAGGAGGCATTGCCAGGTCGGCGACGCATCCGCGTCGTCGATCATCGAGATCGCGAGCGCCACCTCGTCGAGGTCCGCGAGACGTGGCGCGAGCGCGAGCGCGGCCGTGCGGTCCGCGCACGTAAGCGCGAGGAGGCGGGTCGTCTGCGGCCGCGGCCGCACCTTGAACGTCGCCTCGGTCACGACCGCGAGAGTGCCGAGCGATCCGATCATGAGCTTCATGAGATCGTACCCGGCCACGTTCTTGACGACGCGGCCGCCCGCCCGCACCTCGCGTCCGTCCGCCGTCGTCATCGCCGTGCCGATCACGAGATCGCGGACGCGCCCTTGCGACGCGGCCAGCGGCCCGGCGAGATCGGCGGCGATGAGGCCGCCGACCGTCGTCTGCTCCGGGAGCGGCGGATCGACCGGCAGCCATTGCCCCTCGGGCGCCAACACGGCATCGAGCGCGGCGAGCGTGACGCCGCTTTCGACCGTGACGGTCATGTCGCCGGGCGCGTAATCGACGATCCGCGTGAGCGCACGCGTCGAGAGTGCCACGTCGTAGCGCGTCGGCGCATGGCCGAGCGCGCGATGCGCGCCGAGACCGAGCGGCACGATCGCGGCACCCGCAGCGGCGGCGTCGCGCACGCAGGAAGCGAGCGCGGCACGCGTCGGCGGCGTCACGAACGCGTGCGGCACCACGCCGCCGAGCGCGAGCGCACGGCGCGCGGCGACGTCGCGCGCCGTCGCCTCGCGAATCGAGACCCGCTCGTCGCCGCTCCGCAGGGGGTCGGCGGCGGTCACATCGCCGCCTGGCGGCGCGGCGTGCGCTGTTCGATGCAGGCGGCGCCCGTCGGAAAGATCTTGCCGGGGTTCGCGCGGCCCGCGGGATCGAACGCTGACCGCACGCGTTGCATCAGGGCGAGGTCGTCCGGACCGAAGGTGAGTGCGAGCTCGCGTATCTTCTCGATGCCGATGCCGTGCTCGCCGGTGACGCTGCCGCCGAGCGCGAGACACGCCTCGAGGATCTCACGGCCGGCGGCGAGGACGCGCACGGTCTCGTCCCGATCACGCTCGTCGAAAAGAATGACCGGATGAATGTTGCCGTCGCCGGCGTGGAAGACGTTGCCGATACGCAAGCGATGACGGGCGCCGATCTCCTCGATGCGCGCCAGGATCTCGGGAAGCCGCGTCCGCGGCACGACGCCGTCTTGCGTGCAGTAGCTCGGCGCCAACCGTCCGACGGCGCCGAACGCGCGCTTGCGGCTCTTCCACAGCGCCGCACGCTCCACCTCGTCGGCGGCGGCGCGGACGCTGCGCGCGCCGCTGTCGCGGCAGAGCTCGACGACGCGGCTCGTGAGCTCCGGCAAGCCCGCCGCGGGTCCGTCGAGCTCGATCAGGAGGACGGCGCCGGCATCCGTGGGAAAGCCGGCATGATAGGCCGCTTCGACGGCCGCGACGATCGTACGATCCATCATCTCGAGCGCGGCCGGCACGATGCCGGCGGCGATGATGCGCGATACGGTCGTCGTCGCGGCGGCGACGGTCTCGAACACGGCGAGCATGGTCGTCACCGCCTCGGCGATCGGCGCGAGGCGCAGCGTCGCCGCGGTGACGATCCCGAACGTCCCCTCGGAGCCGCAGACGACGCCCGTCAAATCGTAGCCGACGGTGTCCTCGATCGCGCCGCCCAGCTCCACGACGTCGCCGTCCGGCAGCACGAGCTCGACGCCGAGCACGTGGTTCGTCGTGACGCCGTACTTCAGCGTATGCGGCCCGCCCGAGTTCTCGGCGACGTTGCCGCCGATCGTGCATGCGTTCTGACTGGACGGATCGGGAACGTACTGCAGCCCGCCGTCGCGGACGGCGCGCGAGACGACCGCGTTCACGACACCAGCTTCGGCGACGACGCGGCGGTTCGGCAGGTCGATCGCGCGGATGCGGCGCATGCGGCTCGTGCCGATCATGAGCGGCGCCTCCGCCGGAAGACACCCGCCTGAGAGCCCCGTCCCGGCGCCGCGCGGTACGAACGCGACGTCCGCCGACGCGGCGACACGGACGACGCGCGCAACCTCGTCGGTCGTCCGCGGCAGCACGACCAAGGCCGGCACGCTGCGCTCCAGCGTGTAGCCATCGCACTCGTAGACGCGCAGGTCCGCGGCGTCGGCGAGCACGCCGTCGTCGCCGACGATCGCAACGAGCGCGCGCCGCAGCTGCTCGCGGTCGGCGTCGGCGAGCGCGACGCGAATTGACATGCGCGGCACATTACCACAATAGTCGGCGCCGCTCGCGTCGCGACGCCGGACCGCCGCACGCGCAGCGCCAGCGCGCATGGCCGTATTTCCACCACCGAAACGACTGCTCCTCGGCCCCGGTCCGAGCGACGTGCACGCGCGCGTCCTCGCGGCCATGGCGCAGCCGCTCGTCGGCCACCTCGATCCCGCATTCATCGCGTTGATGGAGGAGACAAAGAGCCTCTTGCGCCGCGTGTTCCAGACCGAAAACACGCTCACGTTGCCGATCTCCGGTACCGGCAGCGCCGGGCTCGAGGCGTGCATCGTGAACCTCGTCGAGCCCGGCGACGAAGTGGTGATCGGGGTGAACGGCGTCTTCGGCACGCGGCTCGTCGACGTGGCGGGCCGGGCCGGCGCCACCGTCGTCAAGGCGGAAGCGCCGTGGGGCGAGATCGTGCCCGACGACGTGCTCGCCGCCGCGATCGCGCGCGCGCGGCGTCCGAAGGTCGTCGTACTGGTGCACGCGGAGACGTCGACCGGCGTCTGGCAGCCGCTCGAGGAGGCGAGCCGGCGCGCACACGCCGCGGGGGCGCTCTTCGTCGTCGACTGCGTGACGTCGCTCGCGGGCTGTCCCGTCGAGGTCGACCGTCTCGAGATCGACGCCGCGTACTCGGGAACGCAGAAGTGCTTGAGCTGCCCGCCCGGTCTCTCGCCGATCACGTTCGGCGCGCGCGCGATCGCCGCGCTGCGCGCGCGTACGCGGCCGGTGCAGAGCTGGTATCTCGATCTCGGCATGATCGAGCGCTACTGGGGCGAAGAGCGCGTCTATCATCACACCGCGCCGATCAGCATGAACTACGCGCTCTACGAGGCGCTGCGCCTGGTCCTCGAGGAAGGCCTCGAAGCGCGCTTCCGTCGCCATCGCCTGAACCACGAGGCGCTCGTCGCAGGACTCGAGGCGCTCGGCCTCACGATGGCCGTGGCACCGCCGCATCGTCTCTGGATGCTGAACAGCGTCCGCATTCCCGACGGCGCCGACGATGTGGCCGTGCGCCGCGCGCTCCTCGAGACCGACGGGATCGAGATCGGCGGCGGCCTCGGCCCACTCAAGGGACGTACCTGGCGCATCGGATTGATGGGCGAGTCGAGCACGCGCGCAAACGTGATCCGGCTCCTCGCAGCGCTCGAGCGGACGCTGCCGGCGCACGGAATGGCGAGGCCGGCCGGCGCCGGGGTGGCGGCGGGCGAGCGTGTGTACGCGCGGGCAGACGCACGCTGACGCGCAACGGAGGAGCCGCTACGGCTGCGCGCGATGCTCGCGCGCGCAGCGGTACTATCTCGCGCGCGCTTGCGTCTGGGTCTGTGCGACGGTGCGCATGCGCTGACCGACGTCGATCAGCCAGTTGCCGCCGAGGTCGCCGTAGTAGGTGATGAACCCCATGCACGCCACCACGCCGAACACGAAACCCAACACGAAGCTTCTCACACCCGGAGTCATCGCCACCCCTCCCGGAACCATCGAGGTCCCGTGCACCACCCGTCGACTCGCGCCGCGGCCCGCCGTGAGGCTCCTACCGTCGGTCGTTTGGCACGAGCCTGTCAGGCTGTCAATGCGCGCGCGCAGGACGCGGGCGTGCGTCGCGATCGCCCTGTCGTTGGCGCTGACGTGGGGTTGCCTGCCGGCGCGCGTGCCGCCGGCGCCGCCGCCGATCCTCGCGCGGCTCGACCGCCATCCGCCGCTCGTCGACAACGGCGACCCCGCGACGCTCGGCGCCGCGCTCCGCGCCAGCGTCGCGTATTACGCGCGGCTGCCCCGCGATCGCGTCCTCGAGATCGGCGGCGAGCGGATTGCGGTCGGGTCGATGCAGGACGCACTCGGGAATTTCGCGACCTTCGTCGACGGCGGTCCCAGTCCCGATGCGCTCGCGCGCGAGCTCGACCACCGCTTTCACGTATACGGCGCGGCGGCGACGACCGGCGTGCTGTATACCGGATATTATCTGCCTTCCCTCGACGCGCGGCCGGTCCGCGACGCGCGCTTCCGTTTCCCCGTCCTCGGGCGTCCCCCCGACCTGATCAGCGTCGCCCCTGCGGACTTCGCCGTCGACTGCGCGGCCGGCACGACGATCGTCGGACGGGCGGAGCGCGGCCGCCTCGTGCCGTACCCGACACGCGCCGAGATCGAGGCGAACGCGACGACGATCGCCCCCGTCGTGGCGTGGGTCGACGATCCCGTCGCGCTGTTCTTCCTGCAGATCCAAGGAACGGGGCGGCTCGTGCTCCCCGACGGCTCGCGGCCGCTCGTCGGCTTTGCAGCATCGAACGGCAGGCCGTACGTGAGCATCGGCAAGCTGCTCGTCGACGAGGGACGGCTGTCGCTCGACGAGGCGTCGATGACGGGCATCCAGCGCTGGATCGCAGCACATCCCGAGGAGCGCGACCGCGTGCTGCACGCGAATCCGCGCTACGTCTTTTTCGGTCGGCTCGCGGGCGCCGCGATCGGCAGCCTGCGCGTGCCCGTCACCGGGGGCCGGACGATTGCGACCGATCCCGCCGTGTACCCGCCGGGCGTGCTCGCGTTCGTACGCATTGCTCCGACCGCGCAGGCGCCCGCCGACGCCTTGTCGCGCCTCGTCCTCAATCAAGACGCCGGCGCGGCGATCCGGGGGCCCGACCGCGTCGACGTGTTCTTCGGCGAAGGGACTGACGCCGAGACGCGCGCCGGACGGCTGCACACGCGCGGCGAGCTCTACGTGCTCGTCCCGCGCAGCGAGATGCCGCAGTGAACGACATGGCGCGTTGAACGGTCCGGCACCGGGTCGGCGAGCGGACCGCCACTGCGGAGTCGAGCGGCGATGGTGCGCGCCGTCGCGGGTTGAAGCGCGGCCGCAAAGTTGGGACAATTCACTGCTCCCGCCGCACCATGCACGACGCCTACATCGTCAGCGCCGCTCGTACGCCGATCGGTGGACTCGGCGGCGGCCTGTCCGCCGCGCCCGCGCCCGAGCTCGGTGCCGCTGCGCTACGCGCCGCGATCGAGCGCGCCCGCGTGCCCGCGGCGGCGATCGAGCAGGTCATCATGGGGAACGTGTTGGCCGCCGGCGTCGGCCAAGCGCCGGCGCGCCAGGCAGGTCTCGCCGCCGGCGTGCCGCGCGAGCACGGCGCGCTCACGATCAACAAGGTCTGCGGCTCGGGGCTCATGGCGGTCATGCTCGCCGCGCAGGCGGTGCGGCTGGCCGAGGCCGATCTCGTCGCCGCCGGCGGCATGGAGAGCATGAGCCGCGCGCCGTATCTCCTGCCGGGTGCGCGTCGCGGCCATCGCCTCGGGCCGGGTGCGCTCGTCGATGCGATGATCCTCGACGGCCTCTGGGATCCCTACGACGACTTCCACATGGGAAACGCCGCCGAGCGCTGCGCCCGTGAGCAGCACATCACGCGCGAGGACCAAGACGCGTTCGCGACGCGCAGCTACGAGCGCGCGCAAGCGGCGATCGCCGGCGGAGCGTTCACCGCGGAGATCGTGCCGGTCAGCGTCCCCGGACGCGGCGCCGCCACCGTCGTCGCCCGCGACGAGGAGCCGAGCCGCGTCGACTTCGCGCGCATCGCGACGCTCCGTCCGAGCTTCGAGCGCGACGGTACGATCACCGCCGCGAACGCCTCCACGATCGCCGACGGCGCCGCCGCCGTCGTGGTGGCGAGCGCCGCCGCCGTCGAGCGTCACGGCCTCACGCCGCGCGCGCGCATCGTCGCCGCGACGAGCGCGGGCCGGGCACCCGCGGAGTTTCCGGTCGCGCCCGTCGATGCGATTCGCCGCGTGCTGGCGCGCGCCGATCTCAAGCTCGAGGACGTCGATCTTTTCGAGATCAACGAGGCGTTCGCCGTCGTCGTCGTACACGCCATCCGCGTGCTCGCGCTCGATGCCGAGCGCGTGAACGTCCACGGCGGCGCGATCGCCCTCGGCCACCCGATCGGCGCGAGCGGCGCGCGCGTTCTCACGACGCTCCTCGCCGCGCTCGAGCGCTACGATCTGCGCCGCGGTCTCGCCACCCTCTGCCTCGGCGGCGGCGAGGCGGTGGCGATGATCGTCGACCGCAGCGTGTAGACGATGCCCGCCGCGCCTCCCACCGCGAACGACGTGACCACCCGCGTGCCCCGCCCGGAGCGCTACCGCTGGGCCATTCGTGCCGCGGCGCTCGTCGCGATGGGTACGTGGTGGGGCCTCGGGCTCCCCTACTCGCTCTACGGATGGAACCTCGACGCCAAGCAGCTGCGTTGGGTGCTCATCTGCTACGGGTGGGAGGTGCCGGTCTGCGGACTCCTCGGTCCGCTGCTCTTCCCGCTGCTGTGGTTCCGGTCGATCGAGCGTCGTTGGCACCGCGTATTCCACGACGATCGCGTCGACGAGGCGGAGGCGATCGCGCTCGAGCGAACGCTCCTCGACTATCCGGTGCGGGTCGCGGTCGTGCTCCTCGTCACGTCGCTCCTCGGCTATGGCGTCGGCGCGTTGCAATTGCGCCTCTTCGCGGAGCTGCCGACGGGCGAGATCGTCAAGGTCTTCATGCTCGGCGTGGTCACGGGACTCGTAGGCGCGCTGTTCGCGTTCCTGTATCTCGAGTCGCTGCTCGCGCCGCTGCTGCGCCCTCTGGGCGAGGTGCATCCGCTGGCGGCGACGCGGGGGCGGCGCGTGCCGCTCTACGCGAAGGTGTTCGCGTGCTCGGTGATTCTGACGATCACCACGATCCTGCTCCTCGGAACGATCTTCTACACCCGCGGCGAGCGCATCCTGGAGGAGCAGGTCGGGGCGCGCGTGCTCGCCGAGACGCGGCAACTCGCCGGTGACTTGGCCGCGGAGGGCGTCGCGCGCGCCGAGGATGCGGAATGGTGGCGCGCACGCGCGGCGCGCATGCAGCTCGGCGCCTCGGGCAAGGTGCACGTCGTCGATGCCGACGGCACGATCGTCGGCGGTGATCGTACCGCGCCACGGCTTCTCGACGAGGGTTTCCGCCCGGCGGCGACGGCGACCATCCTCCACGACCCGGCGGCACACCTCGTCGATCGCGTGTACCGCCCGCGGATCGTCGCCTTCGCCCCGGTGCGGGACTCCTCGCGGCGGGTCGTCGCCGTCGTCTATCGGGGTGAGTTCGAGCAAGAGCTCGAAAGCATGCTCTGGCGCGGAGGCATCGTCTGCGTCGTGACGCTCTTCCTCGCGTTGATCCAGGGCCTGCTCTTCTCGCTGCGTTTGACCCGACCGATCGGTCTGCTCACCAGGATGGCGGGCACGATCACGCACACCCCTGGCGAGTCGCCGAAGACGGTGGCGGTGCGTACGAACGACGAGGTCGGCGAGCTCGCGACCGCCTTCAACCAGATGACGGCGCGTCTCGAGGACGCGCGCGGCGCGCTCGAGCGCTACAGCGCCGAGCTGGAGCAGCGCGTCGCCGAGGCGACGCGTAACATCACCTCGCTCCACGACGTCGCGCGCGCGACGACGTCGACGCTCGAGCTCGAGGACGTGCTGAAGCTCGTCGCCGAGAAGACGCTGGTCACGCTCGCGCTCCCTCGGCTCGTGGTGCTCTGGTATCCGCCCGACCTCGGCGACGTCGTCGACGCATACGCGACGGCCGGTGGTGAGCCCGGAGGACGGCTCGAGCTGAGCGAGGCGATCGATCTCGCCGGCCTCTGTCCGACGTCGGCTCGGCCGACCGTCGTCGACGCCCGCATCCTGGCCACGACGTTGCCGCCGGTCGTCGCCGGCGCGGCGCTCGCCGGCGACCGCGCCCTCGTGCTGCCGCTCATCTTCAAGGACCAGCTGCTCGGCGTCGTCGTCGGCGGCATGGCACAGGATGCGCCGAGCCCCGACGTCGAGCTCGCGGCGGCGCTCGCAAGCCAGGCGGCGACGGCGCTCGCGAACGCGGCGCTCTTCGAAACCGCGCGCCGTCACGAGACGGAGCTGCGAAAGCTCACCGGCTTGCGCATGCAGCTCCAAGAGGAGAGCGTCCGCAGTCTCTCGCGCGAGCTGCACGACGGCGTCGGCCAGGTGCTGACCGCGATCAAGATGGACCTCGCGATGATCGAGCGCGCCATGGAGGACGAGGCTGCGCCCCTGCGCGTACGTGTCCGCGAGGTACGCGAGCAGGTGATGTCGCTCGTGCAAGAGATCCGCACGATGTCGCAGCTGCTGCGGCCGTCGATGCTCGACGATTTCGGGCTCGTGCCGACGCTGCAGTGGCTGACCGAGCGCTTCAGCGACCGCACGCGGGTCGCCGTCGAGCTTCGCACCCCCGAGCCCGAGCTGCGGCTGCCGGGCGCGATCGAGGTTCTGCTCTATCGCGTGACGCAGGAAGCGCTCACGAACATCATGAAGCACGCGCAGGCGCATCACGTCGAGATCGAGCTCCGCGTCGGTGCCGCGGAGGTCGCACTCAGCATCGAGGACGACGGCGTCGGCTTCGACGTCGAGCGCTTCCGGCGCACGCCGGCGGTCGGCGGCGTCGGCCTCCTCGGCATGCGCGAGCGCGTCGCCTACTACAACGGACGGCTCGACATTCGCTCGCGCCCGGCGGGCGGCGTGCGGATCGCGCTCACCTTGCCGCTCGACGCCGCGTCGACCGGCAGCGACGGGCCGCGCGGCCGCGTCACCCTCGCCGGGTGAGCGCCGCGCCGGGCGAGCGCCTCGCGGCGCGTCTGGAGGTGTCCGACGCGTCACGCGCCGGCATCCTGCGCGTCGCCGCAGCCTGGTCCGTCCACCTCTTCACCGCGAGCGGCGCCGTCGTCGCGTTCCTCGCATGGCGCGCGATCTCGGCGGGTCGCTTCGGCGACGCGTTCCGCTGGCTCGTCGTCGCGATGGCGATCGATTGCGTCGACGGCACCTTCGCACGCGCCGTCGCGGTGAAGCGCGTCCTCCCGTGGTTCGACGGCACGAAGCTCGACGACATCATCGACTACATCACGTACGTCATGCTCCCCGTCGTGCTGCTCTATGAAGCGCACCTGCTGCCGGACGGCGACGGCGGGCTCGCGTGCGCCGCCGCGGTGCTGCTCGCAAGCGCCTACGGCTTCTGCCGCACCGACGCGAAGACCGAGGATCACTACTTCCGTGGCTTTCCGTCGTATTGGAACGTCTTCGCGTTCTACGCGTTCGCCCTGCATTTGTCGCGAGGCGCGACGGCGGTCTGGATCGTGGCGTTGGCGCTCCTCGTCTTCGCACCGCTCAAATTTCTCTACCCATCACGCGCGCCGTACTTTCGGCGGCTCAGCATCGCGCTCGGCCTCGTGTGGGGGGCGCTGATGATCCCCGCGATCTGGATGGCGCCCGAGTCGCCGCCTGCCCTCGTCTGGGCGAGCCTGCTCTATCCGGCGTATTATGCTGGTATGTCCCTTTGGCTGCAGGCGACCGGCCGCGCGTGAGGACGGAGCGGTGAGCGACCACGACGAGCGGCTTCGACGCGCGCACCAGCTCTTCACCGAAGCGTACCAGCTTCAGATGACCGGCCGCTTGGACGAGGCGATCGCCCGCTACCGCGAGTCCATCGCCTGCCATCCGACCGCCGAGGCGCACACGTTTCTCGGCTGGACCTACAGCTTCGCGGACCGGCTCGACGACGCGATCGCCGAGTGTGAGAAGGCGATCGCGATCGATCCTGACTTCGGCAACCCCTACAACGACATCGGCTCGTACCTCTTCAAACAAGGCAAACTCGACGAGGCGATCCCCTGGCTCGAGCGCGCAATCGCCGCTCCCCGCTACGAGCCGCGTCACTTCCCCCACTGCAACCTCGGCCGCATCTTCTGGGCCAAAGGCCAGCTAAACCGCGCCATCACCGAATTCGAACGCGCACTGGAGATCGACCCCCAGTCCCGCTTCGCCCAAGGCGCTCTCGACGCCCTAAAGCATCAGCTGCAGTAGCGACCGCGAAGCGGAGCGTCCGACGTTACTCCGCAACCGCGACGCCCAAGCCGCGCAGCGCGACAGCGGCCAGTGTTGCGCCGTACTCTTAGCCGCGCCCTGAAGGTCGTCGCTCAAACGCGTCCAGATGCAAGGCGCGAGGAAGTGAGCGCGGAGGCGTAGCGGGAGCTACGCCGCACCCTACGAGGGCAAGCAAGCGAACGACCGAGCAACGAAGCAGATGGATGCGTTTCAGCGACAACCGATCAAGAGACCAGCCATTCAAGCAGGACGCGCATGTCTTTATCGCTGAACCCGCTCCCTGGCGTAGCGCCGTCAGTGGATTTGCGCAGCCACGCGCCGTCCTCGCGCAGCGATACGTCGAACCAGTCCGCGGCCGACGGATTCGAGCGGTCGTACTGGATCACGGACGCGGTGGCGAGGCCGCCGAGAGGCGCAGGCTTGCCGCCGACGCTGCCGAGCGGCTGCAAGACGATCTCGACCCGGCGCTCGAGGAACTCGAGCGCGAGCCGCGCGCCGTCGGGGACCTCGATGCCGCCGAGGTTCTTCGGATTGAGCGCGCGGTGAGTCTTGATCGCCGGCTCCGGCAGCTCCTTGTTGACCGCCGTCGCGAGCGCCTCGAAATCGGAGAAGAGTCCCTTCACCGACCGCGCACGCAAGCTGAAGAGCTCCTTCTCGCGGTTGGCGCGCCGACCGACGCGGCCGTTCGAGCGCATCTTCTTCTCGGCCCGTTCGGCCATGGTGCGCACCCAATCGCGCATGTCGGCGATCGCCATATTTCAATCCAAACGCGGTTGCAAATCTCGCTGCCGCGACCCGCGACGGTCAGCTCCCGCGCAGCAAGCGCTCGCCGAGGGTGATCTTCAATTGCTCCAGGAGCAGGCGCGGCTCCGGTTGGATGCCGCCGCCGACGAAACCCTGGACGAGGATGCCGTTCAGCGTCGCCATGATCAGCGCGGCGTCGGCTTGCGGGTTGACGCTGACGCGGAAGAGCTGCTTCTCGCGGCCGGTCTGCAGAATGTCGGCGAGCAGGTTGCAGTAGATTCGGTAGAGTTCGGTCGTGCGGTCGAGCAGATCGTCGAGGTTTTTTTCCTCACGGACGACGAGCGACAGGAGAAACCGCACGGAATAGACGTTCTGGCTGACGAAGTCGTAATATAGATCGACGAGCTTGCGGATCTGGCCGAGCTCGTCGAGGCCCGAGAGCAGCTCGACGACGTTGATCGAGTAGGGCTCGAGCGAGCTCTTGAGCGCGGTCCGAAAGAGCTCCTCCTTGCTGGCGAAATGCCAAAAGATGAGCGCTTTCGAGACTTGCGCCTCTTTTGCGACCTGCGCGAGTGACGTGTTGGCGTAGCCGTGGGAGGCGAAGAGCCTCGTTGCCGACGACAGAATCTTTTCGCGAGTGGAGGACATCGCCGCTCGAAACGTACGCCAACGTCACGCGCGCATGCAAGCACGACCGGCGCCGACGGCGACTCGTGCGCGCGGCGGACGCGTACCGCGCCGCCGTCAGGCTGCGGCGCTCGGGCGGGCGTGAATCGTCAGCGCATGGCCGTCGTAGTCGACGACGACGTGGGCCGCGTCGGGGACCTCGCCGGCGAGAATCTTTCGACCGAGCGTCGTCTCGATCTCCTTCTGGAGCAACCGCTTCAAGGGGCGCGCGCCGTAGACCGGATCGTACCCGGCAGTGGCGAAGTGCTCCCGGGCGGCGTCGGTGAGCTCGAGGCTGATCTTGCGCTCGGCAAGCCGCTCGCGCAGCCGTCCGAGCTGGATGTCGACGATCTGTTTGAGCTCCTCGCGCGAGAGCGCGTGGAAGACGACGATCTCGTCGACCCGGTTCAGAAACTCGGGACGGAAGTGCTGCCGCATCGCCTCGAGCACCTCCCGCTTCATCGACTCGTACGCCTCCGGGTCGGTGCCGCCACGGTAGCCGAGGATGACGTGGCTGCCGATGTTGCTCGTCATGATGACGACGCTGTTCTTGAAGTCGACGGTACGGCCGTGGCCGTCGGTCAGGCGGCCGTCGTCGAGGCTCTGCAGCATGACGTTGAACACGTCGTGGTGCGCCTTCTCGATCTCGTCGAAGAGGATGACGCAGTACGGACGCCGCCGTACGGCCTCGGTGAGCTGGCCGCCTTCGTCGTAGCCGACGTAGCCCGGCGGCGCGCCGATGAGGCGCGCGACCGCGTGCTTCTCCATGTACTCGGACATGTCGATGCGGATCATCGACTGCTCGTCGTCGAAGAGGAACTCGGCGAGCGCACGCGCGAGCTCCGTCTTCCCCACCCCCGTGGGCCCGAGGAAGATGAACGACCCGATGGGCCGGTTCGGGTCCTTGAGACCGGAGCGCGCGCGGATCACCGCGTCGGCGACGGCACGTACCGCCTCGTCCTGCCCGATGACGCGGTGGTGGAGATGATCCTCGAGACCGAGGAGCTTCTGCACCTCGCCCTCCATGAGCTTCGAAACTGGAATGCCGGTCCAGCGCGCAACGACCTCGGCGATGTCCTCCTCGTCGACGTGGTCTTTGATGAGACGGGCCGCGGCGCCGCCCTCGCCGCCGTCGGCGTCGGCCAGGCGCTTCTCGAGAGACGGGATCGTGCTGTAGCGGAGCTCGCTCGCCCGCGCCGGATCGTAGTCGGCGCCGGAGTGACTGACGCGCTCGTACTCGAGCCGCGCCGCCTCGAGCTCCTTTTGCACCTCGGCAACGCCGCCCAACGCGCCTTTCTCGCGGTCCCACTGCGCGCGCAGACTTTTTTCCTCCTCCTTGACGTCGGCGAGCTCCTTCTCCAGCCGCTCGAGTCGCTCGCGCGACGCGCGGTCGGTTTCCTTGCGGAGCGCCTCGCGCTCGATCTCGAGCTGCATCGCACGCCGTGCGACCTCGTCGAGCTCCGCCGGCATCGAGTCGATCTCGGTGCGAAGCTTCGCCGCCGCTTCGTCGACGAGATCGATCGCCTTGTCGGGAAGAAAGCGATCGGTGATGTAGCGGTTGGAGAGCACCGCGGCCGAGACCAGCGCGGCGTCCTTGATCCGCACCTTGTGATGCATCTCGTAGCGCTCGCGGAGGCCACGCAAGATCGAGATGGTGTCTTCGACGCTCGGCTGATCCACTTGGACGGGCTGGAAGCGGCGCTCGAGCGCGGCGTCCTTCTCGATGTGCTTGCGGTACTCGTCGAGCGTGGTCGCGCCGATGCAGTGCAGCTCGCCCCGCGCGAGCATGGGCTTCAGCAAGTTGCTCGCGTCCATCGCGCCCTCGGCGGCACCGGCGCCGACGACCGTGTGCAGCTCGTCGATGAAGAGAACGATGTCGCCCGCGGAGGACTGCACTTCCTTCAACACCGCCTTCAGGCGCTCCTCGAACTCACCGCGGTACTTCGCGCCGGCGACGAGCGCGCCCATGTCGAGCGTGATGACGCGCTTGTTCTTCAAGCCCTCGGGGACGTCGCCGCGGACGATGCGTTGCGCGAGTCCCTCGACGATCGCCGTCTTGCCGACGCCGGGCTCACCGATCAGCACCGGGTTGTTCTTCGTGCGCCGCGAGAGCACCTGGATGACGCGGCGGATCTCCTCGTCGCGGCCGATGACGGGGTCGAGCTTGCCTTGTTCGGCGAGCTTGGTGAGGTCGCGGCCGTACTTCTCCAGCGCCTCGTACGTGCTCTCGGGATCCGGGCTGGTGACGCGCTGGTTGCCGCGGACGGCGCGCAGCGCCTCCATCAACTTCGCGCGCGTGAGGCCGATCTGACCGAGCAGCCGTCCCGTCGCGCCGCGCTCCTCCACCATCGCGAGCAGGAGGTGCTCGACGCTGACGTACTCGTCCTTGAGGGTGGTCGCCTCGGCCTGCGCTTGGTCGAGGACGCGCGCCAAGCGCGGGGCGATGTAGACCTGCGCGTTCGCGCCGGACACCTGCGGCATGCGACCGAGCTCGGCCTCGACGCGCTCGCCGAGCGCGCGCACGTCGACGCCGGCACGCTCGAGCAGCGCCGGCACCAGGCCTTGCGGCTGGGCCAGAAGCGCCACGAGCACGTGCTCGACCTCGACGGTCTGATGATGGCGGCGAGTCGCGAGCGCTTGCGCGTCGCGGATCGCCTCCTGCGACTTTTGTGTCAGCTTTTCCGGATCCATTGCCGGTGGAACGTAACCATTCTACGCGGTATCGCAACCATCAATTGCGGAATGGCACCTCCGCCGCGTCGGCGATTCCGCGCCGAACCGGCAGCCGCTCACCATGCGGGCCGGACGCTCGTGGATCGCGGGCGCGCCAGCATCGGACCCAGCACCATCCCTGCGAGAAAGCCGCCGATGTGCGCCCAGAACGCCACGCCTCCGGCCGCCGTGCCCATGCCGAGCGACCCGATTCCGAGAAGGAGCTGAAACGCGAACCAGAAAAGCAGAAAAAAGACCGCCGGCAGCTCGACGATTTGTAGGAATATGAAGATCGGCACCAACGTGACGATGCGCGCCCGTGGGAAGAAGAGGAAATACGCGCCGGTGACGCCGGCGATCGCACCGCTGGCACCGACCATCGGCAACGGCGAGTGCGGATTGATCGTCACTTGCGCGATCCCGGCCACGATGCCTGCGATGAAGTAGAGCGCGAGATAGCGCAGGTGCCCGAGTCGATCCTCGACGTTGTCGCCGAAGATGTGGAGATAGAGCATGTTCCCGAGAAGGTGCATCCATCCGCCGTGGAGGAACATGCTGCTGAGGAGCGGGCTCAACGTCTCGACGCGATCGAAGTGTACGCGACGGGGCACGAGTCCGTACGTACGAATGAATGCCTCTCCCGCGTGACCGAGCCCCGCCTGGTGCAGGAACACGAGCACGTTCGCCGCGATCAGGAGCCGGGTGACGACCGGCATGGTCTCGGACGGAATGGTGTCGCGCAGCGGAATCATCGGCTGGCGCGCTGTCTCATGCGGCTCGTTATCCTGGCACGTCGGCAACCGGGTTCCAACTTGGCATCGTGCGCTCGACGTCGAATTGACGCTCCGGCGCGGGCACTTATACAATCGTTGCCGGCGCGGTAGCGATGACGCAGCGACTGTGGAGATTCGGGAAGATCACGCTCGGCGTCTTGCTCCTCGTGCTCGGCGTGATCGGATTGTTCCTGCCGTTTCTGCAAGGCATCCTGTTTTTGATCATGGGCTTGTCGTTGCTCTCGACCGAGAGCACGCGCGCGAAGGCTTGGTTGCACTATCTGGAGGAGCGCACGGGCTGGCGACGGTCCGCGCATGAGACGGGGTCACGGAGGCCGGACGATGTCTGACGAGAAAGACCGGTTCGGGGACAAGCTTCGCGACGCGGAGCGCGCGCGCGAGGACAAGTATTTCGCGGAGCGCGATCGCGATCTGGTCGAGAAGATGCGCGAGGAGAAGGCCGGCAGCGAAGAGACCGGGGCGCGGACCGGAGCGCACATGCGCTGTCCGAAGTGCGGCGAGGCGCTCACCTCGGCGTCGCATCTCGGCGTCACCGTCGCGGAGTGCACGCATTGCGGCGGCGTGTGGCTCGACAAGGCCGAGGTCGAAGAGCTCGCCCGTCGCGAGAGCGCCGGCTGGCTCGCGCGCTACCTCGGGCGCGGCCGCTGACCGCGACTCGCCGCCGCGGCGGCTGATCCCGTGTTCAGCGGCATCATCGAGCGCGTCGGCGAGGTGGTCACAATGACGGCCGCCGCGCGTGGCGGCGCGCGGCTCACGATCCGCGGTGGGCCGCGCGGCCTCGCGATCGGCGAGAGCATCGCCGTGAGCGGTGCCTGCATGACGGTGACGCGCGTCCGCGGCACGACGTTCGCGGTCGACGTCTCACCGGAGAGCCTGCGCCGCACCACCCTCGGCGCGCTGCGGCCCGGAAGGCGCGTCAATCTCGAGCGCTCGCTCCGCCTCTCCGACCGACTGAGCGGACACCTCGTCTTCGGCCACGTCGATGGGATCGGCGAGCTGCGCTCGATCACACGCGAAGGCGACGGCGCCCTGTTCCGTTTCGGCGTGCCCGGGTCGCTGGCGCGCTATCTCGTCGAGAAGGGCTCCGTCGCGGTCGACGGCATCAGTCTCACCGTGTTCGAGTGCACGGCGCGGTCGTTCACCGTCGCCGTGATCCCGCACACGCTCGTCGCGACGACGCTGGACGACCGTCGCCCCGGCGACCCCGTCAACCTCGAAAGTGACATGCTCGCCCGCTACGTCGAGCAGGTCGTGACTCGTCAGCTCCGCGCCTCGCGGCACGCGCGTGAGCGTCGCACGCGCCGCTGACACGAGCATGCGACGACGCATGCGGCGTCGCAGCTGACACGCGCCTCGACGGCGATCGAGTGGCGGAAGACTGCCACTCGTCCGCAACCATGTGACACGTCGGACGCGTACCGAGCGGCCATGGGCCTGCGGCGACGAAGAATTTTCGTCCACGTCGGCAACGCGGGTCGGGGAACGTATCTTGCTCTGCTTTTTCGCCGCGATGGCCCGCAAACGCACGGTAGGCGACGCGTCCGGGTACACGATTCTGGTCGTCGACGACCAGGAGGAGACGCTGGCGTCCGTGCACCGCCTGCTCGAGCGCGAAGGTCATCACGTGCTCTTGGCCGAGAGCGGCCCGCGCGCCCTCGAGCTCTTCGGCCAACACGAGGTGCACATTCTCCTCGTCGACTACTTCATGCCGCGCATGACCGGCGAGGAGCTGATCGCCGAGGTTCGCAAGATCGATACGCACGTCCAGATCGTGCTCCAGACCGGATACTCCGGCGAGAAGCCGCCGCGCGAGATGCTGCAGAAGCTCGACATCCAAGGTTACCACGACAAGTCGGAAGGTCCCGACAAGCTGCTCCTGTGGGTCGAGGTGGCGATCAAGTCTTACGAGCAACTGCGCCGCGTCCGTGAGGCGGAGATCCTGAAATCGCAGCTCCTCGCGAACATCTCGCACGAGTTCCGCACGCCGCTGCACATCATCCTCGGCTACACCCAAATCCTGAAGGAGGATCACGCCGCGCAGTCGGGAGGGAGTGAGACGCTCGACCGCATTCACCAGAACGCGAAAATGCTGTTGCAGCTCGTCAACGATTTCCTCGGCCTCTCCGACCTCGATGCCGGAGTGACGATCTCGAGCGCGACGGACGTCGAGGGCGAGACGCTACGGGCCGAGTTCGAGCGCTCGGCTGCGATCCTGATCCGCGAGAAGCCCATTCGCTTCGAGTGGCAGATCCGCGAGCCGCTGCCGCCCGTCGCCGCCGACCCCGCGAAGCTCCGCGTGATCGTCATGAACCTGCTCTCGAACGCGGTGAAGTTCACGACGGCGGGGACGATCACCGTGACGGCCGACGTTCGCGACGACCGCGTCGCGCTCGCGGTGCGCGACACTGGAATGGGAATCGCCCGCGAGGATCACGAGCAGATCTTCGAGCCGTTCCGCCAGGTGGACGGCACCAGCACGCGTACCGAATCGGGAACGGGTATCGGCCTGCCGATCGCCCGCAAGCTCGCACGGCTGATGGGAGGCGACGTTACGGTCGAGTCCACGCTCGGCGAGGGCGCGACGTTCTTCATCTCGCTCCGCCGCCCGCAGGGCGTGCCGGCGACGGCACGCCGCGTGACCGAGCCCACGCTGCGGTCCGTCTCCGCCGCCAGATAGTCACCGGCCGTCGAGGCTTCGATGCGCCCGCGGCTCCTCGATCTGGCGCTGGTGTTGACCGGAGGCGCTCTCTACGCGGCGGCCTTCCCACCCTATGGTCAGGACGTCACGGCGTGGATCGCGCTCGTCCCGCTGCTGGCGCTCCTGGCGCGCGCGAGCGCCGGCGGTGCCTTCCTCGCCGGCGCAACGTACGGTGCCGTGTTCTTCGCCGCGATCGTGCCATGGGTGGTGGGCGCCGTCGCCGGGTACTTCAACGCCGGCGTGGTCGCCGCAGTCGCGTTCGGAGCGTTCATCTGCGCGCTTTTCGTGTCGGGTTGGGTGGGACTCTTCGCGGTCGCCGCGCGCCGGCTATTGCGGCGCGGACGATGGCACGCGTTCGTCGGCATTCCGGCGCTGTGGGTCGCCTACGAGCTGGCACGCGCCACGTTCTTCACCGGACTCCCGTGGGAGCTCCTCGGCCACTCACAGTGGCAGCGGCTGCCGCTCGTACAGGTCGCCGATCTCGGCGGTGTATACGTCGTGTCGTTCGTGATCGCAGCGGTGAACGTCGGCGTCTACCTCGCGCTTCGCACCGCGGCGCGCACCGCGCGGAGCTGCCGCCTCGTCCGCGCCGCGGCGCCGCTCGCGATCGCGCTCGCACTCGTCGCCGCGTGCGTCGGCTACGGAGTGTGGCGCATCGACGAGACGACGCGGACCTCGCCGCAGAGCACGGCGACCGTCGCGCTTGCGCAGGGCAATCTGCCGGCGAGTTGGCGCTGGGAACGTAGCAACGCCGAGCGCAATCTCCTCGCCTATGTGAGCCTCTCCAGACGCGTGATCGCAGAGAGCCATCCTGATCTCCTCGTATGGCCCGAATACGCGGTCACGCTCTACCCGCAGCGCGACGTCGCCTTGCTCCCGGCGCTGCAGGACCTCGCGCGACGGACGGCCGGCGGGCTCGTCTTCGGCGGGCCGCGCGTCGAGGACGGCGTCCGGCAACGCTACTTCAACTCCGCGTATCACGTCGCCACGACCGGCGCGCTCGCGGCGTACGACAAGATCCGCCTCGTGCCCTTCGCCGAGTACCGGCCGCTCGCGTTCGACGAGGCGTTCGCAGCCGACGGCGACGGTGAGTTCAGCGCCGGCACCGAAAGCACCGTGTTCCCGACGGCGATCGGGCGCCTCGGCGTGCTCATCTGCTACGAGATCATCTTTCCGGACCTCGCGCGCCGCTTGACGCGCGCCGGCGCCGAGATCCTGGTGAACATCTCGAACGACGGCTGGGTCGATCGCGCCGGGCTCGGCGCGGGCATCCAGCACTTGTCGATCTCGGTGTTCCGTGCGGTCGAGAACCACCGCTTCGTCGCGCGCGCCGCCGCCTCGGGGATCTCCGGGTTCATCGACCCGGTGGGACGGCCATTCGGGCTGCTCGAAGCGGATCGCAGCGGCGTCGCGCTCGGCGAGGTGAGCGCGCGGCGCGACCTGTCGCTGTACACGCGAATCGGCGACGCGTTCGCGCTCGGCTGCGTCGTCCTCGGCGTCGCGCTCGTACTGCCGCGGCGCCGCCGTCGACGGGGCGCCTGATGCCGACCTCCGCGCGGCCCCTGCCTCGCAGCCGCCGAGTCGCGATCGCGCTCTACACGATCATCGCGGTCGGCGTCGCAGTCGGCGCGCTCATCAACAGCTTCGGATGGATCGACCGCACGTTTCCCGGGTTCTTTCTGATGGCGAATCGGGTGGTGCCCTCGGTCGGCCTGACGCATTGGACGGGGTTGCAGCAGGAAACGAGCATCTATCAACGTCAAGTCGTCCGCCTCGACGGACGACCCGTTGCGTCCGCGCGCGAAGTCTACGACGCCGTCGCCACCGCACCCCCGGGCACGGTCTTCCATTACGAGCTCGGGACGCGCAACGTCCGCGAGCAGCGGGCCATTGCGTCGATGCGGTTCTCGTTTCGCGATTACGTCTCGCTCTTCGGCGCGTACTTCGTGAACGGACTGATCTTCACCGGCGTCGGCATCGCGGTCTGGATCCTCGGTCCACGCGGAGCGACGACGACCGGCACGGTCGTGCTGGCGCTGAACGCCGGAGCGTTTTTCTTGACCGGTATGGACCTGTACGGGCCCGCCGAGCTCTTCCGCCTTCACGTCACGACCGAGGCGCTCTTTCCGGCGACCCTGCTCCACTTGATGCTGGTGTTCCCGGTGCTGCGCCTGGGACGCTGGCGGCGCTTCGTCCTCCTCGGGGTCTACGCCGCCGGGCTCGCGCTCGTCACCGTCTACCAGGTCTTCCTCTACGACGCGCAGATCTACTCGCGCGTGCACAACCTCTGCATGACGGCGGTCGGCTTCGCGGGCGCCGGGATGATCGTCTCGGGCATCCACGCGTACGCGACGAGCGCATCGCTCCTCGTTCGCAAGCGCCTCGGCATCGTGCTGCTCGGCATCGTGAGCGGGTTCGCGATCCCGGCATGGTTGGTGACGATGTCGGGATTCTCGGGCGGCGAGCAGCCGATCAATCTCGCCGCGTTCACCGCGTTCCTCTTTCCGTTGAGCCTGGCATACGCCGTCGTGAAGCTCGATCTCTTCGAGATCGACGCCATGCTCCGCCGCGGCATCAATTACCTGCTGCTGAGCGGCATCATCATGGTCACGTACGCCATCGTCGTGCTCGGCCTGGGCATGGTGCTGCAAACGGCGAACGTGACGCTGTCACCCGCGTTCCCGCTGGTCTTCAGCTTGCTGATCATCGTGCTGCTGACGCCGATGCGCGAGGCCGTGCAGCGCACCGTGGATCGGCTCTACTACCGGACGAGCCACAACGCGCAGAAGACGCTCGAGCGCGCGAGCGGTGCGCTCGTCGCCACGCTCAACGTGCACGAGATCCACACCCTCACGCTCGACACGATTTGCGAGGCGCTGCTGATCGACCGCGCCGCGGTGTGGCTGCGCGGGCGCGACGGCGGCTTCACGCTCGCGGACGGTCGCGCCGTCCCCCGCGAGCGTCCCGTACCGATCGCCGCCGAGCATCCCCTCATCGCGCGCCTCCAGCGCGCCGCACGCGCCGTCAGCCTGTACGATTTCGCGGACGACTTGCACCTCGGCCGAGCGGAGCGCGAGTGCCGGACGATGCTGGAGCGACTCGGTGCGGAGCTCGCGCTGCCGCTGCGAGTCCGTGACGAGCTCAGCGGATTCATCACCCTCGGCCCGAAGAAGTCCGGGACCCTCTACACCCTCGACGACCTCGATTTCCTCCATACGTTCGCCAACCAAGTATCGGTCGCGATCGTCAACGCGCTCTCGTATGGAAAGATCGAGGAGCTGAACGTCGGGCTGGAGCAGAAAGTGGCGCAGCGGACGCAGGAGCTTGCGACCACGAATCACGAGCTCGCGCGCTCGCTCGGCGAGCTCGAACGCGCCTATCACGAGCTGCAGCGCAGCCAGGAGAACCTGGTACGCGCCGAGAAGATGGCCGCCCTCGGGCGACTGACAGCCGGCATCGCGCACGAGGTGAACACGCCGCTCGGCGCGTCCCTGAACTCGCTCAAGATGATCGAGGACCTCGTCGACGAGTACCGCATCTCGATCGGTGACACGACCGTGACGGAGGACGATCACCGCGAGCTCGCGTCCGAGCTCCGCGACGCGGTCGAAAACGTCGCCAAGTGGACGGCGAAGGCGGCCGGATACGTGCGCAGCATCAAGGCACACACCCGCAACCTCGACGCCGTCCAAGAGCGTCCGTTCGAGCTGCCGCAACTGATCGAGGACACGAGGATGTTGCTCTCGCACCGGCTGCGCTTGTCGTCCTGCTCGGTCACCGTCGACTGCCCGCGGAACCTGACGCTCTACGGCGATCCGGGAAAGCTCGGCCAGGTGCTCACGAACCTCATCACGAACGCCATCGACGCGTACGAGGACCATGGCAGCGCCGACGGTCGCATTCACATCGAGGTGACCGCGACGGAGCGGGAGGTCGCGATCGCCGTCCAGGACACCGGCTGCGGCATCGTACCCGAGCATCTCGAGCGCATCTTCGAGGAGCTCTTCACGACCAAGCCGCCCGGCAAGGGGACGGGCCTCGGCCTCTCGATCTCGCGCGACATCGTCAGCGACTGCTTCGCGGGGCGCATAGAGGTCGCGTCGACGCCGCGCGTCGGCAGCCGCTTCACGCTGCGGCTCCCGCGTCGCGAGCCGGGCGAGCGCGAGCTCCGCCGCGCCGCCGCCGTCGGCGGGTGATTCGCGATCGAACGTTACCATTGTGACCCTCGAATAGGCTCCGGTATACTGACGCTGGATTCGGAGGATCGCACCATGCCTCGACCGCACCTCGGAACGTTCGCGATCGGCCTCGTCTTCGGCGCCGTGACTGCCGTTGCTCTCGCGTTCGCGGGCGGCATGATCTACACCGAGGGCAGCCTCGGATCGATCGTCGCGCTCGTCGGCGCCGCCGGCGCGCTGGCGATGATCTACGACGAGTCGCCGAAGCGCTGGGTGCTCGCGCTTTACGCGGCGCTGCTGGTCTCCGCGTTCATCGTGCTTTCCGACGGCATTCACGGCGGCCTCGACGGGACCGTCGTCCTCGCGGTCGCGGTCGTCGCCGTGGCGCTGCCGATCGGCTTCGACCTCGTGCTCTCCGATCTCGGCCGCCATTTGCGCGTCAACAGCCGCCTCGGCATCGGCACCGTCGTGAGCTTCGCGACGCTGGTCCTGCCGCTCACCGCCCTCATGCTGGCCCAGGCGCATCAACGCGCCCAAACGGAGGATGAGGATCTCCTGCAGGAGGTCGCGCAGAAGCTGCGTCGCGAACCGGGGTCGCTCGTCCTGAGCGAGGTCGACCCGAGCAAGCGCGCGATGCTCGAGAACCGGATCGCCATCCGGACGAACGACAAGATCTATCGACTCTCGGACGCGGAGTTCCAAAAGGAGACGCGCGAGTACACGGTCCGCCAGGACACGGACAACCGCGGCGTCCGCAAGAGCGACGTCCTCACGCGTGAGGCGGAGGAGCGCATGCGCGTGATCCTCAAGCTGCAGGGCACCGAGGCGCCCGACGACGTCGTCGTGTTCTCGCACCGCGGCCCAATGACGATCGTCGAGAAGAAAGTGGCGCTCGGGAGCGCCGACGACGAGAGCTAGGGATCCTAGCGACGCGCGCGTCGCTCAGGACGTCTTGCGGGGACGCCGCCCGACGGTACGCGCGGCGAGCAGCCACTCGTACCGCGCCCACACATCAGGGAACGCGGCGCGGAGACGGCGCTCGACCTCGACGGAGGGCGCGGCTGACGGCGAGGGGCGCGGAATGCCGATGGAGTGACATGCGGGTTGCTTGCTCGCCATACAGCGAGCATAGCTGCTCGCTCCGACCGCTGCCTAGGCGCGAAACGATCGCCGTTGCCTTGGCATGTCGTCGCCCGTAGCATCGCGCGGCTCGATGATGCCGAGGAATGGCGGTGAGACCGGCGGCGGATGGCTGCCGGCGGTGGCGGCACTCTACGACGTGGTCTCACCCGCCGTGGAGCAGGCGATGCTGTCGCTCGTCCGCGAGCTCGCGTCGGCAACCCCGGCACCGGCGCACGACCCGTTCTACGGCCTCGACCGCATCGGCGGTCCGAGCCTTCGGCTTCTCGACCGGCTGACGCGGCACGGCGACTTCCGGAAATACGTCGTCGTGCTCGACGCCGGAGCGGGGATCGCCGGCGGCGCGCGATGGCTGGCGCTGCGCTATGGCTGCCGGGTGGTGGCGCTCGACGCCGCTCCGCGACTCGTGGCCGCCGGGGCGCGACTCTCGCGTCGCGTGCGCCTGGGGACGCGGGTGCGCGGCGTCGCCGGCTCGTTCGAGTCGGTACCGGCGCGCGACGGCGTGTTCACGCAAATTTGGAGCGTCGAGGCGTTGCACCACGCGAGCGATCGCCAGCGCGCGATCGCGGAGCTCTTTCGCGTCCTGCGTCCGGGATGCACGCTCGCCTTACAGGAAGTCGTTCGACGGGATGCGGAGATTCCCGCGCTCGCTCCGCCGTGGCGTCACGGCACCGTGGAGGAGTACGTCGACGCGCTCGCCGCCGCCGGGTTCCAACACGTCGTCCACGAGGACGTCACCCCCGAGCGCGGCGAGACGTCGTCCGTCGTGCTCTCGGCGCGCGCGCGCCTCGAGCGGCTGCTCGCCACGACGCTGCCGGCGGATGACGCCTGGCACCGGGCGACCGCCGCACGCCGTCGCTTCGAGGAGCGCATCGGCCGCGAGTACCGCGTCATGCACTTCTTCGCCCGCCGTCCAAGCGTATGACCGCCCCGGACCGCACGCTCCGGCCCTACGTGTCCCCGGAGGAGAACCCGCCCGAGCTCACGCTCCTCGCAGTCGCCCTCGGCATCGTGCTGTCGCTGACGTTCGGGATGGTAAACGCGTACCTCGGTTTGAAGGTGGGGATCACCGTCTCGGCGTCGATTCCCTCGGCGGTGCTGTCGATGACCGTGCTGCGCGGGCTCCTGCGGCGCGGCACCATTCTCGAGAACAACGTCGTCCACACGATCGCGTCGACCGGCGAGTCGCTGGCTGCCGGCGTCATCTTCACCGTTCCGGCGTTGATCTTTCTCGAGCTTCGTCCGTCGGGGCTGCAGATCTTCCTGATCGGCGCGCTCGCCGGCGTGCTCGGCATCCTCCTCATGATTCCGCTGCGGCACGCGCTCACCATCGAGGAACACGCGACGCTGCCCTTCCCCGAGGGCACCGCGTGCGCGCAGGTGTTGATCGCCGGCGACCGTGGCAGCGCGAGCGCGCGGCCGGTCTTCATCGGCATCGCGATCGGCGCCCTCTATCAGTTCGCGATGCGTGGCCTCGCCCTCTGGCGCGACAACGTCTTGGTCAGCGTCACGCGGCTGCACAAGGCGACGATCGGCGCCGAGCTGTCGCCGATCTTCCTCGGCGTCGGGTATCTCGTCGGCCCGCGGATCGCGCTCACCATCCTCGTCGGCGGCGTGATCGGCTGGACGCTGCTCATTCCTTTTTTCGACGCGATCGGCGGCGGGCCGCTCGGCGCGTTGCTCGGCGTCCCCGCGATCGGCGCGCTCGGCGCGACCGAGATCTGGAGCCGCTACGTCCGTTACGTCGGCGCCGGCGCCGTGACCGCCGGCGGCATCTCCGCGGTCGTGCGCGCGGTGCCGGTCATGGGCGCGGCGCTGCGCCGCCTGCGTCCGAGCACGGCACACGGCGCGGCGGTGGCACGCACCGAGCGCGACGTCGCACCGCAGGCGGTGCTCGGCGGACTCGTCGCCGTCGCGCTCGCGCTCTGGCTGCTGCCGCCGCTGCGCTTGAGCGCGTTTCCCGCGGCGCTCGCCGTGGTCTTCGCCTTTTTCTTCGTCGTCGTGTCGGGGCGCATCGTCGGCCTGGTCGGCACGACCTCGCAGCCGGTCTCCGGCATGACCATCACCGCGGTCCTCGCGACCAGCCTCTGCCTCGCAGCGACGGGCGAGCGCGGGCCGGCGGGACTCGCTGCGAGCATCACCGCCGGCGCGATCGTCGCGATCGCGATCGCACTCGCCGGCGACTTGGCGCAGGACTTGAAGACGGGCGCCCTCCTCGGCGCGACGCCGCGGAGCCTGCAGATCGGGCAGATGATCGGCGTCGTCGCGGCGGCGCTGCGCGCCGGCTCGGTGCTCTTCCTCCTCGACGCCGCGTACACCCTCGGCTCGCCGACCCTGCCGGCGCCGCAAGCGAAGCTCATGGCGACCCTCGCAAGCGGCGTGATGGCGGGGCAGCTCCCGTGGGCGCTCATGCTGCTCGGCGCCGCGCTCGCGCTCGCCGCCGAGGCGGCGGGCGTCGTCACCCTCGCCTTCGCGATCGGCCTCTACCTGCCGATCACCACCTCGACCCCGCTCATCTTCGGCGGCGTGCTGCGCGCGCTTCTCGCGCGCCCGACGGACGCGGAGGCGGGCAGCGACGCCGCGACACTCTTCGCATCCGGCCTCATCGCGGGCGACGCGCTCATGGGCATCGGCATCGCCGGTTTGGTCGTGAGCGGCCTCTCGACGACGGTCGCCCTGCGCTCGCCCGGCGAGGGGTCGCTGTTCGAGACGGCGCTGACCGTTCTGCCGTTTGCGGTCCTCATGGCAGTGCTCGCACGCTACGGACGCGCTGGCGACGCGGCACCGCCGCGGCCAAGCATCGAGCCGTGAGCTCGCTTCCGTCGACGCCGCCGGCCGCCGACGACGCGGGGACGGCGGCAGCCGTCGCGCGTTACGAGGCGGACGTGGCCCGGAACTATCGCTGGAACCTCGGCGCGCATCTGCTCTACGGGCTCTTCGGCACCACGGGCTGGCGCCTCATCACAGCGCCGACCTTCGTTCCCGACTATTTGTTCCGCCTCGGCGGCTCGAATGCCGCCGTCGGGGTGCTGCTGTTCGCGGGCGGCATCGGGCGCTTTCTCTCGCCGGTCGCGGGCGCTGCGTACGTCGCGCACCGGCCGCTGGTGAAGCGCACGGCGGTCGTGATCGGCAGCGCCATGCGCTTTCAGGTGCTCGGGATGGCGCTCGCCGCCCTGCTCCTGCCGGCCCGCGCGAACTACGCGACGTTCTTCGCGCTCTACTGCGCGTTCAGCGTGCTGAACGGCCTCCAGACCGTCGTCTACGGCCTCTTGATGGCGAAGGTGATTCCGCTCGCCCGCCGCGGGCGCTTTCTCGGCCTGCGCGACTTCGCCGGCGGCACGACCGCCGCGGCCGTCGCGTGGCTCGCGGGGCGGCTCCTGCGCGGCATGCCGTTTCCGGCGAGTTACGGCGTCACGTATCTCGTCGCGTTCGTCTTCACCTCGCTCGGCCTCGTCTGCTTCGCGGCGATCCGCGAGCCGCGTTCGCCGATCGTCGACGAGCCGCGCTCGTTCGCGACCACCGTCCGCAGCGTGCCCGCGCTCCTCGCCGGCGATCCGCCGTTCGCGTGGTACTGCGTCGCGCGCGGCCTCGGCGCCCTGGCGCTGATGGCGGCGCCCTACTTCATCATCGCCGCCAGCCATTTTCTGCCGCACGACCCGGCGAACATCGGCCGCTTGAGCGTCGCGTACTTCGTCGCCAACACGCTCGCAAATCTCCTCTGGGGCCAGCTCGCCGACCGCGTCGGCTTCCGCGGCGTGTTTCTCGCGGCGGCAGCGCTCTGGGTGGCGGCGCTCGGCGTCGCGCTCGGCGCCCCGACGACGCTCGCGGCGGCGACGGCGCTCTTCGTCCTCGTCGGCTGCGCGCAGGGAGGCATGCAGATGGCGTCGATCAATCTCGTGTACGAGTTCGGCGACGGCGCCGGCCTCGGCTTGCGCATCGCCGTCGTGAACGCGCTCGGCGAGCTGATGGCGGCGATCGCGCCGCTCGCGGGGGGCTTGATCGCCGACCGCTGGTCGTACGAGGCGCTGTACCGGGTCGCGATCGTCTGCACCGTCGCCGCCGCAGCGACGATGTACGGCCGTGTGCGGCGCACGATTCCGCGGCGCCCAAGCGCGTGGTAGCGTCGCGACGCGATGGATCGTACCGCCGCCTCCCTTCTTGCCTTCGCCGCCGGTCCCGAGAACCTCGAGCGCCGCGCCGCCGCCATGCTGATGCTCGCCGAGCTGAAGCTCGACGATGCGAGAACCGGGGCGGTGGTCGCCGAGGCGCTCGCGAGCGACACGGTGCTCCAGGAGTACGCGCTCCGCTACGTCGAGAAGCTGCGCCCGGCTGCCGTGCTTCCCGCCGTGCTGGCCCTCCTCGATGCCGCCGATCCCACCGTCCGTGAGCGTGCGCGGCGCCTGCTCGTCGACTACGGGGCGCCGGCGGTCGCGGCGGTCGCTGGTCGCGCCGAAGGCGCCGGACGGACGTGGCTGCTCGGCGCGGTCGACGTGCTGGCGACGATTGCGAGCGCGCCCGCGATCGAGGCGCTCGTGACGGTCGTCGTGCGGGGTGATGCCGAGATCGCGCGCGCCGCGGCCGACACCCTGCACCGACGCGTCCGCGAACTCGACGACCGCGGCCGCGCCGCCCTGGTGCGCCACATGCTCGCCGCGACCGAGCGGCGCGAGGTCGGCGCGAGCGGCGCGGCGCGGCTCTTCCTGGTCCGCGCGTGCGGCGCACTCGCGCTGCCGGACGCGCGGCGGTGGCTGCTCGCCGAGGCGACGCGTGGCGATCTCCCGCACGTGCGCGCCGAGGCGCTCGCCGCCCTTGCCGCGTGCGTCCGCCGCGAGAAGCTCCTCGCCAAGGAGGTGGCGGCGCTGATCGCGATCCTCGAGGACGCCGATGCCGCGCACGTCGTGCGGCAGGCGCTCGAGATGCTCGAGGGACATCGCTTCGGCGCCGACACACAGCCGCTCTTGCTACGGCTGCGCGAGAGCCCGCACGTCGCGGTGCGCTCGTTCGCGCTCGCGAAGCTCGGCGACAGCGCCGCGCCGGGCGCCCTGAAGGCGCTCCTCGGCAGCCTCGAGGACGCGGACGCCGTTCGCCGCTCGGCTGCCGGGTCGCTGCGCAAGATCCCCGAGGCGCGCCAAGCCTTGATGAAGCGCTTCGCCGCCGTGACCGACGCCAGCGCCGCATTCACGATGGCGGAGACGCTCGCCGGCTACGGCGCCGCGTGGCGCCGGCCGGCGCTGGAGGCGCTGTGGCGGCGCACCGTGCAGGCATTCGCCGCCGAGGACCGCATTCAGGGAGCGTTCCTCCATTTCCTGCGCGCGGCCGCGCCCGAGTTCCTCGCCGAGTCGCTACGCAAGGAGAGCGCGCGGCTGATGAAGGGTGGCCGCGCGCGTGACGCGGGACGTTTGCGTCAGATCCTGCGCGAGCTCCCGGTCGCGACCGACGAGGATGCGTACCAGCTCGCACTGGCGCTGGTGAAGACGCGTCGCCGCGGCCTCGATGCGCCCTTCCGTCGTCCCGATCCGGCGCTCGACGTCTTCGCCACGCTCGAGGAACGGCGATTCCCGACGAGCACCCGTTTGAAGCGCGAGCGCACGCTCGACCCGGAGGAGCTCTACGCGATCGGCTTCGCCCTCGCGGAGAGCACCGGACCGGGGCAGCGGCTCGGGGAAGAGCTCCTGGAGCACCTCGCGAAACGCCAGCCACGCTCGCGCATCGGCAAGAGCGCCCGCAACAAACTCGCGCTCAGCGCGTGAGCAGCCCAGCGGCGCGCACGCGGAGATGCCGCGGCACCCCCGACCGGGCGCGGCACCACGACCGAGCGCGTCGGCCGGATCGACCGTCGGTGGAGTGGGGCGGTCCGGCGAGCGACGGGCGGCGGGCGAGAAGCGGGGGGGGGGGGGGGGGGGGCCCCGGGGGGGCGCCGGCGTGAATGGGGGTGGGTGGCGGGGAAAGGATTTCTGGATTTCCACCCATAAAAGAATGCTTTAAGTTCTTACTGCAT